>CAMTXD010000067.1:0-10669 GCA_947085625.1 uncultured Gallionellaceae bacterium | reverse complement strand
TAGTGTCATCCAGCTGATCAAAGCTAACGCCAGAGGATTTCGCAACTTCAATAACTATCGGGCAAGAATTCTGTTTCAGTGTGGCAAGCTGGATATGCGCTTAGGCTAATGAAAATTCACAGTGAATATGACGATGGACCTACTTTTTAATCTGATAGGAGATTGAATCATGAACAAAATTACGATCCTGACCGCTGCCACTTGCCTGTCGCTGGTGGCGACGTCGCTTTACGCCGATGATGCGCATCATCCCGAGAAGGCTCAAAAAACGACGGATACCAAGGCCGCCGCAGCTGCTGGCGCCAAATCCGTCGAAACCGAGTCGGCTACTGATCCGCAGATCAAGCGGGCGCAGGAAACCATGCGGAAACTGCAAGACCAGATGGGGAAAATCCGCCAGACCAATGACCCCAAAGAACGGCAGAAGATGATGCAGGAGCACATGCAAACTTTGCGTGAAGGCATGATGACGCTGCACGGCATGAAAAAAATGGAAGGTGGCGGTGGCCAGGATGGAATGATGATGGGCGGGGACATGATGAAAGGTCACGACATGATGGAAATGCGTATGGACATGATGGAAATGATGATGGATCAGATGATGCAGCGCGAAGAGACGCGCGCATCCATGCCGGCCAAATAACCGTTGCAAGGGTGCGTGCCGGGTGATTAAGGACGATGATGTGTAATCTTACGAAAAAGGAGAAATGCGATGAACAAACTTAACCCGTGGCAAACCGGCGCCGCCCTGGCGTTGTCCGCAGCCATTCTTAACATCATTTGTTTAACGGCCTTAACTTTTTGGCCGGATGCCGCGCTGGATTTTGTCAGCGCCTGGGCTCACGGCATTGATCTTAATCTGTTGCGCCCGGCAAGTATCAGATCACTCACCGTTGGAAGGTTCTTCTATGGTTTATCCGGCATTCTGATTACCGGATTCGTGATCGGCGCTCTCTATGCCTTTATGTACAACTTTACCGGACGATGCCCGGGCTGTCGGCCTGGTATTCCGCGTTGATCCAGCTGCCGTTGTAATAGGTGGTGTGCTATGCATTACGTCTGGCTGACCTGGTCCAGTGCCTTTCTGCTGCCGTGGCTGCTGTTGTACGCGCTGTTTCCAAACTACCGCCGCATCATGCTGTGGTCCAGTGCGCTGACCGCCCCTTTCGGACTGACTCAACCGCTGTTCGTACCGGAATACTGGAATCCGCCCAGCCTGTTTGATTTGGCGCAAACCACCGGCTTCGATATCGAAAGCCTGATTTTCTGCTTCGCCATCGGTGGGGTGGGCGCGGTGATGTACAACGCGCTGACCCGCCAGAACCTGCAACCGGTTCCCGCTGAGGAAAGGCAGTCCCGCCAGCACCGCTATCATCGCCAGATATTGTTTCTGCCTTTTGCGGTATTCCTGGCGCTGTACTTCTTTCCATGGAACGCGATCTACCCCGGCATCATCGCCTTGATTGCAGGTGGCATGGGTGCTGTGTGGTGCCGCCCCGATCTTAAGGTCAAGACGCTAGTCGGCGGGGGCTTGTTTCTCGGCTTCTACCTCGTTTTCATGCTGGGGCTCAAGTGGTCGGCGCCCGGCTATATCGAGCAGGTCTGGAATCTCGATACCTTATCGGGAATCGTCATTTATGGCATCCCGCTGGAGGAGTTGCTGTTCGGTTTTTCGATAGGACTCTATTGGACAGGGGCGTATGAACATTTGACTTGGCGGCAATCGGCAGCGGTGCATATGCACCGCGTCTCGTAGTTCGATACGAAAAGCCTAACCGTGTGTCTACTATTTCTAGGGTATGACGTATTAGGGTATGGCGTATGTGGTAGGCCAAGAAGCACTGATTCGCCGATGCAACGTTCGCAACTCGGGATTAAGTCATGCTGTTATTGGATCAAGATCAAGCTGGGACAGATGCAATCGTCCAGATCGCTGGTGCGGGGCCGGCGGGGCTGGCCGCCGCCATCACCCTGGCCCAAGCTGGGCGGCGTGTGGCGGTGCATGAGGCGCAGCGCGAGGTGGGCCACCGTTTTCAGGGCGATCCGCAAGGTCTGGAGAATTGGTCAACGGAAAGAGACGTGCTGGAAATTCTGCGCGGGCTGGGTTTCAGGACACGCTGTGGGGATTTGGTATGCGCCATCATGGCTACATCGCGCGCTGCTGCTCTGGGCGCGGGGACGATACCAGTCAAGTCGCAAGGGCAGCAGTTGTGAGCATATCGACTGCACCTGTGTCTGGTGTCGCCACGGGCACAGCGCGGCTGCTTTAGATGAGCCTTGTTGAACATAACTGATCACGCTATTGACCTGTGTGTTACGCACAGGTCGATCATGACGCAACCGGAGCGACGAAAGTACGCTGCTGGCGGGTGAGGACGGGCGGTGCATGACATTGCCCGATTATGTAATGCGAATCAACCAACATTAAGGAGCAGACATGAAACAAGCTGACAAAACCACATCAAGTAAAGGGCACCTCTAAAAATTCAGAGTTCGCCCAAATGCAAGGCGCGGGAAAAATTTCGCCGCGCCGCATATGTTTGATATGTAAGCAAGAAATTTTTCGCGCAACGCAGCAGTTGGGATGAAATCTGGATTTTTAGAGGTGCCCTTAAAGCAGGGTGCTGCGCAGCGGCCAGTGAAGGTGCCGATGCGGGTGCGCCGTGCAGCGATGTTTCGCCGGAGGAGCGGCACAATATGATTGCTACTGCCGCCTATTGCAAGGCTGAGTGCCGTGGCTTCGCAGAGGGCTGCGAACAGGAAGACTGGCTGGCGGCTGAGGCCGAGATAGACCAGCGCTTAAAGCAGGACTGATGACACGCTGCCTATCCAGGGTTTCTGTTTGATTGAAGCCCTCAATTGATTGTCGTCACTGAACGTCTGGAAATAATTGGAGGGAAACATGACCCCCGAACACGAACGTGCAGGATCAAGGAGTGGTGGATTCAAGTTCGAACTTGAATCCACCAGTCATAAAAAATGACTGTCATCGAACTAGCCAGGCTGGCTGGGGTAACGCCCGATGTCGTCCGCTATTACGCGAGCATTGGTTTGCTCAAGCCGACACGCAACCCGGACAACAACTACAAGCAATTTTGCCCTGCCGACGTGAAGTGCGTGCGATTCGTTCGCCAAGCGCAGCGCCTGGGATTTACCTTGGCAGAAATCGCCGAAATTATTAAAAAAAGCTACCAAGGCAAGACACCTTGTCCGATGGTGCGGGAAATTATTCGGCGGCGTATCGAAGAAAAAAGCCACGACCTGGCGGAGTTGATTGCCTTGCAAAACAGGATGAAAAGCGCACTGGCGCAATGGGAAAACCTGCCGGATGGGATTCCCGACGGTCATGCAATATGCAAGCTCATCGAAGCGGTCGGAGTATCTTGATTCGTGCGATGCTCGCCTGTTTTTAACTAACGGCGGATTCAACTTTGCAGTGCAGCTTTTACAACATTATTTGGTGGAGGTTCGTGGACATGGGTAGAGAGCAGACGGAATTGGTCATTACTGATGTCGTTGAGGCAGGCAGGGCGAAACGCATCCTGCAATGCATATTTCAGGATTACAACGGCAACCTGGCGGTCAGATTATGGAACGACGAGACGCTAAGGTTTGGCGCAGACTCGCCCGAGACGACCTTGATTTTTCACCATGCGCAACCGTTGCGCGACCTCATCCTGTTCCGCGATCCACTGCGCTTGGCCGAGGCTTATTTTGCGGGGCATGTGAGTCTGGAAGGAGACATCTACGCCAGCCTCAGGTTAAAGGATCACCTCCAGTCGCTGAGTTTCTCTATTCGCGAGAAAGCCGCTCTGGTAAGTAGTGCGCTCTTTCTGAAGGGCAGTTCAGGGCAGGAGATGAGTGCAACAGCATCCCCCATGCAGCGGGCGCCATTATCAAGGTTGCGCAGTTGGCGTGGGCACTCGAAAAACACCAACCGCAACGCCATCGCGTTTCATTACGATGTTTCCAATGAGTTCTACAGCCTGTGGCTGGATCGGCAAATGGTTTATTCCTGCGCTTACTTCGAGCATCACGACGAAAGCCTGGATCAGGCTCAGGAGAACAAGCTGGAGCATATCTGCCGCAAACTGCGCCTGAAGCCGGGTGAGTGTTTGCTGGACATCGGTTGCGGCTGGGGTGCGCTGATCCGCTGGGCGGCACGGCACTACGGGGTACACGCTCATGGCGTCACCCTGAGCCGCAACCAGTACGAATACGGATTGTGCAAGATTCAGGAAGAAGGGTTGCAGGAATTAGTGACGCTGGAATTGAAGGATTATCGCGACCTGGAAGGTGAAGCGCGGTTCGACAAGATCGCGAGCGTGGGAATGTTCGAGCATGTGGGGCTCAAAAATCTGCCCGTTTATTTTGCTACGGCCCATCGTTTGCTGAAACCAGATGGACTGTTTCTGAATCACGGGATTACCAGTGACGAAGCAGGCTGGCTAAAGAGCTTGTCGACTGAATTCATCAATCGATATGTATTTCCCGATGGAGAGCTGGACACGGTAAGCAATATACAGCGCGTGATGGAGCGCACCCGTTTTGAGATTCTTGACGTTGAGGCGTTGCGCCCTCATTACGCCCTCACGCTGCGACATTGGGTGAAGCGTCTGGAGGAGCGCCGGGAGGGAGCGCTGCAGCATGTCAGCGAAGCCACCTACCGCGTATGGTGCCTGTACATGGCTGCGTGCGCGCTGCAGTTTGAAAAGGGGGAGGTTGGCGTGTACCAGATACTTGCGGCAAAGAAAGGGGAGAGACTTGACGCTGTTCCCTTGACCCGGCGGGATTTGTATCTCAAGGTATCGAACTAACCACGAGGAGGTAGGCTATGTATTACGACGGGATGGGATTTTTTGGCATGCATGTATTTTGGTGGCTGTTCTGGATTGTGTTGGTGGTTGCCATCTTCTCGATGGCGGAGGTAACGCCGAAAAGCAAGGCGCGGCAGCGCGAAACGCCGCTTGAATTGTTGCAACGCCGCTACGCTGCAGGCGAAATTTCTTCCGAGGAATATACGGAACGCAAGACAAAGCTGGAATCGGATCGTTAACTAGCCAATGCGGATTGGCGGAACCGCATTGATTGAGGTTGGCAATGGATCACGAGCATCCGTCGGGGCAGAAAAATCTCATCATTACCGCCGGTCATGATGACGGTGTTATCTACGACCGGGCAGGGCGTAGTTCTGAACGAAACAAGAAAAGGAGAAGACCATGGAAGGATTGCTTTCGTTATTGCTGTTTGCCGGGCTGTTTTTTCTGATGATGCGTTTTTGCTGTGGCGGGCACAGTGGGCATGGCGGACACGGGCAACACACCGCTGCGGACGGATCGAATCCCGCTCGTAGCGGCGTCATCTATACCTGCCCGATGCACCCGGAAATACGCCAGTTATCGCCAGGTACTTGTCCAAAATGCGGCATGACTTTGGAGCCGGAATCAAATAAAGAAGGAGAACAATCATGAAGCAAGGGATCTCTTTTACGGCCGTAGGCCATGCGACCAGCCTGTTTCTGACGATCACTTTTGTGCTATGCGTGACGTTCGATCTGGTTTTTCCACAGCATGCGATGTACGACGCGTGGCGTAAATTGCTGCCCGGATTCGAGTGGATCAGTTGGTCCAGCTTCGGCTTGGGTTTGGCGGAGAGTTACGGCTATGGCTGGTACATCGCGCTGATCTGGGTGCCGTTGTACAACTACTTCTTGTGTGGTCGAGCCCAGCCTGGCACAGGTGAGTGCTGCGGCAAACATCAGGCAAGTGATCGCTAATGAGGCCGGCATGAAATACGTCTGGCTGATCTGGTTCAGCGCGTTCCTGATCCCATGGTTGCTGCTGTATTTTTTCAAACCCGGTTTCCGGCAGAAGATGCTGCGCGTCAGCCTGGCGACCAGCCTGCTCGGCCTCAGCGAACCGATCTTCGTGGAGGACAGATTTTGACGATTTTGCAGGCCAATAGTCATTCTATTGGTCAAAAAAGCGGCGAAATATGGACCGGCCAGGCGCTTTTGTAGCCGATTTCCTTTAAGCCAGACAGGCTGCTAGGCTATGGATACCGCCAAAATTCAGGTAATTTTGCTTTTCATAAGGCAACCTTGGATTTCGACGGCGCGAGCGCGGACATTATATTCGATTGTGGTAGCGGACATCAGCATCCACTACTTCACGAGCGGACTAATGCACGGCGGCGCAGGTGAGGCGGCGCACAAAGCCAAGAAGAGAAAGAGGATGCAGCTAAACATCCGACACAATACGCTTCGTTATTGACGCCTGATGCTACAGCGAAGTCACCTCTTTGCATTTTTTACTTCATACATCAGCGAGTCGCCAACTGCCAGAAGCTCTTCGATTGCACAGTGTTTCTCGGGATTGAATTCAACGATGCCATACGAGAACGAAATATCGTACCCACGATTTGCTTCTTTATTGAACTTCTTCAGTAAGTGACTGAATTTCTTGATGACATTTTCTGCTTGTTGCTTCGAAGTACCGCCGAGCAATGCGACAAATTCGTCGCCTCCCAGCCGACCGAAAAGGTCTGAATCACGGAACGTACTCTTCATCTGTCTGGCAAAGGCACACAATACGGCATCGCCTTCCGCGTGCCCAAACGTGTCGTTGATGAGTTTGAACTTGTCCAAGTCCATGAAAATCAGTGCTGCGGGAATTTTATGTCGGACACAGAAGTTCAGGCTGAGCTGAGCGAGAACTATAAAACCTCGCCGGTTTGATATATTGGTAAGCTCGTCCAGCGTCGCTAATTGAACGGCCACAAGTTCGCGTTCCGCCATGGATGCAAGGTCTTGCAACGCTTCGATATCTTCCTTGCCAAAGCTTCTTGGCGTCATATCAGAAATACACAGCGTTCCCAGCTTGTAGCCATTCACGGCAAGCGGACATCCGGCATAAAAACGGATTTTCGGGTCGTTCAAAACAGCGGGGTTGTCCGCGAAGCGTGGATCCTCAAGGGTATTTGGGATGATGAATGCCTCGTTACCGAGAATCGCATGACCGCAAAATGTAACATCGCGGGATGTTTCGCTTGCGCCCAAGCCTATGTTGGACTTGAACCACTGGCGATTCTCATCCACGAGACCGACCAACGCGATCGGCACCCCGAACATCCGTTTTGCCAAGCGCGTCAGCCGATCGAAACGTTCTTCCGGGAGGGTATCCAGGATATTGAGTGACCTAAGCGTCTCTAGTCGTGCTTGTTCATCTTGTGGAATGTCTGGTTTTTTCACCACGGCCTCTTAATTTCGATTTCATGATGCCGCGAACTTGGCTTACGCCCAACGAATAGCGTTTATCCACCGCCCCACCCAAGCTTGATTTAACCCACCACATTGATTGGCGGTGGATAAACCTTGTTGGACTGAACCTATCTTCGAGCGGAACCTATGGGGATTGTAAGGTTATGCCGGGTAAAGTCAACCGGCTATCGTGATGGTGTAGCGAGCAAATGAAATGTCCGGTTCTGTAGCACGTAATATGTCCGGTTTAGGGGTGAGAGATGGAAACGCCTTTAAGCCGGGCACGTTACTTACAGGAGACCCGGAAGATGAGATTCGAAGAAGCGTATACAGGCTGGCAAGAAGGACGATTGACGCAAGAGGACGCAGCACGGCTGCTCGGGGTGTGCGACCGCACATTTCGGCGGCAGATTGGCCGCTATGAGGCCGACGGGATGGACGGACTGATCGACAAGCGGATGACGCAACTTTCTCATAAACGCGCCCCCGTTGACGAAGTGCTGGGACTGGTAGACCTCTATCGCAAAGAGCACGCAGGCTGGAACGTCAAACATTTCCACACCTGGTACGCCCGTGAACACGGCGGACAACGCGGCTACACCTGGGTCAAGAACCAGTTGCAGCAAGCCGGTGCAGTCATCCGATCCAAAGCGCGCGGCAAGCACCGTTTGAGGCGCGACCGCGAACCGTTGCCCGGCATGATGGTGCATCAGGATGCCAGCGACCATGAATGGATAGTCGGTCATCGCTGGGATCTGGTGGTCACGATGGACGATGCCACCGGAGATCACCTGTCGATGTTCTTTTGCGATGAAGAAGGCACGACATCGAGCTTCCACGGTATCGGACAGACGGTAGCCTGTCATGGGTTATTCAGCGTGCTCTACACCGACCGGGGCAGTCATTATTTCTACACGCCGGAGGCAGGTGGCAAGGTAGACAAGACCCAGTTGACCCAAGTAGGGCGCGCACTCAAGCAACTGGGCATTGAACATATTGCCGCATGGCTCCGCCCCCCTCGCTTCGCTCTCCCCGAAGCTCGTGGCCGTTCAGAGCGTGCCTTCAGGACGCATCAGGGACGGCTGCCGCAGGAATTGGCCAAGGTGGGCGTGACCGATATGGCGGGTGCGAACCGCTACCTGGAGCAGGTATACATGGCGCGGCACAATGCCGAGTTCGCCGTGCCACCGGCGGCAATCGGTACGGCTTTCATCCCCTACATTGGCGGACAATTGCCGGAGATATTGTGCGAACAGCATGAACGGGTTGTCGGTAACGACAATTGCGTGAGCTTCGGCGGGCTGAAATTGCAGATACCTGCCGATGGTGAACGGCATCACTACGTCAAGGTGAGAGTGCGGGTGCATCGCTACGTGGACGGGACGCTGGCGGTATTCCACGGACCACGCAAACTGGCAGGGTATGATGCGCGGGGCAACTTGCCAAAACAGGAGTTGAAACAAGCTCTGGGCTACGCCCCCCTGTGTCCGCCAGGCAGCTAAACGGGAACGACTAAACGGCATCACGCCGCCATGTCGCTAGCGTTTACAAAGCGGACATTTCATGTGCTATAAAACCGGACATTTCTATTTGCTCCTAACAACCCAACCACCTGGCCCAGTACCGGTTTCAATCGCATGCGAGTGACGGGGTCTTGCATTGGCACATTTTTATCCTGTTTTCCTTTCATCACGCCGCCCTCTCCCACACTGCATCGTTCGCTGCCACGCGCAGCCCCGAATCATTCAGCACCGCATCAACCACCGTGCCGGATGTGGTGCGCATTGCGCCCTCCAGCATTCCCCAGTCGCCCCAGCCTGCGCCTGACAACTGGCTGTAGCGACTGAACTCAATCAGGTCTTGACCCATGACGCGATCAATGGGGCCGTACTCGATTGATCCTAGAAAGAACAGGGCAACTCTATTCATTAACCACTAAAATAGAGAACCCCTCCAAGCCCGGCGCTGCCGGACTTCTTTACCACTTCCTTTAGCAGCCTGTCTTATCCCAGAACGCTAGCAATGGTACGCCGCAACGCTGCTAGATCGTCATTTTTTAGCTGCCCCAGTTTGTTGATGACGAGGCCGCGCTCGATGGTGGTAATCACCGGTTTGATGGCAGAAGTCTTGAGTAAACCTGCGCCTTGCCAGTCTTTGATAATCACCTCGCCGACAGTCTGGCTCGGCTTCACTTGGCTGGTCACAGCCATGATGATGAGGTCTGGCCGTTGCCGGTGATAATCGGCACTGCTGATGACGACGGCGGGACGTTTCTTGGCGGTGGATTGATCGGTAAAAGGGAACGGCACCAGCACGACATCGCCGAACTCAAAGCCGGTCATAAGCGGCATCGCTCTCGTTATCCCACACTTTACTGAAAGCCCCTTCCGCGAGTTTGCCCGCCGTACGGATTAGTTGATGCGCCTCGGTGCGTGTTTGCAAGAAATCCAGAAAATCCTCCACCTCCGCCACGCGCTCCGGCGGAAGCGCCCTGAGCTTCTCGACGATCACCTGCTCATACTGTCTGTTCAACATAGTTTCATCCCTCCTTTAGCGGCTGATTAGGCCGTCTGTTTGTTTTGCGCATTGCGCTAGAGCTGGCCGCGCTCGATAAAGGCATCGAGCAATTGCAGAACCTGGCGTTTCTCTTGCCCATCCAATTTCTCAATCTGCTGCAAGAACAAAATGCCATGAGTGCCATGATGGTCAGTGCCATGATGGCCAGTGCCATGAGAGTCAGACTCCATTGATTCTGAATTTCTCATATTTTCTATCTCCACCCCGCACACTGGGCTCAACTCGTCTCTCAAGTTGTTTTTGTATGCGCTGTTTAAATTGGTCATTTCCAAGTATCCATGCTTTATTCGTCGCTTCTCTTATTTCGTCCATACGGCTTTGAGCGATGTGGTGCTTGAATAACTGGCGGTAGGCAGCTTGCCTTGCATCCTCTGACCTGCCTAAACGCAAGTATTCATAGGTTGACTCATCAGTTCATCTGGTTTTCCAAGGGCATTGAAATGGTAGTTAGACCAAGGATAGTTGTCAAGCCCCAGCCTTGTCCAATATGAAATGAGTCTGAATTTGAATTGCTGAAGTTCAGAAACGGTCATTACGCGAGGCATGGTGATCAACATGGAAGAAGCGAAGCTACGGACCCTAGATCAAATCAAGACGTTTTTGGACGGCACAACAGAGGTTGCCTTTCGGGTGCCCAAGGATGAGCGCAATCAGTTTATCGAGCGCCAACAATCCCGGCCAATATCCAGCCTCACCGCTCCCTTAAACTTTCACTGGAAACCTGCATCAGCGGACTCAGGAAATACTCGATCACGCGCCGCTTGCCGGTCTTGACCTCGACTGTCACCGCCATGCCGGGGGTGAGCCGCACCCATTTGTCTCCCACCCGCAGTG
>CAMTXD010000066.1:0-13335 GCA_947085625.1 uncultured Gallionellaceae bacterium | reverse complement strand
TATTGCGACGAAATCGGATTAATCTGCGTTTCCCTAGCGGCTTTACCCTGATCGAGATGATGGTTACCGTCGCGGTGCTCGCGATACTGGCCTCGGTCGCCCTGCCCATGGCGGAAGTCACTGCCCAACGCAACAAGGAGCAGGACTTGCGCCTTGCGCTGCGCCAGATTCGCACGGCGATTGACGAATACAAACAGGCGGTGGATGAGGGGCGTATCATCAAAAAAGCGGATGAGTCCGGGTATCCTCCCACGCTGTCAATCTTGGCGGAAGGGGCGAAAGATGCCAAGAGTCTAGAAGGAAAAAAATCTATTTTCTGCGCCGCCTGCCGCGCGACCCAATGGCGGAGGATGTTGAGGTCGCAGCGGAAGAGACTTGGGGTCAGAGCAGTTACGAAAACCCGCCGGACGACCCGCAGCCAGGCGAGGATGTGTTCGATGTTTTTTCCTTGAGCAAGGACGCCGGGCTTAATGGGATTTCGTATCGTGAATGGTAATGTCGTCCCTCTCGCCAGCCTGCCTTCGGCGCCACGCAAATGCCCGGCCCGGGCCAGACGTGGATTCACCCTGATCGAATTGCTGGTGGTGATGACCGTCATCGGCATCCTGCTGGCCATCGTGGTGCCGCGTTATTTCAATAGCGTGACCAAGGCGGAGGAGGCGGTGCTGAAAGAAAATCTCATGCTGGTACGAGATGCGATTGATCAATATCGGGCCGATATCGGGCGCTACCCCGATACCCTGGATGATCTGGTGAGAAAAAAATATTTGCGCAAAATTCCATACGACCCGGTGGCAAAAAACAGCGACGCATGGGTGCTGGTGCCGCCGGAAGATACCGGCAAGGGCGCGCTGTTTGACGTGAAGAGCGGCGCCGCCGGAACAGCCAGGGATGGAACCCCATATGCCGACTGGTAGCCGGAGGATGGCAGGCACTCCGGCAGCCGAGCGGGGTTTTACCTATCTGGCGTTGCTGTTTACCGTGGCCATCATGGGCGTCCTGCTGACGGCGGGTGGCAAAGTATGGCAACAGATTGCACAGCGGGAAAAGGAGCGGGAATTGCTGTTTGTTGGCAACCAGTTTCGCCGGGCGATTGGTCTTTTTTACCAGCATACGCCCGGCGCGGTGAAAGTTTATCCGTTGCGTCTAGAGGATTTGCTGCTTGATCCACGTTACCCGGCAAAGCAGCGTTATTTGCGCAAAATTTACCGTGACCCGATGACTGGGGAAGCCAAGTGGGGCCTGGTGCCGGCGGTAGGCGGCGGATTCATGGGGGTGGTCAGCTTGGCGCAAGATGAAACGTTGAAAAAAAGCAATTTCAGCCTGGCTGACCAAGCGTTCGAGGGCAGTTTGAGCTATGCCGAGTGGCGCTTTGTTTATACCCCACCGAAATAGGTGAAGTGAGTGGACTTTTCCGGTGGCGTTCGGTTATTGTTGTGCACTATTACACTTGATGGTTGATACATGGATATCTATATGAATGCGGGGCTGACTTTGCTGCGGCGCTTGCTGGCGGTGACTGCGGTGCTTGTGATCGCCGGTTGCGCGGGCAAGCAGGCATATCGCGAAGGGATAGGGTTGAGCGACCAGGGCCGAATCGAGGAGGGGCTGGAGAAGATACAGCAGGCCACCAAGGATGCGCCGGACAACGCGCAATACCGCATGGCGCTGATAAACCGCCGCCTCAATGCGATCAACGCCCTGTTGCAGTCGGCCGATGCCAGCATGAAGGAAGACAAGCTGGCCGATGCTGAAGCGCAATATAGTCGCGTGTTGAAGCTGGACAAGGACAATGTGCGGGCACAAGCGGGTTTGAGCCAGATAGCGCAGGCGCGCGCGCATGCCGAGTTAATGGCTGCCGCACGCGCCGGTCTTGAGGCGGGCGAGGTGGCCGCCGTGCTGGAAAAAATCCGCGCAGTATTGCTGGAGAATCCAAAGCAGCGCGACGCGCTGGCGCTGCTTAAAAAAATCGAGGACAGGCAGGCCAGGAACAAGTTTACGCCGCCCGTGCTGCGTCAATATACCAACCCTATTACCCTTGAGTTCCGCGATGCGCCGGTTAAAATGGTATTCGATGTGTTGTCCGACACGACCGCGATCAATTTCATTCTGGACAAGGATTTGCACCCGGATCAACGCATCTCCATTTTTGCCAGGAATGTGGCCTTTGATAATGCGCTGAGCCTGTTGATGGAGTCCAATCAACTGAACAGGAAGATTATCAACGAAAACACAGTGATTATCTACCCAAGAACACCGCAGAAGACCATAGAATATGAAGAATTGATGGTGAGGACATTTTATCTGGCCAATGCCGATCCCAAGCAGACTACTAACATGATAAGAGCGATCCTTAAGGTGCAGGATATTTTTGTGGATGACAGGCTGAACATGATGGTCATACGCGATAACCCGGAGATCATACGTCAGGCGGAAAAGCTTATCGCCGCCCAGGATTTGCCGGAGCCGGAAGTGCTACTGGAGGTGACGGTGCTGGAAGTCAAGCGGGATCGTTTGCTTAACCTGGGCATTCAGCCGCCCACCCAGTTCGGGGTGCTCAATCCCAATGTGCTCCTCCCCCTTACAGTAAGCGCATTGAAAAATTTTACTAGCGCCACCACGACTGTATCGCCCTCGCCCTCGGTTAATATCAATGAGCAGTTTTCCGATGTCAATATCTTGGCTAATCCGCGCATACGGGTGCGCAATCGCGAAAAAGCCAAGATTAACATTGGTGACCGTGTGCCGGTGATTACCAGCACGGTCACCACGACTGGCGGTGCTTCGGTAACGGCGGAGATAGTTCAGTATGTGGACACCGGCATCAAGCTGGAGGTGGAGCCCAATATTTATCTGGAAGGGGACGTGTCCATCAAGGTGAGCCTGGAGGTCAACTCGCTGGGGACGCAAACCACTACCAAAAATGGCTCGGTCGTTTACCAGACCGGCACACGCAGTGCGACCACCTTATTGCGGCTGAAGGATGGCGAGACCCAGCTGTTGGCGGGTTTGATCAATGATGAAGACCGCTCTTCCATTAACGGCCTGCCGGGCTTGGCCTCATTGCCGCTGATCGGGCGGTTGTTCGGCAGCCACCAGGACAGTCGGCAGAAAACCGAAGTGGTGCTTTCCATCACTCCGCACATCGTGCGCAACATCCCGCTCCCGGGAGCCGGTGTGACCCAGTTCTGGTCAGGCACAGAGCAGGGAGGACAGGGAGCTTATACAGATACTTTTGTGTCGCAAGGCGGGATGGGCGATCAACGGGCCGTGCCCGGCCTGCCTCCCATGCCCGGCGCTGGGGGAGATGACGGCATGATGGATGCTCCTCACCCGTAACGGAGGGCCAGAATTTTGTAACCTTCTGTTCATGGGGTAGTAGTCCCATCAGTTTTTTGGAGTATTGTGGAATGAGTCGTATACTGTTTTTTCTGGCTATTTTTATAGCCATCTACCTATTGCTGAAATCCTATCGCAAGCGGATACGCAAGGATGATGCGCCCGATGCAAGCGTGTCCGGTCAGGCGCAGGACATGGTGCGCTGTGCGCACTGCGGCGTGCATTTGCCACAGCACGAAAGCATCCTGATCGGCGACCAGCGCTATTGCAGCGAGGAGCATCGCCGCGCGCATGCAGACCAGCCTGAATGAATCCGGATGTCATTCCAGTTCCATTTCGAAGGTGAAGCAAGGCGGCGACGCGCGAACGACGAAGACAGTGCACACGCACGGGCTAGGAGCGAGCGAGGAAGCCAACGCAGTGTCACCGATGAAATGGAATTGGAATCAGTTAGCGGCGTAGCATGCGCCGTGCGTGCGACGCAATGAAAACCGTGCCATCGCAACCCTATGCTGCGCCCGCAACGCGAGCGTTGTGGCGCTCAATTTACCTGTTCAATATTTATCGGCTGGTTCTGGGCAGCCTGTTCGTATTTCTGGCAAGCGCGTTTGACGATGCCCTGTTCCTGGGTTCAAGCGACCTGTCATTATTTTTCCGCACCAGCGTCATCTATGTGGTACTGGCGCTCGCTTCACTTGTGGCAATCAAGTTGCGTCGGCCATATTTCAATTGGCAACTGGCATTTCAAGTCGGCACGGACATTGTTTGTGTGACCCTGTGGTCGCACGCCAGCGGGGGCATACAGAGCGGCATGGGGATGTTGCTGCTGGTGTCGTTGGTCGCGGCTGGCATGATCAGTCGCGGCAGGATTACCCTGTTGTTCGCGGCACTGGCCTCCATCGCCATGTTGTTGCAGCATTCCTACGCGGTGCTGGTGCAGGATGCGGTAGTTGCGCAATACGCGCAGGCGGGGCTGTTGAGTGCCGCCTATTTTGCCGTGGCCTGGCTGGCGCATAACCTGGCCAAGTATGCCACCGCCAGCGAAAAACTGGCAGCACAGCGCGGTGTGGATCTGGCCAACATAGCGGAAGCCAGCCGCCTGGTGATCCAGGACATGCCGGATGGCGTGTTGGTGGTGGATGAGATGGGCGTAATCAGGCAACACAATCCGAGCGTGGCGCGTTTGCTGGGATATGCTTTTCCGGACGGCGGCAATGTCACGCTGCAAGAGAGCGTCCCTTTGTTGGCGGAACGCTTTGCCACCTGGCGGCAGCAGCGCGAGCGCAGCTATGAGGTGTTGAGTTTGCCGCTTACCCGCCATCAGGCGCGCGTGCGTTTCCTGCCGCTGCAGCAAGATGGTTTTTGGGGTGCGGTGGTGTTTGTCGAGGATATGCAGCGCGTGCAGGCGCAGGCGCAACAGATCAAGCTGGCGGCGCTGGGGCGGCTGACCGCCAACATCGCGCACGAGGTGCGCAACCCGCTGTCAGCAATCAGTTATGCGGCAGAATTGCTGCGCGAGGAAAAGCACGACCCGGCACAGGAGCGGCTGTTGCAGATTATTCTGGACAACGCCGCCAGGCTCAACCACATCGTGCTGGATGTGCTGCAGCTCAATCGTCGTGACCGGGTGCAGCGCGAAGAATGTAATTTGACCGAAAAGCTGCCGCTCTTTGTTGACGGATTTTATAATACCGAAGGCATGCCGCAGGGGGTGTTTTCAATAGAGGCAAGCGCTGCCTGCACGGTGGATTTTGATCGCGGCCATCTCGAACAAGTGCTGTGGAATCTGTGCCGCAATGCCGTGCGTTACTGCCAAAAGCGCGCTGGCAGCGTGCAGTTGCATGCCTGGCACCAGGACGATGGTCGGACGGTGCTTGAGGTCTGTAACGATGGGCCTGCGGTTGCCGCCGAGGCCGTACATGAATTATTTGAGCCTTTTTTTACCACGGATGACGGCGGCACGGGCTTGGGCTTGTATATTGCGCGCGAACTGTGCGAGGCGAACGGGGCGGTGATTGAATACCGGCAGCGGGCGCAGGGTGGCGCCTGTTTCCGCATTGAGTTTGGAGGGCGCGATGAGCGTTGACAGGCAGTCCACCACGACGCGTGTGCTAGTGGTAGATGATGAACCAGATATATTGGAGCTGATCGAGCTGGCGTTGCTGCGCATGGGGCTGGAGGTCGAACGCGCCAGCAATGTGCGCGAGGCATTGCGGCAACTGGACAGTAAATCCTACAGCCTGTGTTTGACCGATATGCGCCTGCCGGATGGCAACGGACTGGAGGTGGTGCGGCACATCGCTGCGCACCATAGGCACGTGCCGGTGGCGGTGATTACCGCGCACGGCAACATGGAAAATGCGGTCTCCGTGCTCAAGGCTGGAGCTTTCGATTACTTGTCCAAGCCAGTGGCATTGGAACAGTTGCGCGCCCTGGTCAGGGCGGCGCTTAAATTGCCGCCACCGACTGTTGCGGTGCGGGAGGGGGTGCGTACCTTATTGGGACGCTCCCCCGCCATGGAAAAAGTGCGCGACCTGATCGAGCGCGTGGCGCGCAGCCAGGCGCCAGTGCATATCAGCGGCGAATCGGGCAGCGGCAAAGAATTGGCGGCGCGCCTGATCGTGGAGAAAAGCGCCCGCCGCGACCAGCCCTTTATTGCGGTGAATTGCGGCGCAATCCCCGAGACCTTGATGGAAAGCGAATTCTTCGGTTACCGCAAGGGCGCTTTCACCGGTGCTGACAAGGACCGGGATGGTTTCTTCCAGGTGGCCAATGGCGGCACCCTGTTCCTTGACGAAGTGGCGGACTTGCCGCTGTCCATGCAGGTGAAATTGCTGCGTGTTATCCAGGAGAAAAAAGTGCGCAAGGTGGGCGCCACGCAGGAGGAGGCGATAGATGTGCGCATCATCAGCGCCACCCATCACGCCTTGGCGGAACGGGTGCAGCAGGGCAAATTCCGCCAGGACTTGTATTACCGCCTGAATGTGATTGCCCTGCATATGCCGCCGCTACGCGAAATGCGCGACGACATCGCGGAAGTGGCCAGCCAGTTGCTGGTGCGCCTGCGTGGTAATGCGGCGGTTGAATTTGCGGCGCCAGCTATGCATGCGCTGCGCCATTACGATTTTCCAGGCAACGTGCGCGAGCTGGAGAACATCATCGAACGCGCGCTGGCCTTGTACTCGAACGGCGTCATCACGCCAGTCGATTTGCAGTTGATGCCTGCTGATGCTGGCGAGCCGCCGCGCCAGCAGGGGGTGGCTGGCAAGTACCCACTGACTGATTACCTGGACAGCATCGAGCGCGCAGCCATTCTGGAGGCGTTGCAACAGACCGGTTTCAACCGCACTGCGGCCGCTAAGGTGTTGGGGGTGACTTTGCGCGCCTTACGTTACCGCATGGAGCGGCTGGGTATCACGGACAAGGATGGGTAAACGGTGAAGGTTGGAGGCTATGGTTGGATCAGCGGGGTGCGCCGGATTGCCACGGACAACTGTGATGCCCGCCCTCCCGGCAGCAGCATAGACTTGTTGGTCATTCACAATATCAGCCTGCCGCCGGGTGAGTTCGGCGGCGCGGCGATTGCCCGGCTGTTTACCAACACCCTGGATACGGCAGAGCATCCCTACTATGCGCAACTCGAGGGGGTGAAAGTTTCTGCGCATTTCCTGATCCGGCGCGATGGCGGGATCGTGCAGTTCGTGCCTTGCAATAAGCGCGCCTGGCATGCAGGCGCATCACTGTGGCGAGGGCGTTCCGCCTGCAACGATTTTTCCCTGGGCGTGGAGCTGGAGGGCAGCGATAGCGTGCCGTTCAGTGACCAACAGTATGTCGCGCTGATACGGTTGACGCGACGGCTCAAACGCGCCTACCCGATCCGCGACATAGTCGGCCACGCCGACATAGCGCCTGGGCGCAAGACCGACCCCGGCTCCTGTTTTGACTGGCCGCGTTATCTGGCGGCGGCCTGACGATTTCTTACGGGCTTCAGCTCTGCCAGCGTGGCCAATTTTTTTCCGGGAGTGCCGCACCTGCGCGAGAAGAAAATTTTATGGAAATACCACTTGCGTAAATTTTACGATGCACTACAATTAGCGAAAATAAAATAATAAAACACTACATATTGTGGTTTTGAGTATTTTTGCTTGATCTGGCGAGCCTGATCCGGCGCCGACCAATTATTTAAGGGAGATGTTGTATGCTACTTGCTACTGATAGTGTGGTATCCACCCGTATACCCACACAAGATTTTTCCGAGACCCCTGTTTCTTCCAGTATGCCGTTTGATCAACACAAGGTGATTCGTCGTAACGGTTCCGTGGTTCCATTCGAGCCGGCGAAAATTTCCATAGCCATGGCCAAGGCATTTATTGCCGTGAATGGCGGCCAGGGCGCGGCTTCAGCGCGCGTGCGCGAACAGGTGGGGCAATTGACGGCTGCCGTTGTAGGCGCGCTGTTGCGGCGCCAGCCGCATGGCGGAACGCTGCATATCGAGGATATTCAGGATCAGGTCGAGTTGTCCCTGATGCGTTCCGGCGAACATGATGTGGCGCGTACCTATGTGTTGTATCGCGAGGAGCGCACGCGCGAACGGGACAAGATTAAGAAGGATCTCGCACCGGCCCATGTTCTACATGTGCAGGACAAGGGCGTGTCCCGCCCGCTGGACGTGGTGCGCCTGGCCGGACTTATAAGGGCATCGTGTGAGGGGCTGGGCGATGCGGTGAACGCCGAACAGATACTCAAGCTTACGCTGAAGGATTTGTATGATGGCGTGCCGCTGGAAGAGGTGCGCAAGTGCACCATCCTGTCCGCCCGCATGCTGGTCGAGCAGGATCCGGCTTATAGCTTTGTCACCGCGCGCCTGTTGTTGAACAACATCTGCTGCGAAGTTCTGGGTGAGGAAGTCAGCCAGGCGGACATGGCAGCGCATTACGCCGAGTATTTCCCTGTGTTCATCAAGCGTGGCATTGCCGCGGAGCTGCTGGACGAAGAGTTGGCGCATTTTGATTTGCCGCGCCTGGCCAAAGAGCTGGATGCGGGCCGCGATTTGCAATTCGGCTATCTTGGTTTGCAAACCTTGTATGACCGCTACTTTCTGCACATTGACGGCGCGCGCATAGAATTGCCGCAAGTGTTTTTCATGCGCGTGGCGATGGGGCTGGCGCTCAAAGAAGCCGATCGCGAGGCGCGCGCCATCGAGTTTTATCACCTGCTGTCCAGTTTTGATTTTATGAGCTCGACACCGACTCTGTTCAATTCGGGCACGCTCCGCTCGCAGCTGTCCTCCTGTTACCTGACCACGGTGCCGGATGATCTGGACGGCATCTTTGAAGCGATCAAGGAAAATGCCCTGTTGGCCAAATATTCCGGCGGTCTCGGCAACGACTGGACGCCGGTGCGTTCCCTCGGTGCCCACATCAAAGGCACCAATGGCAAGTCGCAAGGCGTGGTGCCGTTCCTGAAAGTGGCCAACGATACGGCTGTGGCGGTGAATCAAGGTGGCAAACGCAAGGGCGCGGTGTGCGCCTATCTGGAAACTTGGCATTTGGACATCGAGGAATACCTCGAGCTGCGCAAAAATACCGGCGATGACCGCCGCCGCACGCACGACATGAATACCGCCAACTGGATACCTGATCTGTTCATGAAGCGGGTCATGGAGGGCGGGGAGTGGACTTTGTTTTCTCCCTCGAACTGCCCCGACCTGCACGAAAAATTCGGCGCCGAGTTCGAGCAGGCTTATCTGGGCTATGAGGCCAAAGCGGCTAGTGGCGAACTCAAGCTGTTTCGCAAGGTTGCGGCGGCGAATCTGTGGCGCAAGATGCTGACTATGCTGTTTGAAACTGGCCATCCTTGGATCACCTTCAAAGATGCGTGCAACGTGCGTTCGCCGCAGCAGCATATTGGTGTGGTACACAGCTCGAATTTGTGCACAGAGATTACGTTGAATACCTCAGATTCAGAAATTGCAGTGTGCAACCTGGGTTCGGTCAACTTGGTGGCACATCTGTATCCCCAGTATGACAAGGATGGGAAGCCGCATGAGAAATTCGGCCAGCTCGATCACGATAAGCTTAAGCGCACTATCACTACTGCCATGCGTATGCTGGATAACGTGATAGACATTAACTATTACGCCGTGGCCAAGGCGCGCAACTCCAACCTCAAACACCGCCCGGTGGGCTTGGGCATCATGGGCTTCCAGGATTGCCTGCACGAATTGCGCGTGCCTTACGCCACGCAAGCCGCCGTCGAGTTTGCTGACCGATCTATGGAGGCAGTGTGCTACTACGCCTACTTGGCATCCACCGAACTGGCCGAAGAGCGTGGTCGCTACGCCAGCTACCGCGGCAGCCTGTGGGATCGTGGCATTTTGCCGCAGGACACGCTGGAGTTGCTACGTCAGTCGCGCGGCGGTTATGTTGAGGTGGATACTTCCGCCGCCATGGATTGGGATACATTGCGTGCACGCATCCGGCAGCACGGCATGCGCAACTCTAATTGTGTGGCCATTGCCCCCACCGCGACCATTTCCAATATCATCGGGGTGTCGGCCTGCATCGAGCCGACTTACCAGAACTTGTTCGTCAAGTCGAACCTGTCTGGTGAGTTCACGGTCATCAACAGCTACCTGGTGAAGGATCTCAAGCGTATGGGGTTGTGGGACGAAGTGATGATCGCCGACCTGAAATATTTTGATGGCAGCCTGTCCAAGATAGATCGCATCCCGGCCGAGTTGCGCAGCCTGTATGCTACGGCGTTTGAGGTGGAGACGCAGTGGGTGATCGAGGCGGCGGCGCGGCGCCAGAAGTGGATAGATCAGGCGCAATCATTGAATATCTATATGGCCGGAGTGTCGGGCCGCAAGCTGGATGAAACCTATAAGCTGGCGTGGTTGCGTGGCTTGAAGACCACCTATTACCTGCGCACCCTGGGCGCGACCTCGGCCGAGAAATCTACCTCGCGCACCGGCGCGCTGAATGCGGTGGCGGTTTCAGAAGACAGAGGACAGAAGACAGAAGACAATGTGCAGCTGTGTTCGATTGCTGATCCAGAGTGTGAATCTTGCCAGTAATGGCGCAGTGTGCCGTGCCCTTGTACGGGACAGTTAAATAGTAAGAATGGGTTAAATAGTAAGAATGGGGAAGATATGTTAATTTTTGAAAACGAAGTGGTGCCTGCCGCACTGCCGATGGGGCTGCGTTTGCCCGCCGTTGACTCGGACGTTGGCGCGGGCGCCGTCAGCAAAGAAACGGCGGACGAACATGCTTATACCATCGCTTCCGCCAGCACCGGCCGCATACGCGTGGAAGACAAGCGCATCATCAACTGCAAGGCGGATGTAAATCAGCTGGTTCCGTTCAAGTACAAATGGGCGTGGGAAAAATATCTGGCCGCCTGCGCCAATCACTGGATGCCGCAGGAGGTGAACATGTCCGCCGACATCGCCTTGTGGAAAGATCCCAACGGCCTAACCGATGATGAACGCCTGCTGGTCAAACGCAACTTGGGGTTTTTCACCACGGCGGACAGCCTTGCCGCCAACAACATTGTGCTGGGCACCTATCGTCACATCACCAATCCCGAGTGCCGCCAGTACCTGCTGCGCCAGGGCTTCGAGGAGGCGATCCATACCCATGCCTACCAGTACATCGTGGAAAGCCTGGGGTTGGATGAGGGCGAAATTTTTAACATGTATCACGAAGTGTCCAGCATCCGCGAGAAGGATGAATTCCTGCTGCCGTTCATTGACGTGCTGACCAACCCAGCGTTCAAGACCGGCACGCCAGAAACGGATCAACAGTTATTGCGCAGCCTGATCGTGTTCGCCTGCATCATGGAAGGGCTGTTCTTCTACGTCGGCTTCGTGCAAATTCTCGCGCTGGGACGCCAGAATAAAATGACTGGCGCCGCCGAGCAGTACCAGTACATATTGCGCGACGAATCCATGCATCTCAATTTCGGTGTGGACGTAATCAACCAGATCAAGATGGAGAACCCCCACCTGTGGACCCCGGAATTCCGCGAAGAAATCCGCGCCCTGCTGCAGAAAGGGGTGGAGCTGGAATACCGCTATGCCGAGGACACCATGCCGCGCGGGGTGTTGGGGCTGAACGCCGGGATGTTCAAAGAATATTTACGTTTTATTGCTAATCGGCGCTGCCAGCAAATCGGCGTCGATGTGTTGTATCCGGGAGCTTACAATCCGTTCCCGTGGATGGCGGAAATGATAGATCTCAAGAAGGAGAAGAACTTCTTCGAAACGCGCGTTACCGAGTATCAGACCGGTGGCGCCCTGTCTTGGGATTAGTTTTGCATAGCCATTCCACTAAGCGCGATAAAACCTGCGCTAAGTGGCTGGTTAAAAGGGCTTCGGTCATGCCGTGTTGCGGCGTGCTGGGGGTGTAGTTGTTGTTTGAGTTGTATTTCGTTAACTTTCACTATGTAAGGAGATTGAAATGGCAGCCGTAAAGAAAGCTAAACCAGCAGTAAAAAAAGTAGCAGCCAAAAAGCCGGCGGCTAAAAAAGTAGCAGCCAAGAAGCCAGCAGCTAAAAAAGCCGCTCCAGCGAAGAAGCCAGTAGCTAAAAAAGCCGCTCCAGCGAAGAAGCCAGTAGCTAAAAAAGCCGCTCCAGCGAAGAAGCCAGTAGCTAAAAAAGCCGCTCCAGCGAAGAAGCCAGCAGCTAAAAAAGCCGCTCCAGCGAAGAAGCCAGCAGCTAAAAAAGCTGCTCCAGCGAAGAAGCCAGCAGCTAAAAAAGCCGCTCCAGCGAAGAAGCCAGCAGCTAAAAAAGCCGCTCCAGCGAAGAAGCCAGCTGCAATCAGCAAGCCTGTTGTCCGTTCCATGGGAGCCCCAGCTCCTTCTGCTCCGGCACCCGTGCGCCCGGCTACAACCTGGCCTTTTCCTACGCCAGGCATCAACAAGCCGAACTAAAGGGGTTGGAGGCTGTGGATGCAGCCCCTAGTTTATTGAGGAGAGGGGCTGATCCGCAGTTCGCTGGTTGATTTACTGGGCGCACCTTGTCTGTGTGCGCTTCTTTTCAGTGTCAGCACCGAGCTGGCGCGGTGTCTTTTTCACTCCTTGAATGACAATCCCAGGCTAGATGGCTTTTGCTCGAATAAAACCGTGAAGGCTGGAATTCATAGCAGCGATCCTGCACTCTGTTTGTCGTCAACAATTTTTGGAGCGCGGGCGAGCTTCGCTCTCCCCGCATGCGGACAGGATGCCCGCGATCCCAGTCGAGTAGATACCGTCTTGTCGGTCAAGCGATGCAAAAATAACTTGACCGACAAGACGGTATCTAAAAAATTATTGACGTTTTGATCTGGCGGATCCAAGTTTAAAGTGCAACTTTTGCAAGATTGTTTGGAGGCAAGCCGCGTTAGCATCGGAGCCTCTCAAACGACCGAGCAAAAGGGACGCAGATGTTAATTTGCTTTCCGCTAAAGCGGATGTGGAATTAATACCGCCGGTGTGACGGACTTATTCCATGTATGAAATGACACTCCCTAGCAGATTCTGGGCAACTGGTCACCGGAAAGCCAGTCCACCATGCGCTGCCCGCCCAACCGGGTTTTCATCTGCACAAAGCAGGATGCGTCCTCGATGACTGCACCGATCACGGCTGCCGCCCGGCCGAGCGGGTGCGCCTGCATCGCGGCAAGCACCTTCGCTGCATCGGCTGCGGCACAGATGGCAACCAGCTTCCCTTCGTTGGCCACATACAAAGGATCCAGCCCCAGGAACTCGCACGCCGCCGCCACCACTGCATTGACCGGGATAGCCGCTTCGTCTATGGCCATACCCACCGCCGACTGCCGTGCGATTTCGTTAAGCGTGGTCGCCAGCCCGCCGCGCGTCGGATCGCGCAAGACGCGCAGCCCCGTACTGCTCGTCAGCATGGCCGCCACCAGTTCATGCAAAGCCGCGGTGTCCGAACGGATGTTCGCCTCGAATTGCAAGCCTTCACGCTGCGACATGATCGCCATGCCGTGAT
>CAMTXD010000065.1:0-10533 GCA_947085625.1 uncultured Gallionellaceae bacterium | reverse complement strand
ATTTCGAAGGTGAAACAAGGCGGCGACGAGCGAGCGACGAAGACAGTACATTCAGTACGGCTAGGAGCGAGCGAGGAAGCCAACGCAGTGTCACCGATGAAATGGAATTGGAATCACAAGGCGGTTTGGATCAACCTTGAGTATCTGAGTGCGGAAGATTGGGTGGCGGGCTGTCACATGCTGCCTTCACCGCATCCTTCCTTGCCGCTGGTCAAGTATTTTTTCTTCCCCGGCTTTACCGCGCAAACCGGCGGGCTGTTGCTGGAGCGCGATTTGCTCATGCGACGCGATGCCTTCCAGGGTAACCCGCAGGCCATTGCATCTTACTGGCAGTCGCTCGGTGTGCCGCAGGCCAAGCCGGACGAAACGCGCGTGTCATTGTTCAGTTACGAAAATCCTGCGCTGCCGAAATTATTTTCTGCTTGGGCTGCAGGCAATACTCCCGTGTGCTGCCTGGTACCGGAAGGACGCGCACTGCCACAGGTGGCGGCGTTCTTCGGGCTGTCACTAGCCGCGCCGAGCGATGTGTTCGAGCGCGGAAACCTGCGCGTTCAAGTGCTGCCATTTGTGGAACAGGAGCGCTACGACGAGTTGTTGTGGGCGTGCGACATCAATTTCGTGCGCGGCGAGGATTCCTGCGTGCGCGCGCAGTGGGCGGGCAGGCCATTCGTCTGGCACATCTACCCGCAGCATGATGGCGTACACATGCAAAAGTTACGCGCCTTCATGGCGCTGTATTGCGCCGGGCTGCCGCCGGATGCTGCACACGCGTTCCATGTCCTGTGGGAAGGGTGGAATCCTTCGGCAGGCTCAGGATGCGCCGCTGCGACAGGCCCAGGACAGGCCTGGAACGATTTCTGCAAGCACAGGGCTATCCTGCGACACCATGCGCAGGCATGGGCGCAGCAGTTGTCCTGTAACAGCCTCGCTTTGAATTTGATGAATTTTTTCCGGAAAATTGATAGAATGCGCAGCTCGTAAAGTTAATCAGATTTAAGGCAGACAGACATGAAAATAGCTCAAGAACTCCGTGCAGGCAACGTCGTCATGGTCGGCAGCGATCCCATGGTGGTGCTCAAGGCCGAATATACTCGCTCCGGCCGCAATGGCTCAGTAGTCAAGATGAAATTCAAGAACCTGTTGACCGAATCGCCCAGTGAGGCGATCTACCGGGCAGATGACAAATTTGACATGGTGCAGCTCGATCGCAAGGACGCCACTTATTCCTATTTCGCCGACCCGATGTATGTGTTCATGGACGCCGAATACAACCAGCACGAAGTGGAGAAGGAAAACCTGGGTGAATCGCTAAACTATCTCGAAGACGGCATGGCCTGCGAAATGGTGTTCTACAACGACAAAGCCATTTCAGTGGATCTGCCCAATACTGTGGTGCGCGAAATCATCTACACCGAGCCTGCGGCGCGCGGCGACACCTCCGGCAAGGTGATGAAACCCGCAAAAATAGGTTCTGGCCTGGAATTACCGGTGGCCGCATTCTGCGAAATCGGCGACAAAATCGAAATTGACACCCGCACGGGGGAGTTCAAGCGCCGCGTAAACGCTTAAAAATGGCTAGCGCTGAAAGGAAAGACAGCTAGCCCAGATATTTGTAAATTCGCGTAATTATCGTTCATCATACTGATTAACATGAAGTTTTTTTGGGTAGCGGTGTGGTTGTTCATAGCCAGACTGAACAATAATCTTTCCTGTTAATCATAAAGACCAGCAATGGCACGCGTCACAAATAAGACATCCGGCCTATACTGGCTAGATTTTGTTTTTATTGTGGCGCAAAGATTGTGGCGCAAACCCCTTGTCATAGTCGCGCTGGCTTGATACAGTTCGCTGTCTTTTCAACCACAACTAAGGGAGCCAGCACCATGAACAAAGCAGAACTGATTGATGCAGTAGCTAAGTCCACCAAAAATTCCAAGGTCAGCATCGAAGAAACCCTGAATGCACTTATGGCCGCAATCCAAGTTTCGCTGGCCAAGGGCGATGATGTGCAACTGATAGGTTTCGGCACCTTCGCCGTCCAGGCACGCGCTGCCCGTATCGGCCGCAATCCTGCTACCGGCAATGAATTGAAAATACCAGCCAAAAAGGTTGTGAAGTTCAAAGTTGGCAGCAAGCTGAAAGATGCGGTTGCCGGCGTAAAAAAGAAGAAGTAATCGTAATGCTTCTCCTTGACGGCTCAGGCATGGGCCGCCATTGCGCAACATCCACTGCAAACGAAAATGGTCACCTTGTCTGGTGGCCATTTTCATTTAGGGTGCCTCTAAAAATTCAAAGTTCGCCCAAATGCAAGGCGCGAAAACGAAGTTTCAGTGTAGGGTAACCTTTAACCTAGCAGCCTGCCTGACTTAAAGGAAATCGGCTGCAAAAGCGCCTGGCCGGTCCATATTTCGCCGCTTTTTTGACCAATAGAATGACTATTGGCCTGCAAAATCGTCAAAATCTGTCCTCGCCCAGCCACTTTTTCGCTTCGATTCTTTAAGTCAGGCAGGCTGCTAGTACGATACATCGTAGAGAAAACGGGCCTGCTGTTTCGCCACAAATGTGGGTACGCAGCGAAACAATGTGTTTCTGGCCACGCAGGCCAATTTATTAGAAAGATTTGTTACCCTGCCAATTTGCCACGAGACAGACACAATTTTTTCCACCTTGGATAGGCGCGCAGCCTGGAAACTCTGGAATGCTTCGTGCAGCGACTTGCAACTTGCAATCTTGTCCGCTAGCACCCAAGAATCCTCAATGGCCTGAGCCCCCCCCTGCCCAAGGTTCGGCGTCGAAGCGTGCGCAGCATCTCCAATCAGGATGGCTCGCCCAGAAGACCATGACCTTAGTGGAGCGAGATCGTATATGTCATCTCGAATGATCGAAGGCATATCAGTGTGGGAAATGATTTCCGCTATTGGATCCGGAAACGAGCTATAAATGCTCATCAATTGCTGTTTGATCTTTTCCCGGTCTCCAGTTCCACCAGGGCTTTCTCGCTTGGTGGCGTACCAGTATACCTGCCCCCTGGATATGGGCACAAAACCGAAGCGCAAACCGGCACCCCACACTTCAGTTAGTTGTGTCAACCATTGCCGAGGAAGCTCGACGTTCGCTATGCCTCTCCAGCAGGTTTGCCCGGAATACCGCAATGGACTGTTCGGAAAAATGGATTCTCGTATGGCTGAATGAATCCCATCGGCCCCGATGAGAAAATCGCCATCAACACGGCTGTTATCACTAAATCGGGCCGTAACTCCTTGAGCATGGATGTTTGCCTCAATGCACCGCTTGCCGGTAGTTACGTGTTTGTCGGGGAGCGCCTTCAGAAGAATCTGTTGTAATTTACCCCGATGAATTGCCACCGTTGGGTAAGTGGTGCCGTTTTTTGAGTAATCTGCGGGTGTCTTTGAAATGATCCTTGCCCGTGAATCGACTACTACAAGGAAATTGATGCGGGTTCCATGTTCCTGTACTTGCTCGGAAAGTCCATACCGGCTAAGGATAGCCATCGCATTGGGTGGAACGAGAATCCCTGCTCCTACAGGAGTCAGATTGGACACCGCCTCGAAGATCTCAAAATCAATGCCCCGCTGCCGCATCGATATTGCAGCGGAAAGCCCGGCTATTCCTGCCCCAATGATAATGCCCTTCATTTGTTGCTATCTCCTCGGTGCGCCTAATGTTAAGTTGATGGGCGCGCCGCTTTTGGCGCGCCCCTCTCGAACGTAAAAATAGATGGCAACAATGCCTGATATGTTGGTACGCGTTGCCGGATATACTGGAGCATTGATTCCATTCCTTTGATTCTAGTGCACCATGAAATCGCCAACATGGCAGCCATTTCCAAAATACGTGGCGCGAGATTTCCCCCGTTCATGTCACACCGAGGCTATAAATATATCAACCCAATTTATCAGACAATCCCCCAGCGTAGCTAGAAATAAAGAGGCCGAAAAGCACAGCCACCCCTAAAACCCCTCATCTTCCCCCAGATAGCGCCATTGCCCGACCGGCAAGTCCCCCAGCCTGATCTTGCCGATACGCACACGCTTCAACCCGGTGACTTTCAGGCCGACCTGTTCGCACATGCGGCGGATCTGGCGTTTTTTTCCTTCGTTCAGAATGAAGCGCAGTTGCTCATCATTCTGCCAGCTCACTTTGGCCGGTTTCAGTGGCACACCGTCCAGCTTCATGCCGTGGTTCATCAAGGACAAACCGCTACCCAATATCTTGCCCTGCACCCGCACCAGATATTCCTTGTCTATGGCTGAGTCTTCGCCTATCAGTTGTTTGGCGATGCGGCCATCCTGGGTGAGCACCAGCAAACCCTGCGAATCAATATCCAGGCGGCCTGCGGGCGCGATGCCGTTCAAGTGCATGGGGTGGAAATGCAGCGGCGATTTGTCGTTGGCAAAGCGCGAGGCGGCATTGATCAGGGTGACGGCGGGCTTGTGGTTGTCTTCCGCCTGCCCGGAGACATAGCCGATGGGCTTGTTCAGCAGGATGGTCACGCGCGTCTGTTGTTTGTTTTGCGCGGCGCGGTTGAGGGTGATGCGCTGGGTGGGATCAATTTTGGTACCCAGCTCGGTCACCGGTTTGCCGTCCACCAGCACCCAGCCGCGCTCGATGTAGCTGTCCGCTTCGCGGCGGGAGCACAATCCCTGTTCGGACATTAATTTTGAGAGGCGTATTTTTTCCATTTTTTTATTTATTAAGAATTACGTAATTCGCGACATCGGCGCTTCAAGTGTTCGTTACCCTCTCCCCCACCCCTCCCCCTTGGGGGGAGGGATTGAGGGAGAGGGTCGCAAGTTACACCGTATAATCCACGAAATCAATTTTGCTTTCGCCCACCCTGATTATGCTGCGTTTGAAAAAATCTGCTTTGATTTTTTGTGCCGGCCTGCTCGCCGTTCTCGGCTTTGCACCTTTCTCGCTGTTTCCCCTCACGGTCTTGGCGCTGGCTGTGCTGTTCTGGCAGTGGCAGCACACCAACGGAAAACGCGCGGCAGCCTGGCTGGGCTTCGCTTTTGGTGCAGGTTTGTTCGGCGCGGGCATATCCTGGATATATGTCGCACTGCATGATTATGGCGACATGCCGATGTTGCTGGCAGTGCTTGCTACCGCATTGTTCGCCGCTGCGCTGGCGCTGTTCCCCGCAGTGGTCGGTTATGCGCAAGCGAGGTTGCGGGCACCTGTTTGGGCGCGCCTAGTGCTGGTGATGCCCGCGTTGTGGGTGCTGCTGGAATGGCTGCGTGGTTTGCTATTTACCGGCTTTCCGTGGCTGGCGTTCGGTTATTCGCAGGCAGCGGCCAGCCCGTTGGCGGGCTATGCGCCGTTGTTCGGTGTGTATGGTGTGTCACTTGCGGTGGCGGTGAGTGCGGGCTTACTGGCACTGGGTTGGCAGGCGCGCTGGAGTAAACAGGGAAAGCTGGCGCTGGCGGCGCTGCTGCTGTTGTGGGGCGGCGGCGCGGCATTGCGCACCGTGCAATGGACGCAGACTGAGGGCGAGCCGTTCAAGGTGGCGCTGCTGCAGGGCAACATTGCGCAAGACCTCAAGTTCCGTGAAGACAAGCTCGTCAGCACGCTGGAAACCTATCGCCGCCTGGCGTTGCAGAGCGATGCGCGCCTGATCGTGCTGCCGGAAACCGCGCTGCCGTTGTTGCGCGACGAGTTGCCGGAAAGTTATCTGGACATTTTGCGTGCGCACGCCAGAAAAAATGGCGGTGATATTCTGACCGGCGTATTCGAGCGCGAGCGCGGGCTGTATTACAACAGCGTGTTCACGCTCGGCATGGCGGACAGCCAAAGTTACCGCAAAAATCATCTGGTGCCGTTCGGCGAATTTATCCCGTTGCGCCCGGTGCTGGGCTGGCTGGTCAACGAGGTATTGAATATCCCGATGTCCGACCTGGCGCGCGGCGGTGAACGGCAAGCAGTCTTGCGCATAGCGGGGCAGCGCGTGGCGGTGCAGATTTGTTACGAAGATGTGTTCGGCGAGGAAGTCATCCGCTACCTGCCGGAGGCGACCTTGCTGGTGAATGTCAGTAACGATGCCTGGTATGGAAGGTCGCACGCGGCCATGCAGCACAACCAGATCGCGCAGATGCGTGCGCTGGAAACGGGCCGCATGATGCTGCGCGCCACCAATACCGGCGTGACTTCCATCATCGGGCGCGATGGAGTGGTGCAACAGATGTTGCCGCAGCATGAGGAGGGTACGCTCACTGGCCAGGTGCAGGGCTATACCGGCAGCACGCCGTATGTGCACTGGGGTAATGCGGCAGTGCTGATTTTTTTGGCGGTCATGCTGGCCGTGGCCAGGTTGGCGCGGCGCAAGGCACTCCCTCTCCCGCCTTCGGCACCCTCTCTCCGGGGGAGAAGGAACGCCGTAGAGAATTCACAATGAGCTGGGTCTGCTACCTCCTCCGTTGTGCCGACGATACCCTGTATTGCGGCATCACCAATAATCTAGATCAGCGTCTGTTTGCGCACAATGCGGGCGAGGGTGCCAAGTACACGCGTGGCCGCAGTCCGGTGCGGCTGGTGCATGTCGAGCAATATCCCGATAAATCCGCAGCCCTGAAACGCGAGATGCAGATCAAGCAGATGACACGCGGCAAGAAGCAAAATCTGTGTGAGGAGAATGCAGTTCCTGCCAGTAAGAAAACCCGTAAAATAGCGTCTTGAAGAAATTACGCCCAATTTAATAATGTTGACCTTCCAGCAAATCATCCTGACGCTCCAGCAATTCTGGGACAAGCAGGGCTGCGCGCTGCTGCAACCCTACGATATGGAAGTGGGCGCAGGCACCAGCCACACCGCCACCTTTTTGCGCGCGCTCGGACCGGAGTTGTGGAAAGCCGCTTACGTGCAGCCTACGCGCCGCCCCAAGGACGGGCGCTACGGCGAAAATCCAAACCGTATGCAGCACTACTATCAATATCAGGTGGTGCTGAAACCTGCGCCCGCAAACATTCAGGAACTCTATCTCGGCTCGCTCGAAGCGTTGGGTTTTGACCTGAAGCAGAACGATGTCCGCTTTGTTGAAGATGACTGGGAGAACCCGACGCTGGGCGCATGGGGGCTGGGGTGGGAAGTGTGGATGAACGGCATGGAGGTAACTCAGTTCACTTATTTCCAGCAGGTCGGCGGCATAGATTGCAAGCCGATTACTGGCGAGATTACTTACGGGCTGGAGCGGCTGGCGATGTATTTGCAGGACGTGGACAACGTGTACGACCTGGTGTGGGCGGAGAACGGTGACAGCGTGCTGACTTATGGTGATGTCTATCACCAGAACGAGGTCGAGCAATCCGCTTATAACTTTGAGCATAGCGATGTGGAATTTTTGCTGGGCGCTTTTGGCAACCATGAGAAACAGGCCAAGTATCTGATGGAACATAAGCTGGCATTGCCCGCTTATGAACAAATCCTGAAAGCAGCGCATACGTTTAATTTGCTCGATGCGCGTGGCGCGATTTCTGTTACCGAACGCGCAGCGTATATAGGCCGCATCCGCAACTTGGCGCGCAGCGTGGCGCAAAGCTATCTCGACAGCCGCGCGCGGCTTGGTTTTCCAATGGCTCCCAAAGCGTGGGCGGATGAAGTGCTGGCACAGATCGAGGCGAAACAATGACCACAAAAAATTTGTTGGTTGAATTGTTAGTTGAAGAGCTACCACCGAAATCGCTGGAAAAACTGGGCGACAGTTTTGCCGAAGTTCTGGCGGCAAGTCTAATGGCGCAAGGCTTGGTGGCGAGTGATGCCGTTGTAACAGCTTATGCCACGCCACGTCGTCTGGCAGTGCATATTACAGATGTTGCAGCGCAAGCGGCGGACAGACCAGTTTTGCAAAAACTGATGCCAGTCTCAATCGGTTTGGATGCAAACAGCCAGCCCACACCTGCGTTGCTAAAAAAACTTTATAGCCTCGGTGTCAATGCGTCGGTTGCGCCAGCTCTTAAGCGCGAAAATGATGGAAAAGTTGACGTGCTGTTCTTGGACACAATTATAAAAGGCAGGAGTTTGATACTTGGCTTGCAAATAGCACTCAAGGAAACCTATGATAAGTTACCTATCCAAAAGATGATGGCCTACCAGTTGGCCGACGGCTGGAGTACGGTCAACTTCGTGCGCCCCGCTCATGGTTTGGTTGCGTTGCACGGCAATGAGATCCTCAAGGGAGAGGATGAAGTCTCTCTGTTGGGATTGAATGCTGGGCGCGAGACGCGGGGTCATCGCTTTGAAGCCAAGGTCAACCCGATTGTGATTAGGGATGCCGACAGCTATGCGCAGCAACTTGAGCATGAAGGTGCAATCATTCCTAGCTTTAACGAGCGTCGTGCCGAAATCGTGCGGCAGATGACGGATGCCGCTGCCAGGGAAAAACTCAGGCCGATAGCGGACGAAGCGCTGCTGGATGAAGTGACGGCGCTGGTCGAGCGTCCCAATGTGCTGGTAGGCCAGTTTGAAAAAGAATTTCTCAAAGTGCCGCCGGAATGCCTGATCCTGACCATGAAGGCGAACCAGAAATATTTTCCGCTGCTGGACACAAAGGGCAATCTCACCAATAAATTCCTGATCGTTTCCAATATCCGCCCGGCGGATGCCAGTAAAGTGGTAGGCGGCAATGAGCGTGTGGTGCGTCCCCGTCTGGCGGATGCGAAATTTTTCTTTGATCACGATCGTAAAAAGACCTTGGCCTCGCGTGTGGCAGGCTTGAATAAAGTGGTATATCACAACAAGCTGGGCTCACAGGGTGAGCGCACGGAGCGGGTGTGGGCGATTGCCCAGGCGATCGGTTTGCAGTTGGGCGGCGCGGCGCTGGCGGCTCAGGCGGGCGAGGCGACGATGCTGGCCAAGGCTGATCTGCTGACCGACATGGTGGGCGAGTTCCCCGAGCTGCAAGGCATCATGGGGCGCTATTATGCTAAGCATGATGGACTGAGTGACGACATTGCATTCGCCATTGAAGACCATTACAAGCCGCGCTTTGCCGGTGATGAACTGCCGCGCAGTCTGGTTGGGGTGTGCGTTGCGTTGGCGGACAAGCTGGAAACGCTGGTCGGCATGTTTGGCATTGGACAGATTCCGACCGGAGACAAGGATCCGTTCGCGTTGCGCCGCCATGCGTTGGGGATCATCCGCATGTTGCTTGAAAAACAGTTGCCGCTCAGGCTGTTCGACCTGGTGAACATTGCTTTCGCCGGATTCCCCAAAGGATTGCTGCGTGATGCGCATACTGACGTGGAAATGTTCATGTTTGAGCGTCTCGGCGGTTTGCTGCGCGAGCAGGGCTACTCGACTAATCAGGTGGAAGCGGTGCTATGCATGAACCCGACCCAAATTTATCTGGTGCCGAAACAGCTTGAGGCGGTGCGTGCTTTTGCCACATTGCCCGAAGCGGCGAGCCTGGCTGCCGCCAACAAGCGGGTGAGCAACATATTGAAGAAGGCGAAGGGTGAGGTGAGTGATACGGTAAATGCCGCTTTGCTAAAAGAGCCTGCCGAACAAACCTTGCACCAGGCGCTGAGCAAAATTGCGCCCAAAGCGGATGCGGCATTCGCTGCGGGCGATTACACTGCCTCACTGCAAATTCTGGCAGCGCTTAAAGCGCCAGTGGATAGCTTCTTCGACCATGTGATGGTGAATACCGATAATGCAGCATTGCGTATCAATCGCCTGGCGTTATTGGCGCAATTACAACAAGCCATGAACCGCGTCGCGGATATTTCCAAACTGGCAGCATGACCACAGCCAACAAACAACTAGAGACTAACGTCTAACGACTGCCCTTATGAAACTTGTCATCCTTGACCGTGACGGCGTCATCAACTACGACTCCGACCAGTTTATTAAGAGTCCGGATGAGTGGAAGCCTCTGCCCGGCAGCCTGGAAGCCATTGCGCGCCTGGCACAGGCAGGTTATCGCGTGGTGGTGGCGACCAATCAATCCGGCGTCGGGCGCGGCCTGTTCGATATGCCCGCGCTGAACGCCATTCACAACAAAATGCACAAGGCAGTGGCGCAGGCGGGCGGGCGCATAGACGCGGTGTTCTTCTGCTCGCATGCGGCGGAGGCCAACTGTGCCTGCCGCAAGCCCAAGGGCGGCATGCTGGAAGAGATCGCGGCGCGCTATAGTGCCAACTTGAAAGGCGTGCCGACGGTGGGTGATTCGCTGCGCGACCTGGAGGTGGCAGTCAATGCGGGCGCACAGCCCATACTTGTGCTTACCGGCAAGGGCAAGAAGACCAAGGCCAAGGGCGGTCTGCCACCAGGCACACTAATTTACCCTAATCTTGCGGCGGCGGTGGCGGGGTTGGTTTGATGGAGCAGTTCTTTTTCCCTCTCCCGCCTTCGGCACCCTCTCCCCAAGGGAGAGGGTTTAACTCATCTCTGATGGAACTACTAGTCTTACTGTGTCAAAAAATGAAAACACCTGCTACAATTAAACCATTCCATGGTGGCGGGAGATTTGTGATGGTAAGTCTGAAGGAATTTGAAGATTATCTGGAGCATCTTTGCGGT
>CAMTXD010000064.1:0-15810 GCA_947085625.1 uncultured Gallionellaceae bacterium | reverse complement strand
GATGGCGGTGTTGATGGAGCACCTGCAATCCGAACTGCAAGCGGGTAGTGCGGTTTAATTATTTAATATTTATGGAGAAACTACAATAGCTCAAGAAAAAGCACAGCGCCTCAACGAACAGATAACAGCACCTAATGTGCGATTGGTTGGGGTAGAGGGGGAGCCGCTAGGTGTAGTGGCAGTCGCAGAGGCGCTTCGGTTGGCTGAGGAGGCTGATCTGGACTTGGTTGAAATTGCGCCCATGGCGGAACCGCCGGTGTGCCGCATCATGGATATCGGCAAATTCAAATATGCCGAGAGCAAGAAGCAGCACGAGGCCAAGCTTAAACAAAAGCAGATCCAGATCAAGGAAGTCAAGTTCCGGCCGGGTACCGATGATGGAGATTACAACATCAAGTTGCGTAATCTGATCCGCTTCCTGGGCGAAGGCGACAAGACCAAAATTACCTTGCGCTTCCGTGGTCGCGAGATTGCACATCAGGGCATAGGCATGCAGATGATGGAGCGGGTCAGAGCCGATCTTGATGAGCACGGAATTGTGGAGCAGTTTCCCAAGATGGAAGGGCGGCAGATGGTGATGGTGCTTTCCCCCAAGAAGAAATAAGGCGTAGGATGGGTGGAGCGGTTTTATGCGTAACCCATCATTGCAACTTGAGCTTGATGGGTTACGCAAAAACGCTCCACCATCCTGCTGATTTGAATTTTTAGATTTTATAGCTGCGTCGGTTAAGGGACTGGCCGATGCAGAATTGTAGGATGGGTGGAGCGGCTTCATGCGTAACCCATCAATCAGTCCCATACAAGTGCTTCCGGGTTTTAAGTGTTCCTGCCAGGAACCTCCCGGTGTCATCTAATAAAGGAGTTGTCATGCCTAAAATGAAAACCAAAAGCGGTGCAAAAAAACGCTTTAAGGTGCGCGCTGGTGGTAGCATCAAGCGTTCACAGGCGTTCAAGCGCCATATCTTGACCAAGAAGACCACCAAGAGCAAACGTCAGTTGCGTGGTACTACCGAAGTTCACGCAAGCAACACGGCGTCTATCCGCGCCATGATGCCCTACGCTTAAGGAGATAAGATATGGCAAGAGTTAAACGTGGTGTAACGGCGCGCGCGCGTCACAAGAAAATTCTGGACCTGGCCAAGGGTTACCGTGGCCGTCGCAAGAACGTCTATCGCATCGCCAAAGAAGCGGTGATGAAGGCCGGGCAATATGCCTACCGTGACCGCCGTCAACGCAAGCGCCAATTCCGCACCCTGTGGATTGCGCGTATCAATGCGGCGGCGCGTGAGCAAGGTCTGAGCTACAGCGTGTTCATGAACGGCCTGAAAAAAGCCGCGATTGAAATTGACCGCAAGGTGCTGGCGGATCTGGCCGTGTTTGACAAGGCTGCCTTTGCGCAGATAGTCGGGCAAGCCAAAGCCAGCCTCGGCGTTTAAATCCGAATTGTTGGGTTACGGCGCAAAGAAGCCGCGCCTAACCCAACCTACGGAGTAATACGGAGGCGTACTACGCCTCCTTTTTCGTTTCCAACCCCTCCCAACCTCCCCTTGTCAGGGGAGGGGAATGATAGCGATGCAAGAACTCGACCAAATACTAGACCAAGCCCTGCAACAGTTTGCCGCCATTGAACAGGCGGCGGAACTTGAGCAGGCCAAGGCGCGCTATCTGGGCCGGGAAGGGCGCCTGACTGAGTTGCTGAAAGGTCTCGGCAAGCTATCTGCTGAGGAACGCCCGGCTGCCGGTGCGCGCATCAACCAAGTCAAGCAGGCTATCGAGAGCGCCTTGCAGCAGCGGCGCGAAGCTTTGCAGAAAAATTTATTGCAACTGAAGCTAGCGGCGGAAGCGCTGGATGTGACTTTGCCGGGGCGCGGCAGGGGTGTGGGCGGATTGCATCCGGTCACGCGCACGCTGGAACGCATCGAGAGCCTGTTTCACTCCATCGGGTATGCCGTAGCGCAGGGCCCGGAAATCGAATCCGATTTTTACAATTTCACCGCGCTGAACATTCCGCAAAACCATCCTGCACGCGACATGCACGACACGTTTTATGTGGATGAACAGCATGTGCTGCGCACCCACACCTCGCCCATCCAGATACGCTACATGCAGGCGCATCAAGAAAAACACCGCCACCTTGAACACATGCCGGACATCCGCATCATCGCGCCGGGGCGCGTTTATCGCGTGGATTCCGATGCGACCCACTCGCCGATGTTCCACCAGGTGGAGGGTTTATGGATAGGCGAGCGCGTGAGCTTCGCCGATCTCAAGGGCGTGATTGCCGATTTCCTTAAATGCTATTTTGAGACCGATGAAATGAAGGTGCGCTTTCGTCCTTCGTTCTTTCCGTTTACCGAACCGTCGGCAGAAATTGACCTCGCTTTTACCAGTGGCCCGCGTCAGGGCAAGTGGCTGGAAGTGGCCGGTTGCGGCATGGTGCACCCCAATGTGCTCAAGCATGTTGGCATCGACAGCGAGAAATATATCGGCTTCGCGTTTGGTTTCGGCGTGGAACGCTTAGCTATGTTGCGCTATGGCGTGAATGACCTCAGGCTGTTTTTCGAGAACGACCTGCAATTTTTGAAACAATTTAACTGATATGCAATTTTCAGAATCTTGGTTACGCACTCTGGTCAATCCATCGCTGTCGAGCGAGGAGCTGGCACATCTGCTGACCATGGCCGGGCTGGAGGTTGAAGAGCTGTCCCCGGTTGCGCCGCCGTTTGATAAAGTGGTTGTGGGACTAGTGCTGAGCAAAGACAAACACCCTGACGCCGACAAGCTGAATGTGCTGACTGTGGACGTGGGGCTAGGTGCGCCGCTGTCCATCGTGTGCGGTGCGACGAACGTCAGTGTCGGCATGAAAGCGCCGTGCGCGCTGGTGGGGGCGAAGCTGCCGGGGTTGGAAATTAAACAAGCCAAGGTGCGCGGTGTGGTGTCCTTCGGCATGATGTGCTCGGCTAAAGAACTTGGTCTGGCAGAAGACAGCAGCGGATTAATGGAGCTGGCTGCGGACGCAGTGGTCGGGCAGAACGTACGTGAGCATCTCGATCTGGACGATCACTTGCTGACCCTCAAGCTCACACCTAATCGCAGTGACTGTCTGTCGCTGTACGGAATTGCACGCGAAGTGGCTGCGCTGACCGGCGCACCGTTGCAATGGATGCCGCCGATAACTTTTACCCTAACGGAAGCGCATGTGGTGAAGGTCAAGGTGGCGGAGCAAGCCGCTTGTCCACGCTATGCCGGGCGGGTGATTGCAGGTGTCAATGCACAGGCTGCAACGCCCCCCTGGATATTGCTACGGCTGGAGCGTTGCGGGCTGCGCAGCATCAGCGCGATTGTTGATGTGACCAATTATGTGCTGCTGGAATTGGGTCAGCCTCTGCATGCTTTTGACCTAGCCAAATTGCATGGCAATATCGAGGTGCGTTTTGCCCGCGCCGGTGAAAAATTGCAAGTGCTGAACTTGCAAACGGTGGAGCTGCAACCTGACATGCTGGTGATTGCCGATGAGCAGGCGCCGGTGGCGTTGGCCGGCGTAATGGGCGGTGCGGCCAGCGCCGTGGATGACGCTACCACGGATATTTTTTTAGAGAGCGCGTTTTTCGCGCCCGATGTGATTGTCGGCAAGTCGCGCCGCTTGGGTTTTGCTTCGGATTCCTCTTATCGCTTTGAGCGCGGTGTGGACTTCTCGGCCACCGTTGCCGCGCTGGATCGCGCCACGCAATTGATACTCGACATCTGTGGCGGCCAGGCAGGCACTGTCACGGAAGTATGCAGTGCACTGCCTCTGCGCCTTCCGGTCAAGCTTCGCGCACAACGCGTGCAGCGTGTATTGGGCATTCCGATGGAGGCAGGCGAGATTGCACAAATACTGTCGCGTCTGGGGTTGGTATTTGAGCGCAAAGGCGACGTGTTCCTGGTGACGCCGCCGAGCTACCGTTTTGATATCGCCATCGAAGAAGATTTGATCGAAGAGCTGGCACGCGTGTATGGCTACGAACGCATACTCCCAAACCCGCCGCAAGCGAGCATGACCATGCTGCCGCAGGCCGAAACGCTGCGTCCTTTGTCGCGCGTGCGGCAGGCGCTGGTGTTGCGTGACTATCAGGAAGTTATCAATTACGCTTTTGTGGCAGCGGACTGGGAGCGCAATTTGTGCGGCAATGCGCAGCCGGTGGCGTTGAAGAACCCCATTGCCAGCCAACTGGCGGTGATGCGCAGCAGCTTGTTGGGTGGATTGCTGGGCTCGTTAATGACCAATCTCGCCCGCCGGCAGTCACGCGTGCGCCTGTTCGAGGCTGGCGCATGCTTCGCCGCGGCTAAGGATGGTTATGCACAGCACGAACGCGTGGCGGGATTGTGTTACGGCACGGCGCTGCCGGAGCAGTGGGGAGCCGTTGCGCGCAACGTGGATTTCTACGACGTGAAGGGTGATGTTGAAGCGCTGTTTGCGCCGTGTGCGCTGCGTTTTGTGGCAGAGCCGCACCCGGCTTCGCATCCGGGACGTTCGGCGCGGATTTATGCCGGCGAGCAGGCAGTCGGCTGGATCGGCGAGCTGCATCCACAATGGCAGCAGCATTACGAATTGCCGCAGTCAGCGGTGTGGTTTGAAGTTGAGATGGAGGCTTTGACGCAAATTGTTGTGCCCCACGCAGGCGAGATTTCCAGGTTCCCGCCAGTGCGGCGCGATATCGCTGTGGTCGTGGACGAAGGCATTGCGGCGCAAGCCTTGCTGGATGCCATGCAGAACGAAAAGGCTCCATATGTAGCGGAGTTGGCGTTATTCGACCTGTATCGTGGCAAAGTTGTGGAGGACGGTAAAAAAAGCCTTGCATTCCGTGTGTTATTGCAAGATACTCAAAAGACACTGACTGATATAGAAATTGACCGGAGTGTGGCGTGCCTGGTTGCTGTGCTGCAACAGCATGGCGCGCAATTACGTATTTAATGGGGTGAAATATGACATTGACCAAAGCAGAACTTGCGGATTTACTGTTTGAAAAAGTCGGACTGAACAAGCGGGAGGCCAAAGATATGGTGGAAGCATTCTACGAGGAAATTCGTGCCCAGCTTGAATGCGGCGAGAGTGTCAAGCTATCCGGTTTCGGCAATTTTCAGCTGCGCGACAAACCCCAGCGTCCCGGCCGCAATCCCAAGACGGGTGAAGACATTCCCATCACGGCGCGCCGCGTCGTGACTTTTCATCCCAGCCAGAAACTCAAGAGCATGGTAGAGAAGAGCTATCATGGAAAACCACACGCTTAATCCCGAACTGCCGCTCATCCCGGCGAAACGTTACTTCACCATCGGTGAGGTGAGCGAATTATGCGGGGTGAAAGCGCATGTGCTGCGTTACTGGGAGCAAGAGTTTACCCAGCTCAGGCCGGTCAAGCGCGGCGGTAACCGGCGTTACTACCAGCGCCACGAAGTTCTGCTCATCCGGCGCATCCGGCAATTGCTGTATGAAGATGGGTTCACCATCAGTGGCGCGCGTGGCCGCCTGGGACAAGCTGCCGAGCAACGGGAAGAAACAGTCCGTCCGTCTGCACCCCCGCTGTCTGTTAATCCACCCGAGCTGCGGCGCGAACTGCGCGAAATCATTAATCTGCTGCAAGTTTGAGTGCCAGCCACCGGTTGCTCTGCGCCGCATACTGCTTGCGTCCCGCTGCATAATTTCCATTAGCTGATAATTTTTGCTATAATCCGCGCAGTTTTTAAGATGGGGTTTCGATGGGCATAGTGCCCGTTTTTTATTTGTAGGGTTGAATTATGGACGTGGCTAGGCTTGTAGAAACGACAGTGGCTGGCTTGGGCTACGAGTTAGTTGACCTGGAAATGCCCGGCAGAGGCTTGATGCGCGTGTTGCTGGACAAGCCGGAGGGTATTACGGTGGAGGATTGTGAGCGAGTCAGCCACCAACTGACGCGACTATTTACAGTAGAAAATGTGGACTTTGGTCGTCTGGAAGTTTCATCCCCGGGGCTGGACAGGCCGATAAAAAAGGAAGTGGATTTCCTGCGCTTTCGCGGCGAGAAGGCGCAGCTCAAATTGCGCATGCCGCTAGAGGGACGCAAGAACTTTATTGGAATTTTAGGGGATGTTCAGGGCGGCGTATTACAGTTGGATGTAGATGGCAAGCAGGTATTGATAGAGCTGTCCAATTTGGATAAGGCGCGTTTGGTGCCTGCATTTTAATATTACGGTCGTTTGCATAATGCGGGCGGCGTATGGTTGGAGATAGTAATGAATCGTGAAGTATTGTTGTTAGTAGATGCCTTGGCGCGTGAAAAAAACGTGGACAAGGAAATCGTATTTGGCGCGCTGGAGGCTGCGTTGGCGTCCGCCACCAAGAAACAATTTAACGGGGAGTCCGATGTGCGTGTCAGCATAGACCGCGATACCGGCGAGTATGAGTCGTTTCGCCAGTGGCAGGTGATGGATGACGAAACTTTTGAAACCCCCGAATTGCATATCAAGCTGAGCGAGGCGCAGCAGCGTAATCCTGACATCCAGATGGATGGTTTCGTCGAGCAGCCGCTGGAATCCATTGATTTTGGGCGCATAGGCGCGCAAGCCGCCAAACAGGTGATTTTCCAGAAAATCCGCGATGCCGAGCGCGAACAAATTCTGGAAGACTTCATGGAACGCAAGGAACATCTGGTGTCCGGCACGGTGAAGCGTATTGAGCGCGGCAACGCCATTATTGAATTCGGCAAGATAGAGGCGCTGCTGCCGCGCGACCAGATGATTCCCAAGGAAAATATGCGGGTCGGCGATCGCGTGCGCGCTCATCTGCTGCGTGTGGATCGTTCCGTGCGCGGACCGCAAATTGTTTTATCGCGTATCACGCCCGAGTTCCTGGTCAAGCTGTTTGAATTGGAAGTGCCGGAAATCGAGGAAGGAATGCTCGAGATTGTCAGTGCGGCGCGCGATCCCGGCGCCCGCGCCAAAATTTCGGTGCGCTCGAATGATAAACGCATAGACCCGATTGGCACTTGTGTCGGCATGCGCGGTTCGCGCGTGCAGGCAGTCAGCAATGAGCTGGCGGGCGAGCGCGTGGATATCGTGCTGTGGTCGGAAGATCCGGCTACGGCGGTTATCAACGCGCTGGCTCCGGCCGACGTGACTAGTATCGTGGTACACGAAGACAAGCGCAGCATGGATGTGGTGGTGGAGGAAGAAAATCTAGCCCAGGCCATAGGCCGCAACGGCCAGAATGTGCGCCTAGCCAGCGAGATGACCGGATGGGAACTCAATATCATGACGGTCACAGAATCGGCCGAGAAGAACGAGCAGGAATTTTCCAAGGTGCGCGATTTATTTATGGCCAAGCTCGATGTGGACGCGGAGGTGGCGGATATTTTGGTGCAGGAAGGTTTTAATACGCTGGAAGAAGTGGCCTACGTGCCGCTGGACGAGATGCTGGAGATTGAATCGCTGGACGAGGATACGGTGAATGAGTTGCGTACCCGCGCACGCAACGCGCTGTTGACCGCAGCGATCGTCAACGAAGAGCAGGTCGAACACAACATCGAGGATATGGGCCAGCTTGAGGGCATGGATGAGGAAACCGCGCGCATCCTGTCCGGCAAGGGTGTCGGCACACAGGAGCAGCTTGCCGATCTGGCAGTGGATGAGTTGGTTGATCTGACGGGTATGGATGAGGAACGCGCAAATCAGTTAATCATGGCGGCACGCGCGCCCTGGTTTGCCTAAACCGAGATTGTTCATTAGAACAAAACAGGCTGACGTATTCGCATTTCACCCCCATCCCACCCTTCCCCCTCAAGGGGGAAGGAGCCGGATTCGGCCCCCTCGCTACGCTCTCCCCCTTTCAGGGGGAGGACTAGGGTGGGGGGTGAAATTCCGCCGTGGGACAATTTGGGATAAAAGCAGTTTGGTTAAGGGATAGTGATGGTTAAAATAAATGTAGCGCAGTTTGCTGGCGAACTCGGTTTGCCGGTCGGCCTGTTGCTGGAACAGTTGCAGGCGGCCGGGGTCGCCAAGCAGCAGGAAACAGATCCCCTGACGGAAAAGGACAAGGCGCAGTTGCTGGAGCACCTGCGCAGCGCGCATGGCAGTGGCAGCGCCAAAAGCAAAAAAATCACTTTGACCCGCCGTGAAACGACAGAAATCAAGAAGGCGGACAGCACCGGAAAAGCGCGCACCATTCAAGTCGAAGTGCGCAAGAAGCGTGTGATCGCGCCGCTTGCAGCAGCCGAAGTTTCGATGCCCGCTGTTGTTGCACCCGCAGTTGTTGCAGCAGCGTCGCCGACTGAGCCAGCCGCAACCAAGAAAACCAGTGCGAAAAAATTGAACGAACAGGAGCTGGCCCTGCGTGCTGAGGAAGCGCGTGGTCAGGCAGAGCTGGCCTCACGTCAGGCGGCAGAAGTTCAGGTCAAGAAAGAGCGCGACAAACGCAAGGCGGCGCCAGCCGTGGTGGAGCAGGTGCAGGCGGCTGCCCCGGTGGAAATCCTAGTGGCAACCCCGGTGGCAACTGTGCCTCCTGCGGCCAAGCCCAGCCTAGCCGAAGGTACGCTGCACAAGCCTGCGCCCAAGCCGGGTGACAAGATCGCCAGGCCAACAGCCAAGAAAGGCGTGAAAGTCGCCGACAAGAGCAGCCCCTGGGATGGAGCCGGACACAAGAAACGTACGCCTGCCACCACTGATGTACGGCCTAGCGGATGGACGGCTGGACGAGGGCGCGCCGGCCCGCGTCATCATGACAAACACGCCAAGCAAGAGGCGGTCGGCCAGCATGCTTTCTCCCTGCCAACCGAGCCGGTGGTGCATGAAGTGATGGTGCCGGAGACGATCAGCGTGGCCGAACTGGCGCAAAAAATGTCAGTCAAGGCCATCGCAATTATCAAGGTGCTGATGAATCTTGGCTCCATGGTAACTATCAATCAGGTGCTGGATCAGGAAACGGCGATGATCGTGGTGGAAGAGCTGGGCCACATTGCTAAGCCGGCTAAGGCGGATGACCCCGGTGCTTATCTGACCGAGTCAGAGGAGCACAGGAACGCCACGATCGAGCCGCGCGCGCCGGTAGTCACGGTGATGGGCCACGTTGACCACGGCAAGACCTCCTTGCTCGATTATATCCGCCGCACCCGTGTGGCCAGCGGCGAAGCAGGCGGTATCACGCAGCACATTGGCGCCTACCATGTGGATACCCCGGGCGGCATGATTACCTTCCTCGATACGCCGGGCCATGAGGCGTTTACCGCCATGCGCGCACGCGGCGCGAAATTGACCGACATCGTGATTCTGGTGGTGGCGGCTGATGACGGTGTGATGCCGCAGACCAAAGAGGCGATCCACCATGCCCGCGCGGCCAACGTGCCGATCGTGGTGGCGATGACTAAAATTGACAAGCCCGATGCCAACGCTGAGCGCGTCCGGCAAGAGCTGGTGGCGGAAGGTGTGGTGCCGGAAGATTGGGGTGGCGACTGCATGTTCGTCGAAGTTTCGGCCAAGAGCGGGCAGGGTATAGACGCCTTGCTGGAAAGCGTGCTGTTGCAGGCCGAAGTGCTGCAACTGACCGCGCCTAAACTCAGCCTGGCCAGAGGTATCGTGGTTGAAGCTCGCATGGATAAAGGTAAGGGCCCAGTGGCGACGATACTGGTGCAGTCCGGGACTTTGAAGCGCGGCGACGCGGTGCTGATCGGCACGGTATCTGGTCGCGTGCGCGCCATGCTGGATGAAAATGGCAAGGCCGTAACCGAGGCCGGGCCTTCGATTCCGGTGGAAATTCAGGGGCTGTCTGAAGTACCCGTCGCCGGTGAGGACGTGCTGGTGCTGGCGGATGAAAAGAAAGCGCGCGAAATCGCCTTGTTCCGCCAGGGCAAATTCCGTGCGGTGAAGCTCGCTAAGCAGCAGTCTGCTACGCTGGAAAATATGCTGGAGCAAATGTCGGAAGGCGAAGTGCGCACCCTAGCGCTGATCGTCAAGGCCGATGTGCAGGGTTCGTGCGAAGCTATCGCCAGTTCCCTGCAAAAGCTGTCCACCGACGAAGTGAAAGTCAACATCATCCACAGCGCTGTTGGTGCAATCAGCGAATCCGACATCAATCTGGCGCTGGCTTCCAAGGCGGTTGTGATCGGCTTCAACACACGCGCCGATGCTACCGCCCGCCGGCTGGCGGAATCCAGCGGGGTGGATATGCGTTATTACAACATCATCTACGAGATGGTGGATGAAATCAAAGCCGCGCTGTCCGGTATGCTGCCGCCGGAGAAAAAAGAAAGCATTCTCGGCATGGTCGAAGTCCGCCAGGTGTTCACCATTTCCAAGATCGGTACGATTGCGGGTTGCTATGTGACCGAAGGCCTCATCAAGCGCAACTCCCAGGTGCGCGTGCTGCGCGCCAATGTGGTGATCCATACCGGCGAGTTGGATTCGTTGAAACGCTTCAAGGATGACGCCAAGGAAGTGCGCTCGAATTTCGAGTGCGGCCTGTCGCTGCATAAATTCAATGATCTTCAGGTCGGCGACCAGCTCGAAGCGTTCGAAATCGTTGAAGTTGAACGCACCTTGAATGCCTAAGGATTACGCCAGGACGGATCGGATCGCGGAACAAATCCAGCGCGAACTGGCCGAATTGTTGCGCCAGGAAGTGAAAGATCCACGCGTGCAAATGATCACCTTGACTGGCGTCGAAGTTACCCGGGATTATGCGCATGCCAAGGTGTTCTACACCACGCTGGAGGGTGCAAGCAAGGCGGTACAGGAAGGCCTGGAACGTGCTAGCGGATTTTTGCGCAGCCAGCTTGCGCACGCCATGAAGCTGCGCATTACACCGCAACTGCATTTTGTTTATGATGCCTCGGTTGAATATGGCGCAAATTTGTCACAGCTTATCGAACAGGCGGTGGCCAGTGATAAAGCCCCAACCCCTCCCGACCTCCCCTTGTCAGGGGAGGAGCAAATAGTCGGCTCCTCCCCTGACAAGGGGAGGTCGGGAGGGGTTTAGTTAAGCGCGGGCATTATGAATCGCATCATCCGCCGCCCCTTGGACGGTGTTCTGTTGTTCGACAAACCATTAGATCTTAGCTCCAACATCGCCCTGCAAAAAGTGCGCCGTTTGTTCCAGGCAGAAAAGGCAGGGCACACCGGCACGCTTGATCCCCTGGCGACCGGCCTGTTGCCCATTTGCTTCGGCGAGGCGACTAAATTTTCCAACGCGTTACTGGATGCCGACAAAACCTATCGTGCCTTAATTCGCCTCGGCCAGACCACATCCACCGGCGATGCTGAAGGCGAAATTACCAGCACTTGCGCGGTAAAACTCGAACCAGCACAGGTGTTCGCAGCATTGCGTAATTTCATGGGCCAAATCGAGCAAGTGCCGCCCATGCATAGCGCCATCAAACATCAGGGCAAACCCCTGTACGAATACATCCGCAAGGGTGTAACTGTGGAGCGCAAAAGTCGCAGCGTAACAATATACGAATTGATTCTGGAGCGTTTTGCTGGGGACGAGCTGGAAATCACCGTGCGTTGCAGCAAAGGCACTTACATTCGTACCCTGGCAGAAGATATTGGCCAGTGCTTGGGCTGCGGCGCGCACTTGCGCGGGCTGCGCCGCACCGCGATAGGCCGCTTCCATCTTGAAGGTGCGCATACCTGGTCTCAGCTTGAGGCGATGACCATGCCACAACGGGATGCTTGCCTAATGCCGCTGGATAATCTGTTACAGGAATTACCCGCGCTTGAACTTGATGCGGTACAAGTGACCCGCATCGCACAAGGTCAACGGCTCGTCATTGAAACTGCGCTACCGGACTGCAAGGTGCGCCTGTATGGGGCGGGACGATTCATTGGCGTGGGCAACCTAGAGGGGCAGCTGCTGGCGCCTGTCAGGTTGTTGTCTGGCGTGGCGAAATGTGCTGCTAGTGCTGAATGGCACCTCTAAAAATCCAGATTTCATCCTAACTGCTGCGTTGCAACGGTTCTGTTGCATCACTTGGTGTTTCCTGCCAAATACCGTCGAGCAGTATTCGATCCGCATGTGGATGAGGTACTAAAAGAGGTGTGCTTGGAGATTGAGCGCCGGTATCAGATCAAGTTTGTTGAGATTGGAACAGACAAAGATTATGTGCTTTTTTTGGTGCAGTCAGTTCTAACGTATCCGGTAACGAAGATAGTGATGATGATCAAAAGTCTGACGGCCCGATAAATATTCAAGCGTTGTCCGCAGGTGAAGAAAAAGTTATGGGGTGGGGAAGCACGGGGATCAAAATATGATCGGGGAATACGTCAAGAACCAAGGTAAAGAATATAGCAAGCTGCATAAGGGTCGGCAGCTCACGTTCTTCTAATACCCCGCCCCTTGGGGCGGGATTGTTTATTCGTACTACATATTCCCGTAAAGTTGGCCATTACAGCTTTGCTCAACATCGCCGCATCCGTACTGCCGCCAGCTGTTGTGAAATTCGGCTGTCAATTCTCAAACTTTTCCTGCGCTTCATCCAGCCATTCTATCCAATGCCGCACGGGTACTTCAGCCTCGCTTTGCAAGTGGGTCAGGCAACCGATATTGGCGGTGGCGATGGCGGCGGGTGCGCCTGATTGTAGGGCGGTGAGTTTGTTGCGCAGCAGTTGTCGGGAAAGGTTTTTTTGCAGGATGGAATAGGTGCCCGCCGAGCCACAGCAGAGATGGGCATCCGGCACCGGGGTGAGTTCGAAGCCGCTGACTTGCAGGATGGTCTCTACTGCACCGGGCAATTTTTGGCCATGCTGCAAGGTGCAAGGGGAGTGGAAGGCCAGTTTGGCAGTGTGGCCGGGTTTGGTGTTTTTCAACGCGGCCAGCTTGTTTTGTTCGGCCAACAGTACTTCGGAAATATCCTGAGTGAGTTCGGAAATGCGCGCTGCTTTCTCGGCATAGGCCGGGTCGTGGCGCAGAATGTGTCCATACTCTTTTACCAACACGCCGCAGCCGCTGGCAGTCATCACGATGGTTTCTACACCCGCCTCGATATGTGGCCACCAGGCGTCAATGTTGCGGCGCATGAAGTCCATGCCTTCTTCCTGTGCGTTGAGATGGTAACTGACTGCACCGCAGCATCCGGCTGTCTCGGCGCGGATCAGCGAGATATTTAGCCGGTCGAGTACGCGCGCGGCGGCGGCGTTGATGTTGGGGGCGATGGCGGGTTGCGCGCAGCCTTGCAGCACCAGCATGCGTCGGGCATGGCGCGCTGCCGGCCAAGGGCTTGCCTGCTGGCGTGGCGACACCGATTTGCGCAGCGCGGCAGGCAGCAACGGGCGCAACAGTTGCCCCAGTCGCAGCACAGGCGTGAAAAACGCAGGATGGGGAATGACGGCGCGCAGCATAAAGCGCGCGAGCCGTTGCTGCCACGGGCGTGCCACGCGCTCTTCTGCCACGGCGCGGCCAATATCCAGCAGCTTGCCGTACTGCACACCGGAAGGGCAGGTGGTTTCGCAGGCGCGGCAGGTCAGGCAACGGTCCAAATGAATCTGGGTTTTTCGGGTAACCGGCGCGCCTTCCAGCATTTCCTTTATCAGGTAAATGCGCCCGCGCGGGCCGTCCAGTTCATCGCCCAGCAATTGATAAGTGGGGCAAGTGGCGTTGCAGAAGCCGCAATGTACGCAGCTGCGCAGGATACTGTCGGCTTCCTGGCCTTGCGGTGTGTTTAATAAAGATGCGTTTAGTTGGGTTTGCATGGATTATTTATGTAAAACCGGAATTGGCCACAGAGAACAGCTTCTCAAGCGACCGAGCAAAAGGGGTACAGATGAAGCGCCACAAGCAGCTTACCGGCGAGCAACGATACCATATTTTTGGGTTACGCAAAGCAGACCGAACACGCAGGATGCGAAGGCTGGATAACTTTCACACGATACGATATAATTCACGGCTTGTTGCCGTATTGCCTTTAAATATTTTGCTCAGGTGTTAAAAGCATCTGCACACCACATCAATAGTTTAACCGCCGCTTTAGCTCAGTTGGTAGAGCAACCGCCTTGTAAGCGGTAGGTCGTCAGTTCGAATCCGACAAGCGGCACCAATGAATACAGGGCTTGCAGAGATGCAGGCCTTTTTTACGCTCAGTAGATTTATTGTCATGTAACCATTATGTAACCACGTTTGTTAAATGGTATAAAAAATAATATAGGGTCAGACTCGACATCATTTCACAAACAGATTGCATATATGGAGTCTGACCCTAACATACTTCTAATTTACTTCCAAGACAAGCGTCAGAAGCCGATAGTAAAGCTGTCAATGAGCGGGTAGACAAAGTGCTTGCAAAGGGCAACAAAACAAACAAGGGGCACAACCAGCAGCGAATCACCCTTGGAGAAACAAGCCCATCGGCAAGCCCGCCACCGAGGGGCATAACGTTACTCAGTAACGGTAAAAGAACAGATAAAAGAGACATTTCCACTTTGCAGAAAAGGGGACATTTCTATTTAGCGTTGACAAAGGACTCGGTCAATGGATAATTTGATCAGGTAACCAAGACCTGATTATTTACAGCACTGATCGAAAGAAAGCTTAATCTAAAACATAAAGGATAAAAATCATGAGTATGATCCAGGAATTCAGGGCATTTGCACTCAAAGGAAATGTGGTCGACATGGCTGTAGGTGTCATTATTGGGGTCGCATTCGGGAAAATTGTTTCGTCTTTGGTTACCGATGTATTAATGCCACCCATGGGGGTACTGATAGGCGGGGTAGATTTCTCGAAGCTGAGTTTGATTCTAATGGCAGCCACTGAATCTGCGCCAGCAGTTGTGGTCAGCTACGGGAAATTCATACAAACCGTAGTCGATTTTACAATTGTCGCCGCAGTTATCTTTATGGTCATCAAAGGCATCAATTACATGAAGAAGAAAGCCGAAGAAGCTCCTACCGTACTGCCGGCACAAGAAGTTCTGCTGAGAGAAATTCGTGATTTGCTGAAAAATAATTCAGTTATAACCTGACCAACTCAATCGTTACGCGGCGGTTTCAATGTCCAAATGCAACAAGATTAAGTTTATCTGTTCCGTCCCGTGTGATCGTGGCACCGCTTACCAGCAAGGGACAGGCGCTGGGCTGTAGGCCATCGGTGCGCTTTGCAGGCATACGCGCGCGCATCCTGCTCGACCAGTTGAGCTGTGCAAACAAAGATCGCCTGACGCGCAAGATAGGTGCAATAGATGCTGCGCTGTGGCATCCTATCCTGCTAGAAATGTTCGCTTAACTTATCCAGAATTCCATGACAGCCTCCCAGCACACTCCGATGATGCAGCATTAGCCGCATCAAACAACAGTAACACGTTGATGTTAAATCGTGTTTCCGAGTCACTGTCTAAAATTTTCGGTGCAATAGTGCGCCCTTGCAACCCGCGCCAATGCTGGGGTATCGTCGCTATATTAGACAGCTTCAGTGCAGGTATCAGGCTACTCAGCCTTGGTTGAATTCCCTTGCTGCTTTCTTTGGTTTATACTCCTCCCACGTCATTTTCTTTGGAGGGATTATCATGACAGCAACCAAACGTAAACCATCTGCCACAACCGTGCGCAGCAAGCCGAAATCAGAATTGTCAGAATTGTCGCCGTGGGTTCAGAAATTGAATCGCATGGTTGAACCATTGCACGGAAAGCTCACAAAAGCCATTTCGCAGAAATGACCTATTTCCTTGACGCGAACGTGCTGATGCACTTTGCCAATGATCCGCGCAAGGGCGGCAAGATCAGCAAGCGCATGGACAGCATCGGGATGGAAAGACTTTTCGTGTCCAGCATCACGGTGCATGAAGTTCACACCAAATTGCTCAAGGCCAAGGTAGG
>CAMTXD010000063.1:0-18239 GCA_947085625.1 uncultured Gallionellaceae bacterium | reverse complement strand
TTTATTCATGATTGATCTTTTCACCCGATTGGTGAGACCGCTACGGGATGGATTGCACTATTTTTGCGGCACATGGCTGCGTTGCAACTCCTTGGAATGGAACGACCATTCCGCGTCGTTGCGCCTTGCCCTGCACCCCAAAAACAGCACACTCCATCCCGTCCAACTGAGGTTTCTAGGTTAATGGATCGCAAAATATTCTGGGGTGTCAGCGCCCTGATCGTCCTAATCACCGCTTTCTCCATGTTCTGGTCTGGCGATGACCCCGCCAGAAACAGCATCGAAACCCTGCCTTGGCACATTCAACACCCAACCCCGGACACGACGCGCGTATTCCGCCTGACGTTGGGGCAAAGCACGGTGACAGATGCCGAAAAGGTGTTTCTGGAGCCCGCGAAAATCAGCCTGTTCAAGTCGCCTGAAGGGAAGCTGGTGATTGAGGGGTTTTTCCAAGAGATAAAATTGAACGGCCTGAAAGCTGGGGTCTTCGTCAGCATCGCCGTTCCCGCTACGGAAATGCAAGCCATGTTTGACCGGGGCATACGCATGTATGGAACGGGTAGCGGCAAAAAAGTGACACTGGAGCCGGACGACGAAGTGCTGGTACGCACCCTGCCCATTTCCAGCCTGACCTATATTCCATCCATCCGTCTGGAGGAAGATATGATCACCAAGCGTTTCGGTGTACCCGCACAGCGTGTGCGCGAAACAAAAAGCGGCGCGATACACTGGCTATATCCCCAACACGGATTGGATATCACGCTGGGCGGCAAGGAAAAAACGGTGTTGCAATATCTGTCGCCGGGGAATTTCACCCTGCTCAGCCAGCCGCTACTCGCTCAAGGTGAGCTATTGCCGTGACGGTTACGGGTACCTCTAAAAATTCAGAGTTCGCCCAAATGCAAGGCGCGGAAAAAATTTTAGTTCCGGCCAACCTAAGGGTTACCCTACACTGAAACTTCGTTTTGCAGCGCCGCATATGATGGATATGTTAGCAAGAAATTTTTTCCGCAACGCAGCAGTTGGGATGAAATCTGGATTTTGAGAGGTGCCCTTACTTGGGGGAAGATGGCGGCTTGGGGGTTGATGGTGGCCGCATGAACTCTTCATCATCATCGTCCTGCAAGATGCGGTTGGCATTCCCCTCCATGTCTTCGTATTGCCCTTTGCGCACTGCGCGCACCAGACTGGCAAATAAAAGCATGCCTACCACTATCATGCCTGGGATAAGGACGTAAATTACTTCCATTGTTGACCTGCCTTTCTTTCTTCTTCCTTAAACAAATTGCGGATACGTGCCGCGTTGCCGATTACCAGTAGCGAGCTAATCGGCATGGTAATCGCTGCCACCAACGGTGTCACTTTAGCCATCATGGCCAACGGTACCATAATGGCGTTATACACGAAAGACAACCCAATATTCTGCTTAATCGTGCGTAAGGTGCGGCGCGATAGCTCGGTCGCCAGGCGTACCTTGTCCAGTTTATTTTGCATCAATACGATGTCCGCGCTTTCCAGCGACACATCGGTGCCAGAACCGAGCGCGATGCCTACGTCGGCGCGGACCAGCGCGGGCGCATCATTAATGCCGTCGCCCACCATAGCCACAACCGCCCCGCCCGCCTGCAAGCGGCGAATGACCTCATCTTTATCCTGCGGCAGCACCTCGGCTATCACTTCCATGCCGCCCAATTGACGCGCAATAGCCTCGGCTACCGGCCTGCGATCTCCGCTCAACAGCGTCATGGCTATGCCTGCCGCACGCAGCATGTCAACCAGCGCCGCCGCATCTGGCCGCAGTTTGTCGGCCAGCGCCAATATCGCAACATGCTCGCCCGCTATGGCGCAATATACGCAGGTCATTTCCTGCGCTTCTACAGCCTCCATCTGCTGCTGCAATTCCTGGCGCAGCTCGACCTGGTTACGCGCCAGCCATTGCGCTGTGCCGAGCAGCACGCGGCGGCCATTGTGCAGCGCCTGCACCCCCTCTCCGGCTGTAGCACGGAAATCCTGTACTGCTGTCGTTTTATAACTGAGCTGTTGCGCATCTGCCTCGCGCACTATGGCCATGGCTACGCTGTGTTCGGAATAACGCTCTACTGCCGCAGCCAGTTGCAACATCTGCGTCGCATCTGTGCCCGGCAAGGTGAGGATATGTTGCACCCGCATTTTTCCTTCAGTCAGCGTGCCGGTTTTGTCGAACACGAAGTGCGTGACTTTAGACAGCGTCTCCAGTGCCACGCCGTTCTTGATCAGAATCCCGTGACGCGCACCCAAGCCTGAAGCCACTGCGATGGCCATGGGCGTGGCCATGCCCAGCGCGCAGGGACAGGTAATGATGAGTACCGATGTGGCCGCCATCAGCGCTATTTCGAAATGTTCGATCCAGAAAATAAATGTCGCTCCGGCGCTGATCAAGGTAACCAAAACAAACCACGGCACGATGCGATCAGCCAAGCGCTGTATCGGCGCCTTGGAGGATTGCGCTTGTTCTACCAGCCGTATAATTTTAGATAAGGTGGAATCTGCCAGCGCGGCGCTCACCTCGACCAATAACGCGCCACTGCCGTTGAGCGTGCCGGAAAAAACCTTGTCCTGTACGCGCTTGCTCACTGCGCCAGATTCGCCGCTCAACATGGCTTCGTCCACCTCGCTGTGGCCTTCAACCACCACACCATCTACTGGAATTTTGTAGCCCGGCTTGATCAGCACATGGTCACCGACTTTGACTGCTCGTACCGCCATGATTTTTTCATTGCCGTCCTGCATCACTGTTGCCACTCGCGGCTGTAGTTCCATCAGGCGCTGCGTGGACGACACGGCCTGGTGGCGGAACATCCCTTCAAGATAACGTCCGACCAGAATAACGAAAATTAAATTGGTCACGGTATCAAAATAGACATCGCCCACTTGGTCGTTGCTAAAGGTGATGTAGACCGAATAAACATAGGTTACGCTTAGCCCAATGGCAATAGGCAAATCCATGGTCAAACGTGCGTTACGCAAACCCAATAGCGCACCCTTGAAAAAAGGAAAACCCGAGTACAGCAGAGTTGGTGTCGCCAGAGCCAGTCCCAGCAAGTGAAAGAATGGCCGGAATTTATCATCACTGGCACCAGTGTAAAGCGCGATTGAAATCCACAACAAGTTCATCATGGTAAAGCCGGCGAAGAACAGCCGGAACAACATCGCTCGATTGGCTTTTTTGATAGCGCCCTCGGCACTCTCGGCATCGTAGGGCACGGCGGCGTAGCCTATCGTGGACAGCGCGCGGATGACTGTAGAGAGTTTCACCTGCCGATTATCCCAGCGCAGGTGCAGGCGTTTCCCGGTGAGATTAACCTCGGCTGACAGCACCCCTGGGGTACGTTGCATGCCCCGCTCAATTAGCCAGACACAGGCCGCGCAATGTATGCCCTCCACCAACAAATGCACATCGCGGGCATCGCCCTGACAGTTCACGTAACCCTGCTGAACTTCATCGAGGTCATACATCTCGATGTCGCGTGGCGGCAGTGGCGGCGGTGCCAGCAGCACGCCTTGCGGCGTGCGTTGATAATAACTGTGCAAACCGGCGGCGTAGATTGCCTCACACACGGACAGGCAGCCGAAGCAGCAAAAACTGCGGTCGAGCCCGCCCGCCACAGCCCGATATTGTGCATCCTCTGGATTGGACAAGCCACAGTGGAAGCAGCATGCGGCGGGAGACACCACAACGCTCTCGGATGCGGCGATCAATTCGGGCAGTGCGCTCAACTAAATCCCTCTAAAGCTTCACGCAAAAACAACATAACCAAAATCGAGATGAAGTTTATTACGCAATTTCTACCCCCATCCCAAAGCCCCCTCGCAAGCTCCCCCCCTTGCAGGGGGAGGACTAAGGTGGGGGTAGAAAACATCAGATTAATCACAAAATGGAATAAAAATAACTTAGTTACGTTATTTTTGCGCGACGCCTAAGGCGCAAACGCGACAAATATTTTTTGCGTCACGTCAAATTCATCCTGACCACGCTTGGTCTGGATAGCCAACTCCCAGTTTCCTTGGAGTGGGAAATTCAGGCTGCCCTCATATATCCCGGGAGCCATTTCCTGCATGCTGCTACTGAAACTATATGCGGCATAGGACGGACGTATTGCCTGAATGGTTACTGTCGCACCGTTAATTGACGCTCCCTCTTTGTCACGCACGCCAAACTGGAACAACGCCGTACTATTCATCACCACAAACCGGGTAGCACTCGCATGCGCAAGCGGATCATTGGCAAGCTGTTGCGGTGAGCGCAATTTCGCTTGCCAGCCCAGCGCCTCGCGTGCGTTTAGCTGGTCTACCCAAAGCGCGTCGTTCTTCTTGTGTTTCGTCACACTGTATTGACTATCCACCAGGCCAGACACGTTATTCATGCCGTTCCATATCATAAAACCATTTACAGTCACCACGACGGCAAGAAACGCGACTATGCCGATCACCCAGGGATTACGACTGCCTTGTTTGTTATGCTGTGAAATCATATGGTTTCCTATATTTTGAGACGAGTTAAATTATCCTAAAAACCTCAGTTGGACGGGATGGATTGCACTATTTTTGCGGTGCAGGGCAAGGCGCAACGACGCGGCTTTGGTCGTTCCATTCCAAGGAGTTGCAACGCAGCCATGTGCCGCAAAAATAGTGCAATCCATCCCGTAGCGGTCTCACCAATCAGGTGAAACGATGAATCATGAATAAATTTATTGAAATCATCTTGTTAAATACCTAGATAAGCGGTCAACTGGGGTTTCTAGGATTATTGTCTTGACCGAGGGGCCTACTATAGAAATACGCATTCTTCGACACAAATTCCCGGATTGACTTTGGCTGATAAACTCGGGATACTCTAAAGAGTGGCGTTGAATTTCCTATTCTTGAGGGCAGGTGAGAGCCTGTTCTCTGCTCTACTCTCCACTTTGTGCAGCTCACTTAAAAGGAGTAGTCATGCCTTCTAACCTCCCTCTGCCGGTCGCTACCGGGCAAGTCGTCGATACGTCGCATCGCCCCCTTTTCGGTCTCGTCGTCAAAGTGCTCTGGCCGCGTTTCCGCGATGATCGGTTGCTTGGCGAAAGCCGAAGTGGGGACAGGGGCGAGTTCTGCATCGAGCTGTCCTTGCCGGATGACATGCCGAACGACGCGAAGGTCTTCGTTGTCGTTTATCGCAGCGTCCCGAAGGACGGCTCCGAGCAATGCCGGACGAAACTCGACGGATCGATCGGCGATGTCACCCCATGGCTGGTGCGCACGGCCCCGCTGCCACTCGGAGAGCTGACGAACCTCCTGCTCCGCGCACCTTCGGACGCGAAGGACGCGCATTCCCGGCTGATGGAGCGGGCGCGGATCGCGCTCGGCGGTCTCGACTTGCGCGAGCTCCGCGAAGACGGCGAGTTCAGCGACATCAGCCTCCTGGCAAAGGAGCTCGGTACCAACGTCGACAGCGCCATGCATCTGGTGATGGCCGCTCGGGTCGCCGACCGCCTCGATATACCGGTCGCGGCCGTCGAGGTATTGATGAGCGACGCGGCTAGCGGAATCCCGCCATCGCTGCTCGACGCCAGCGATGGGTTCAAGCTCATCGATGCGCTGACCGACCTCGTTACCGACGCCGTCGCCACGGTCGCGCCGGACGTCGCGATCAAGGCCTTGAATGCGGCTGCAAAGGCTGGACGTATTCCCTCCTCACTCGCCGGTGCGGCATCGGAAAAGATCGCCGCGCAACTGCGAGAAATTGGCGACCGCATCCAACTCGATCGCCCGTTCCTCGTTGGCAAGACACCCCTTGGCGAGCTTCTCGCCACCGGCGGTTTGGAGAAAGGGAGGCATGCCAGCTTTCTCGAACACTGGCGAGCTAACCTTGGCGAGACGGAGCGCTTCTGGGAGGCGCTGTCGGTCGATGGGTCGGGTTTCAAGGCGGAGGAAGTCGCGCGGCTGAAACGCACCTTCGATCTCAGCGCTCTCGTCAAGAGCCACCTGCCGATGCTGGACGCCGTACGAGCGCGAATCGGGGACGAGCAGCCCCTGTCGGCCTTGGCGAAACTTGAACGTGACGATTGGTTCGATATCGTGAAATCCGGCGGAGATGGGGCTGTTCCGCCCAACATCCTGCCGGGTGACTGCGAATCATCCCTGGAGCTCTATGCGCGCGGAATCCACGAAAGGGTGCAGCGACGCTACCCGACCACCGCCCTCGCCTCCAAGCTGGCGAAATCGCGGATCCTCCCCGAACGGATCCAGGAATCCGTCGCGCGCTTCTTCGACAACAGCCCCGAGCTCGACCTGGTAAGGACCAACCTCGGCACCTGGCTCGAGAAGAACGGGGAACAGGCCTTCGACGGCATCAAGCTGGAGGCAAGCGCCGCGACGCTGCTCGAGATCGAGAAAGTGCAGCGCGTTCTCCGGATCACCCGTAACGCCGAGGCGGGCGAGGCGATGATGGCCGCGGGGCTCGACTCTGCGGCGAAGTTCCATGCGCTAGGCCGGGCGCATGCCTTGGACGTGCTCCAGCAACACGGTGTCGCGGCGATGGAGGCCACCCGCATTTACGCGGTCGCGCTGACGCGACACGCCAACAGCACTGCGCTCTACCTGCGCTACAACACCGCATTGCACGGGTTCTACCCGGCGGCAACGGGACCGGCTGCGCCTTTCGGCGAACCTCTGGAGGCGGCGATCAAGCGGCACCCCTCGCTCGCCAATCTGTTCGGATCGCAGGATGCCTGCAGCGTCGATCCGTGCACGTCGATCCTTAGTCCGTCAGCCTACCTCTCCGATCTGCTCCTCTGGCTGCGCAGCCGACGTCCGAGGCCGCCCAGTCCGCACGCTACGGCGCTCGCGGCGCTACGGGCTCGCCGTCCCGACATCCCGAACCTCGAGCTCAACTGCGCCAACACGAACACGGCACTGCCGTACATCGACCTCGTCAACGAGCTGCTCGAGGACGCTGTCAGTCCACCGGCGACTCCGCGCTGGCGCCAGACGACGCGCAGCGCGCTCGAGCTGCGCGCGGCGCCGGAGTACGTCAACGATCTGGCTTATGGGGTGCTCGCATTGGCGAACTTCCCTCACTCCCTGCCCTACGACCGGCCTTTTGACGAACTTTCGACGGTGCTGGCCCAGTCCAGGATCGGGCTCTGGCAGCTTCGCGAAGCCGTGTTGCCGCCGCCTCCATCGGTGGCGAACACCACACAGCAGGCGCGCATCGCGGCGGCCGCGTTCGGCATGGCACCAGCCGCGTTAACCCTGGTGACAACGTCTGCCTCGGCTGCGGGCGCGACGCCACTGGCCAGCGTGTGGAATACCGCGAATCCGGTTGTTGATCTCGTTGTGGTCGGCGACTTTCTTGCCGCCGCACAGTTGAGCTACGACGAGCTGCTGCAGCTGATCGCCTGTCGATGGATCCGCGCCGGCGGGTCAGCTATCACGATCAGCGGCATCGATGACCGATGCGACAGCAGCACGCAGCGCTTGGTCGGGCTGGATGCCGATCGGCTGGACCGGATGCACCGCTTCCTGCGCCTCTGGCGCCGGACGGGGTGGGCGATGTGGGAGCTCGACGAGCTCCTGATGGCGCCAGCGGTGGGCGCAGGCACGCTCGATGAAGGCACCATGGCGAAGCTCCTCCTCGTCTGGAAGCTGCAACGCGTTACTGCCATCGACGTCGAGGACCTGCTGACCTTCTGGCAGAACATCGGCACGGCGGAGCATCGAGTCGCGGACGGCGGCGTCCAGAAGTCGCTGTACGCCCGCGTCTTCGAGAACCCGCTGCTTCCGCCGTCACCGGCGCTGGTACTGGCGACCCTCATCGCCGGCCCTGCTCCAGTGCTGGCGGCCCACCTTCCTGCCGTTCGGGCGGCCCTCGCGCTGGACACGGACGAGGCGGACGCCCTGGTCGCGGCGGTCGGCGGCTCCTTGAACCTCGCGACCCTCAGCGCCATGTACCGCGCGACGCGCGCTGCAGAAGCGCTGCGGATCGGGTTCGAAGATCTAGCGTACATCGCCGGTGGAACCCTCGCGGCGGCGTTCGCATCCCCGGCGGCCACGCTTGCCGTGTTCGAGCGCACCGCCGAGGTCACACGCAGCGGGATCGATCTTAATACTCTGCGCCACGTCCTGACCCGGATACCGACGTCGGCCGCCCGCACCCAGGCGCAGCTTGCCGATATCCTCACGGCCGCACGGCGTGCGCTGCAGCAAATCAATGAGGACGTGAATAACGTCGACGAGCCGCCGCTAGCCACCCTGCAGCGTCAATTGGCCAGCCTGCCTACGCTGCGACAACCCGGAACCCTTGCCACCGTGATCAGCATCGTCGACGGCAGCTTCGCCGGCACCGCCGGGGACCGGAATGCCTTCATCGCGACGCATTTCGGCCTCTTCATGGGCATTCCCGAAGCGCAGGCCGCGCTCGGGCTCCCCCTCGCAACGCCACCAACGCCGGCGGCAGCCCGGGAGGGTGAGATCGCTGCGCGAGCCAACGCGTTGCTGACGCCTCTCGTGCGCTGGCTGACCGAAGCGCGGGTGATCGCCGCTGTGGCTGCAGGCTACTCGATGGGCGAACCACAAGCCGAGCGCCTGCTGCGGGGCATCATCACGCCCGGCACTACGCAATCCATGCTCGCCACGCTCAACCATCCTGCCCTGATCGCGCGCGACCCGGTTTCGGGGGCCTACCTCCGGGCGATGACGCCGGCGGATTTCCCGCAGGCTTTCGATGCCCTGCGCCTGCTCGAGAAGCAAGCCGCTGCGGTCAAGGCGCTCAAACTCAGCACCGACGAGCTCCGCTGGCTGCTGCAGCGCGGCGCCGCCATTTCAGCCATGGCACTGGCGGATCTGCCGATTCTCTCGACACAGGTAGATATCCCGATTGACACGTGGCTGACGACCGCGCGATTCGTCGCCCTCGACCGATCGTTCGACCGGCTGCGCGCCGCGGCAACGCCTCCTGCGAACGGCATCGCGTCGCTGCGGGACCTGGTCGACGCGGCCGACGCGACGCTACCACCTTCGGAAATCAGCCTCCAGGCGGCGCTTGCCGCGATCACGGGCTGGCGGGTCGGGGATGTCACGGTCGCGGCGACGAGTTTCGGGATCACCGTAGCGAGCGGTGGCTGGAGGCGGGTTTCGAGCTTCGCCTCGCTCGACGGACTGCTACGCCTTGCCGGGACGGCGAGTGCCCCGGTGGCCCAGGTGCTTGCCTGGGGCAACGCCGCGACGCCAACCCAAGCCTTGGCCAACGAAGCCTGGCAAGCATTGCAGTCGCGCTATACGCACCAAAGCTGGCTCACAGTGGCCCCCGAAGTCATGGACCCACTCCGGATTCGCCGTCGCGATGCGCTGGTCTTGCGCCTGCTTTCCATGCGAGATGCGAGCGGCGAGCCAGTCTGGGGCCACGATACGGCCGATCTGTTTGCGCGCTTCCTGCTCGACGTGGAAATGTCCCCCTGTCAAGTGACGACGCGCATCGTGCAGGCCTATGCGTCGATCCAGCTGTTTGTGCAACGTGTGCTGATGAACCTCGAGCGCGATCTCCAAGCCGACCCCAACGACGAGGACTGGTCGCAGTGGCAGTGGATGAACCGCTACCGCGTATGGGAAGCCGGGCGCAAGGTTTTTCTTTACCCGGAGAACTGGCTGATCGAGGCACAACGCCCCGACCGCTCCGAGGTGTTTGTTGCCTTTGATCGGGACACGCAGCAACGCGAAGCGACGAGGGATGGGCTGGAATCCGCAGCACTCGGCTACCTCGATCGCTTTGCCGAGGTCGCCCAGCTCAAGGTCACGGGCATGTGCAGCGAGCCAGGCACGGGAACGCTGCATGTCCTTGGCCGCTCGCCCGGCGACCCGATCACCTATTACCTGCGGCGTTTCGTCCACAAGCGCTGGGAGCCATGGTCGCGCGTCCCGGTCGAGATCGGGTCGCAGAATGCCATCCCGGCCTTCTACGCTGGACGGCTGCACCTGTTCTGGGTGCAGCCCTTCATTCGGAATGAACCCCAGCAGCGGCTTCCTGCGGCTCCTGCGGCGGGCATTAGTGCGCGCGACAGCGAGCCGGTCGAGCGCTACATCGAGCTCCGTGTGTACGCCACGAGCCTGCGGGATGACGTCTGGCAGCCGCCTCAGCTGGCGACGTCGTCGCTCTACCACAAGCCATCGATGCCCGACGGCCAGGTACTGGAGGAACAGGACGCGGAACAGTTCTACACGCTGAAGATCCAGACCAGCGGGAACTCGCTGCTGCTCGATGTCTTCCATGTGGGGTTTCCGGTGCTCATAAGGGGCGGCACTGATAGCGTTACCCTTTTCTTCCTCGGGCTGGCTGATTCCGCAAGGCATATGGGACGGGCGATCTTCGACGGCCACTTCGAAGCACTGCAGTTGCGGAACGATTTCGTTATAAGGAGTAGCGGACCAGTCCGGATCCTCGAACGCGCGAAGGTGCTCTACGGCAAGCGGGCGAGCGATCTCGAAGAATTGCGGGAAACGGACGCCGAGAACATCCTCCCCGTCGAACCGGGGCTGCGCAATGTCGGTGGCGCCCTGCTTGCCGTGCAGCGGCAACCCGGCGACCCCACGGCCATCCCGCTGACGTTCCGACAGACGGTGCCGGCGACCACGCTGCTGGGGCGTGTGCCGATGCCTTTCCGGGTTGTTGGCTTGTCAAACGATCTGCCATTCACGCCCGAGTCGCCATTCATGCTTAGCGACCCTGCGCGGACCTGGTTCGTCGAGCCGACCCGCTACTGGCGCAACGGCAGCGTGTGGCAGACGATCCCGCCCTCGGTGGGCACCGTGCCGACGCAGCTGCGCTTCACCTTCACGCGCTTCTTCCATCCCTTTGTGCGCACATTCCGCTACGTGCTTTCCAGCACGGGCTTCGAGGGCTTCTTCCAGCCGCAGCTGCAGGTCGACCCGGGATCCGTTCGCCTCGTGCCGGGCGGTCCGCCGATCGCTGGCACGCCCTTTTCCTTCAGTTTGGGTTACGACCCGGTTACGCCCATCGTGCGCTGGGGCAGCGATGTCGATACCGTCGACTTCGACTACAGCGCGCCGTATGTCGGCTACAATTGGGAATTGTTCTACCATATGCCGCTGTTCGTCGCCAACCAGCTGTCGCGCAACCAGCGTTTCGACGAGGCCCGCCGCTGGTTCCACTACATCTTCGACCCCACGCGCGTCTCGACGGCAGCGACACCGCAGCGCTACTGGATCACCCGCCCGCTTGCCGAACAGACCAGCACGACGCTGCAGCAGCAACGGATCAACGAGCTGCTGGCGGCGGTGAATCGCCGGGATGCCGGCGCTCTGGCCCAGGTCGAGCGCTGGCGCGACGACCCGTTCAACCCCTACCTGCTAGCCGACCTGCGACCTGCGGCGCACATGAAGCGGGTGGTGATGTCGTATCTCGACAACCTGATCGCCTGGGGCGACTCGCTGTTCGCGACGGCATCACGCGAGGCACTCAATGAAGCCACGCTGCTTTACGTGATGGCGGCGGAACTGCTTGGCCCACGGCCGCAGTTGCTGCCGCCACCGTCTCGCGCTTCCAAGTCGTGGAACCAGCTCGAGCCAGTGCTCGATGCCTTTGCAAATGCGCTGGCGGCGATCGAGAACTACGTGCCTGCGGGCGCGGGCGGCGGAACGCCAGGCGGCGGGTCCCCACCGTTGCCGACCGGGCAGACGTTCTTCTTCAAGATTCCCCCGAACGACAAGCTGCTCGCCTACTGGGACATCGTCGAAGACCGTCTCTTCAAGCTGCGCCACTGTCGCGGGCTCGGCGGCGAGGCGCTGTCGCTCGCCCTGTTCGACGCGCCCATCGACCCCGCCCTGCTCGTCAAGGCGCGGGCCGGCGGCCTCGACCTCGCCGCTGCGCTGACCGACCTCGGCGGCGCGCCGCCGAACTACCGGTTCTTCGAGATGCATCGGCGCGCCGTGGACTTCACGCAGGCGGTGATCGAGATGGGGCGCGACCTGCTCGTAGCCCTCGAATCCCGCGACGCGGAGGCGCTGGCAGCGCTCCTGGCCGACCAACGGCGTCGCGTCCATGGCGATGTCGAGCAGATCCTGAAGTGGGAAGTCGATGAGGCGAAGGAGCTGAAGAAGGCTCTCGACTATGCGATCGAACTTGAGGTCTACCGGATCGAAAGCGCCGATGGTGCCAAGCTCATGAGCGATCTTGAGATCGCGGCCGTAACGATGAAGTCCTTCCTCGTCGCCCAGAAGCTGGCCGGAATGGTCAAGTACCTGATAGCAGGCGGAGTCAACGCGATCCCGCAGTTCATGATCGGCGCTGCGGGCGTGGGCGGCTCACCGCAGGCCGGTGCTTCGACCGGCGGCAGCTCGGCGGCGACGACCATAGATTACGCGACGCAGGCAGCCGAGAAGTTTGGCCAATCCGTCGAGAAGGGCGCCGACCTCATCAAGGTGTTCGCCGAAGCCGAAAAAGCGTTGAAGGCAAAGAAAAAAGACGGGAAGCTCGCGGGATACGAAAAGAAGCGTCTCGGTCGTGAACTCGCAGCCGCCGACCTTCGCCTGCAGATCGCCGAATATCGCCTGGCGCAGCATGCCACAGCTGGCGACAATCTCGACGCCGAGCGCGAGTACCTGATCAGCAAATTCAGCAATACGGCGCTTTACGATTGGATGGTGGACCAGCTGTCGAGCGTCTACTTCCGTGGCTTCCGCCTCGCAATGTCGATGGCGCGCCGTGCGGAGCGTTGTTACCGCTTCGAGCTTGGTATGCTCGACAGCAACGTAGTCGGTCCGAACACCTGGGACAGCCTGCGCCGCGGCCTGCTCGCGGGCCAGAACCTCGCCCACGACCTGCGTCGCCTCGAGTCCTCGTACCTCGACCTCAACGTGCGTCGCAAGGAGACCACTCGCACCGTGTCGCTGCGCAGGGAATTCCCTGTCCAGATGCTGTCCCTGCTGACGACAGGCGCCTGCGACCTCAGCCTGCCCGAACTGCTGTTCGACCGGGATTATCCCGGTCACTATCAGCGTCGTATTCTGCGGGCCAGCATTTCGGTGCAGCGGCACGGGGCGGATCCGCACGACAACGTCGTGTGCGTCGCAACGCTCGCCAGCAATAGCGTTCGACTGACGCCGTCGCTCGGCGCGGGATACCCCCGCCTCGCCGCGCCGACCACCGATGCGCGCTTCGCCGACCAGTTCGCCCCGGTCCAAGGCATCGTGACGGGGAACGCGATTGAGGATCCGGGATTGTTTGTTCGGGAAATCACCGACAACCTGGCCGATCCGCGCTACCTGCCCTTTGAGAACGCTGGTGTGATCAGCACCTGGCGCTTGGAGCTCCCCGCCTCCCGCAACGCCATCGACCTCTCGACGGTCACCGACGTCAAGCTGCACCTGCACTATTCGGCGCTGGATGGCGGCCTGCCGCTGACGAACGCAGCGCAGGCGACGGTCGACGCGGCGGCACCCTCTACTACGAAGCTCGTGTTCGATGCCTCGAGCGAATTCGCCGACGAGTGGGCAGCCTTCCTCGCCGGAAGCGGCGGCGAGCAACGATTCGACCTGCCGCTGCGAAAGGGATTGCTGCCGCCCTTCGCGAGGAACCGCACGGTGGTGATCACGGCGTGCCGCGTCCACGTGCTCAGCGACCACGGTGGGACGTTCGACGTGGAGCTGCTTGTTCCTCTTCCCCCCGCCACCGCCCAGGCCGTTCCGGGGGCGCCCGGCGCCCTGCTGTCGACAGCGAGCTTCACCCTACCGTCGCTGTCGATGCGCGCCGTTGCACTGCGCATCCGCGAACAGGGTGTCACCGACTGGACGTCCCTGGCACCGGAACGCATCGGCGGACTGCTGATCGAACTGGACTTGGGGCTGTCATGAGTACCGACCTCGCGAACGACACGATGCCAGTGCCAGACACCCGGCTGCTCCCGACGCCCATCCGTCGGCTCATCCAACGCCTCTACGGCGTATTCCGAGCGGAGCGCGTCGTGCTGTTCGGATCCTATCTGACGGGAGCTGCGACATCCCGGAGCGACATCGACCTCCTGGCCGTGCTGCCCGACGACGCAACAGTGGATGAGGTATCGCGACGCCGCGGGCAGCTCCTCGCGGGCATGTTTCCGCGTGTCGACCTGGTTCTCACGACGCCTCGGGAGCTAACCGAGGCGAAGGGCGAGCGAGCCGCGTTCCTTCGCAGTGTCATGAAGCACGGTGTCCCACAAGGCTGCGACTCGAAAACGATGCCCTCGTGAGCCCAGACACTACAGCTCGCGCAGGGTAGTCGATGGCGGCGCATCGAGGATGCGCCATGTGGCCCACAAGCCCGCCAGCAGGGTCACCACCACAAAAAAAGTTCGCCAGTAAAATGAGTGGGTAAGCTTTGGCTCAGGTAGTTTTCCAAATGTATGATATAGCGCAAGTTTCAGCATTTCGAAGGTTCTAAATCCGTAAGCTTTTCTCATGGTGACTTTGGCTTTGTTGTTCAAGCCCTCAACAATGCCGCTGGAAAATGCTTTTCTAGCCCGAAAATAGTTGAGCAGACGCTCACGATGATTGCGTACTGTGCGGACACATTTCTTAAGTGGATCAATTCTGGATAAAAACGTTTATGAACACCCGGGTCTTGACATCTAGGTTGAAGCACCCAACAGTTTTCAAAGGGCTAGCCAGTTTGTTGCTGGCTGAGGTGTATCGGCAGTTAAGGGAAAAGGCTGAAGCATAGAAAACAGTGCCATGATGACTGGAAACCTATATCGAATTGCCTGGACACATCGAACCATCTGGGGTCTGGCATTTTGCCTGGTCTGGCTCACCGGGTGTTCCCCCCTGCGCGGCTACGAGTCGCTGCTGGTGCTGGCCGACGTCGGCGCGGCGCATGCGCCTTCGCGCCTGAAGACGGTCACCCCGCCACCCTCGCGCACGCCGGTGGCCTACATTGTAGATGGCCGCTCCCGCAGCGGCGACCTGTATCTGCCCGGCGCAGGCGAGCCGCTGGCGGGCATCGTGCTGGTGCCCGGCGCGGTGCCTAAAGGGAAAGACGATGCGCGCCTGGTGGCGCTCGCCACCACTCTGGCGCGCGCCCGCTTCGCCGTGCTTACCCCGGAACTGAGCGATTTCCGCGAATTGCGCATCCGCCCCGGCGATGCGCGCGAGGTGGCGGATGCCTACACCTATCTCGCCAGTAGGCCGGATCTCGCGCCCGGCGGACGCGCCGGCATGGTGGCGTTCAGCTATGCGCTGGGGCCGGCGCTGCTGGCGGCGCTGGAGCCGGATATCCAGGAGCGGGTGCGCTTCATCGTGGGGGTAGGGGGCTACTACGACCTGGCGCGCGCCGTCGCCTACTTCACCACCGGATATTTCCAGCACGAAGGCCGCTGGTATTATCTCAAGCCGGACGACTATGGAAAAATGGTATTCGTGAAGAGCAGCCTGCCCCACCTGCGCGACCTGCGAGATCGGGAAATTCTCAACGCCATGGTGCAACTGAAGCTGGACAACATTGCGGCGGATCTTGCTCCGCTGGCATCCGGCCTGGGAGCCGAAGGCCGGACGGTGTACGAACTGGTGACCAACACCGATCCCGCACGCACGCCGCAACTCATGCAGGCTCTGCCGCCCAGCCTGCGCGCCGATTTCGCTGCTTTGTCCCTGCACGATAAGGATATGCGCGGACTCAAGGCGCGCCTGCTGCTGGTGCATGGCAAGAACGATAATCTCATTCCCTTTCCCGAGAGCATGGCGCTGGCCCAACAAGTCGCGCCCGGGCAGGCGCGGCTGTTCATCATCAACCGCGTCCTGGGCCATGTGGACTTGCGGCTTAGTCATATATTGAGCTGGGAATTTTTCAGCCGGGAACTGCCCGATGCCTGGCGCCTGTGGCGCGCAGTGGACGCGCTGCTGGCCGAGCGCGAAGCCGGGAGCGGGCAATGATTCCAATTCCAATTTATCGGTGCTACTGCGTTGGCTTCCTCGCTCACTCCTAGCCGTACTGAATGTACTGTCTTCGTCGTTCACTCGTCGCCGCCTTGTACCGCCTTCAAATTGGAATTGGAATGAGGCTGACGCGCCGACATCGCGCGGGACTGCTGCTGTTGTGCGCAATCATTATGGCGTTCGCGGCGGCGATCCTGCCGCCTTTTCCCCAGCCTCTAGCCTATCACCGTTTTGCCGACGCGCGCGCCTGGCTCGGCGTGCCGAATTTCCTCAATGTGGTTTCCAACCTGGCATTCCTCCTAGTCGCGGCGCTGGGGCTGGCCGTCGTACTACGGCCTGATCCACATGCGTTTATCGCCAAAGTGGAGCGGCTGCCTTATGCGCTGTTTTTCCTGGCGCTGGGCGCGACCAGCTTCGGCTCGACCTGGTATCACCTGGCGCCGGACAATGCCAGCCTGTTCTGGGATCGCCTGCCGATCAGTGTGTGCTTCGCCGCGCTCCTGGCCGCCGTGATCGCGGAGCGCTACAGCGTCCAGGCCGGTATCCGGCTGCTGGTGCCGCTGACCGTCGCGGGAGCCGCCACGGTGTTCTATTGGCGTTGGAGTGAGGCCGCCGGCATCGGCAACCTGCTGCCTTATTTAGCGTTTCAGGTTTATACGATCCTGGCCGTCCTGCTGCTCATGCGCCTTTTTCCGCCCAGATACACCCGCAGCGCGGACCTGTTCAAGGCGGTCGCGCTGTATGGCGCGGCGTTTGTCGCCGAACTGCTGGATCACCACATCTACGCCCTCGGGCAAGTCGTCAGCGGCCACACGCTGAAGCATCTGCTGGCCGCCCTGGCGGTGTATCAGGTGGTGCGGATGCTGCGCCTACGAACGCGCATCTGAGTCCGGCTCAGGCATTATTCCCCCGCAACGCTGCGCGCCGACCCCGCTTCACATTCACCCCGCCAAGAATCAGCAACCCTATCAGAAAATAACTGCCGGTGATCAATATGGCCAGACGGTGGTCGCCGTGCGATATCCAGCTCACTAGTCCGTAGGTCACCGGGCCGAGGATGGAGGACAGCTTCACCGCCAGCCCCCACAGGCCGAAAAACTCCGCGCGGCGCGTGGCCGGGGAGAGCAGCCCCACCAGGGCGCGCCCGCCAGACTGGCTGGCGCCCATGCAGATGCCGGCCAGGTTGGCGGCGAGCCAGAACATCCCCGCGCCTTGCGCCGACCAGGCCAGCACCACCACCACCATCCAGCCGAGCAGCGTCAGCGCGATGGTCGGGATGTGGCCGATGCGGTCTTGCACATAGCCGAAAGAGAACGCGCCGACGACGGCGGTGAGGTTGACCACGAGGATGAGCAGCAGCGTCTGCTGCGTGGTGAACTGCATCACCTGCTGCGCATAAATCGCGGCCAGCGTGATCACGGCGGCTATGCCCGCCTGGTAAAACACCGTGCATAGCAGGAAGCGCCGCAGATCGCGGTAACGCTGCGCATGGCGCATGGTTAGGCCCAGCCGCGCGTAGGCTTCCTGAATTATATTCAGTCCTGGCACAGCCTGCCCCGTACTTGATACGGGGTGCGGCTGGGGCAGCGCGCGTTCCTTGAGAAACAGAAACGTGGGCAGGCTGGCCACGGCGAACAAGGCCGCCGTGATCAGCATGGTGACCGGCACGAAGTCGGCGGCGGTGTCGCCGCGCGCCTGTGCCCAGGTCACATAGGCGAGGCAAGCGCCCAGGCTGACCAGCCCGCCCACATAACCCAGACTCCAGCCCCAGCCGGAAACCTTGCCCAGCGCACGCCCGCGCGCCAGCTCCGGCAGAAAGGCGGCAATCAAATTTTCGCCGCTGCCAAAGAAGAAATTGGACAGCACAATCAGCGCAACGGCCAGCCACAGGTTGCCCGGCGCGGCGAAATATAGTGCGGCGGTAAATACCACACAGCCAGCCGTGGTGGCCAGCAGCAGGCGCTTCTTCGCGGCGTAAGCATCCGCATATGCCCCGAGCAGCGGCGCCGTGATCATAATCAGCGCATAAGAAACCGCCAGCGACGCGGTCCAGGCCAAGGTCGCCCACGGCGCGTTGCCGGCCACCACCGCCACGAAATAAGCATTGAAGATCGCGGTGATGACGACGGTCGTGTAACCGGAATTGGCGAAGTCATACATCGCCCAAGCCCAGGCTTCGCGTGGAGTGACATCGGGGGCGAGGCTGCGGCGCATGGCTTAGTTTAACGTGAAGCTCGCGCAGCGATAACCAGCGACTTGCCTGCTTGCAGGCTTAGTCGAATGGCTAGTAGTTCCATCAGACTTTG
>CAMTXD010000062.1:0-6443 GCA_947085625.1 uncultured Gallionellaceae bacterium | reverse complement strand
TTCAGCCCGGATAATAAAACGATGAATTACAGTGCCGTTTACGCGCTCCTGGCAGCAGTCCTGTTCGGCGCGAGTACGCCGTTTGCCAAGCTGCTGGTAGGCGAGATTCCCCCGGTGCTGCTCGCGGGCCTGCTCTATCTCGGCAGCGGGATCGGTCTCACGCTTGTTCGGCTGATCCGGGATCGGGGCTGGAAGTCTTCCGGCCTCGCCCCTTCAGAATGGCCCTGGCTACTGGGTGCCATTCTCTTCGGCGGCATGCTTGGCCCGGTAGCCTTACTGTTCGGGCTGACGTACACGAGCGGCTCGACCGCATCCCTGTTGTTGAATCTGGAGGCTGTACTAACCGCGGTCATCGCGTGGGTCATATTCAAGGAGAATGCCGACCGGCGCATTATTCTGGGCATGGTCGCCATCGTCGCAGGCGGGGTCGTGCTGTCCTGGCCGTCCGGAGAAACCGCCCCGTCGGACTGGATTGGCCCGCTGGCCGTCGTCGCCGCCTGCCTGTGCTGGGCCATCGACAACAACCTGACCCGCAAGGTGTCAGCTTCAGACGCCTTGTTCATCGCGGGTAGCAAAGGGGTCATCGCCGGCGTGGTCAATACGCTGATAGCGCTGTCGCTGGGAGCGATACTCCCGGATGCGGTCACGGTACTTTCTACCCTGGTCGTCGGGCTGTTCGGCTATGGCATCAGCCTTGTCATGTTCGTGTTGGCCTTGCGTGGCCTGGGCACGGCGCGTACTGGGGCTTATTTCTCCACCGCTCCATTCATCGGCGTCGCGCTCAGCATCATGCTGCTTGGCGAGACGACGTCACCGCCGTTCTGGCTAGCCACGATCCTCATGGGCATCGGCGTCTGGCTCCATCTGACCGAGCGGCACGCGCACGAACATACGCACGAGACGCTCAGCCACGCGCACATGCACGTCCATGACGCGCACCATCAGCACGCGCACGATTTCGCCTGGGATGGACGGGAGCCCCACAGCCATCCGCACGTGCACACGCCCACCCGCCATACGCACCAGCACTTCCCAGACATCCATCACCGGCATCCGCACTGATTCAAATTCTAATTTAAATCACTAGCCGCGCTGTTGTTTCATAACACTGCAAGCGAGCAGTGGCGCGATAGGCATACACAGGCATGGAGAGTGAACGATAAAACCTGTAAAATGGACAAGTTCATAAACCAGCATAGAAAGAAAAGTACATGAGCAAGAATTTAGTGCAATTTATTATCGAAGAACAAAGATGCATCCCCGGCGCGAGCGGTGATTTTACCGGTCTGCTAAGTGATGTCATTACCGCATGCAAGATGATTGCACATACTGTTCGCAAGGGAGATCTCATAGGGGTGCTGGGCAGCGCGGGCAGTGAAAACGTGCAAGGGGAAACCCAGAAAAAACTCGACATCATCACCAACGATATTTTTATTCATGCCAACGAGTGGAGCGGCCATCTGGCCGCGATGGCCTCCGAAGAAATGGATGATATTTATCCCATCCCGGCCAGATATCCCAAAGGGAAATATTTGCTGGTGTTCGATCCTCTCGACGGATCGTCCAATATTGACGTCAATATTTCCGTCGGTACAATTTTTTCGATTCTGCGTGCGCCAGAAGGCATCACCAACCCCAAGGCGGATGATTTTCTCCAGCCCGGCACCAAGCAGGTATGCGCAGGCTATGCGCTGTATGGCCCATCCACCATGCTGGTGCTCACCACCGGCAATGGCGTGAATGGCTTTACTTTGGACAGCGATATCGGCGAATTCATGCTGACCCATCCGAACATGAGTATTCCAACTGATACCGCAGAATTCGCCATTAATATGTCCAACCAGCGTTTCTGGGAAGCGCCGGTGCAACGCTACGTGGACGAATGCGTGAAGGGTAAAACTCCGGGTGGGCGCGAGAAAAATTTCAACATGCGCTGGGTAGCTTCGATGGTGGCGGAAGTGCACCGCATCTTGACCCGTGGCGGCATTTTCATGTATCCGTTCGACACCAAGGAACCTGGCAAGGCAGGCAAGCTGCGGCTGTTGTATGAGGCCAACCCGATGTCCTTTATCGTGGAACAGGCCGGCGGCCTGAGCTCCACTGGGCGCGAACGCATCATGGAACTCAAACCCACTGGCCTGCATCAGCGCGTGCCGGTTATACTTGGCTCTAAAAATGAAGTGGAGCGCGTGATGGGTTATCACAAGGGAAGTTAGGGCATGAGGTGCCCATGAACAAACTGCAAGTTTCTATCGTAATGAGCAGTAGCGATGACTGGGTAATCATGCAGGAGGCCGAGCGCCAGTTGCAGGATTTCGGCGTGGCTTACGATGCGCGCGTGATTTACGCGCACCATTCGCCCGAGCTGTTGTTCGATTACATCAAGGACATGACGGCTCAAGGCGTGCAATGTTTCATTGCTGGCGCGGCGCATCTGGCCGGCATGGTGGCAAGCAAAACTGCCCTGCCGGTGCTGGGTGTCCCCATCCCGTCCAAACATCTCAAAGGCATGGATACACTGCTGTCCATCGTGCAAATGCCCAAGGATATTCCAGTCGCCACCTTCGCCATCGGCGAAGCGGGTGCCGCTAATGCCGGATTGTTTGCGGTGGCTATGCTGGCGCTGAACGATGGTCAACTGGCGCAGAAGCTAGTCAGCTATCGTAAGAAACAAGCCGAAGTGATTGCCGCAACGACTTTGCCACGACTTTGCCACCACTGAGTTAAACCAACCCCTCCTAGGGGACCCCTCGCTACGCTCTCCCCTTATCAGGGGAGGGACAGCTGATTCCTCCCCTGACAAGGGGAGGTCGGGAGGGGTTAGGATTTTAAGGAGCAACATGTCCGCTTTACATGAATCCAACTTGAGCAGCCTGCCGCTGCTGCACTGCGGCAAGGTGCGTGACATTTACGGCGTGGACGACGAACATTTATTGATCGTGCAAACTGACCGCCTGTCCGCCTTTGATGTCATCCTGCCCGATCCTATTCTCGGCAAGGGCGCGGTGCTGACCACGCTGTCCAATTTCTGGTTCAACAAGCTGGGACACATTATTCCCAATCACCTTTCCGGCATTGCGCCAGAATCGGTCGTAAAAACGGATGCCGAGCGTGCGCAAATCCAAGGCCGCGCCTTTGTAGTGAAACGCCTGCAGCCGCTGCCGATCGAGGCCATCGTGCGCGGCTATCTGGTTGGTTCCGGCTGGAAGGATTACCAGAAAACCGGAGCGGTGTGCGGCATTCCACTGCCTGCCGGATTGCTCGAGGCGCAAAAACTGCCGCAACCATTATTCACCCCGTCCAGCAAAGCCGCGATGGGCGAGCATGATGAAAATATTTCCTTCGAGCAGGCGGTAAAATTACTCGGCGCAGCGCGCGCCAATGAAGTACGCAATGCAACCTTGGCGCTGTATACCCAGGCAGCTGAATATGCGGCGACCAAGGGCATCATCATTGCCGACACCAAATTCGAGTTCGGCGTGGACAAAACCGGCAAGCTGTATCTGATAGATGAGGCGTTGACGCCCGATTCGTCGCGCTTCTGGCCTGCGGAGGAATATCGGGTGGGCAGCAACCCGCCCAGCTTCGACAAGCAATTTGTGCGCGATTGGCTGGAGGCTTCCGGCTGGAACAAGCAACCCCCCGCACCAAGTGTGCCTGCCGAGGTGCTGCAAAAAACTTCGGACAAATATCACGAAGCCTTGCGGCGGTTGATGGGCGCATGACCCTCATGGCACTCGATTAAGCGCTTGTTGCGACACAATGGCAACCCGTGCAGGTCGGGTCAAGCGTAGTGTGCGCTGTGCGCACAGCGCACACTACGCAACTGCGCCATCTGCGGACAAATGTTTTTCCCAGGTTTATTTCTTGCCGCTCCCTGTCAGCTCACGGTAGCGTACCTTAGCAACTTCAAAACTCGCCCTGACCGCAGCCAACTTTTCCTGTGCCGTGGCTAAATCCAGTTGCAGCCGCGTAACTTTATTTTCGGACTCGATGAGGTCGGCCTGCAATGAGGTGGGGATAGTCTTGCCGCTTTTTGTTATTTTATTCGCCTCTTGCCGATATCCTTCCTGACTTTTCTGGGCGGATTTCAGTAGTAAATTGACACTGGTAAGGCGCGTTTCCACCTGTTGCAGGTTGCGGTCACGCGCCAAATCAATTTCCTGCTCGTTGCTGTAAGTGTTCAGCAGCATTTTGTCACGGCGCTGCAGTTCGAGCGCGGCCTCATCTTGGATGCGTTTTTTAGCTGACGTCTCTTCCTGGGCGCGACGCTCTTCGGTATTTATTTTTTCGTTCCTTTTGATCACGAGCCCCTTGTCATTAAGCTGCACGTTGTCCTTATCGGCATATTCCGGCGGAATGGTTTCGCCGTAGTTGGTCACGCCCTTTTCGTCCACCCATTTGTATAGTTTTGCCCAGGCTGTTGTGCTGAATGCGGCGAGCAGCACCAGACCTGCGCCAAGAATTTTTGCGTTAGCCATTTTTAACCCCATAACGATCACGATAAGACTGCACCGCCAACAGATTCTGCGCCATTTCGACATTATCCTGCAAATAACTGAGCAAGTCGTCCAGCGTGGCGATGGACAGTACCGGAATGCCATAGTTGCGCTGTACTTCCTGCACGGCGGAAAGTTCGCCCCCTTCCTGCCCTGTGTGCTGGCCCCGTTCCATGCGATCCAGCGCGACCACCACGCCACAGGGTACAGCGCCCGCAGCGCGGATCAATTCGATGGACTCGCGCACCGAGGTACCGGCGGAAATCACATCGTCAATAATCAGCACGCGCCCCTGCAATACAGCGCCCACCGTGCTGCCGCCCTCGCCATGATCCTTGGCCTCCTTGCGGTTAAAGCAATAAGGCACGTTGCGGCCCTGTTCCACCAGCGCGATGGCGGTACCGGCGGCAAGCGGGATACCTTTGTAAGCAGGGCCGTACAGCATGTCGAAAGGGATTTCGGCAGCCAGGATGGCCTGTGCGTAAAACTGTGTGAGCTGTTTCAGCGATGCGCCGTCATTGAACAGACCGGCATTGAAAAAATAAGGCGACAAGCGCCCGGCCTTGGTCTGGAATTCACCGAAGCGCAACACGTTTTGCCCGATGGCAAAGCGAATGAAATCCTGGCGAAATGCGAACATATAAATTAAGGCAGAAGGTTGAGGTGCCTCCATTATAATAGCAGCCCCTAGGGAAACGCAGATTAATCCGATTTCGTCGCAATACGTCGTTACTCACAAAAAATTTCTCCTTACATATTACCAATATGCGGCGTCAAAATTTTTTGTTCGCGCCTAGTCTTGCTTAGAACTCAAATTAATCTGCGCTTCCCTAGGCTAGAAGAATTTTTCGGGAGAATTTTTTCGTGCGCATCATCTCGCTCAACCTCAACGGCATCCGCTCGGCCTTCAGCAAAGGTCTGCTGGAATGGCTGGCGCAACAGCATGCCGATATCGTCTGTGTGCAGGAACTCAAAGCGCAGGCCGCCGACCTGACGCCGGCCATGCTCGCTCCGCATGGCTACCACGGCTGTTTTCATTATGCCGAAAAAAAAGGCTACAGCGGCGTGGGCATCTACTCGAAACTCAAGCCGGACAAGGTCATTGTAGGCTTGGGGTTGGCCGAGTTTGATGCTGAAGGCCGTTATATCGAAGCGCAGTTCGGCAGCTTGAGTGTGGTGTCGCTATACCTGCCTTCCGGCTCCTCTGGCTACGAGCGGCAGGCGGTGAAATTTCGTTTCATGGCGGCCTTCATGCCTCATCTGCGCGACTTGCACGACAGCGGGCGCGAAGTGATTTTATGCGGCGACTGGAATATCGCCCACACCGAAAAAGATTTAAAAAACTGGCGCGGCAACAAAAAGAATTCCGGCTTCCTGCCGCAAGAACGTGCGTGGCTGACCGAGCTATTCGGCGAGGTCGGCTTCGTGGACGTGTTCCGCAATCTTCATCCCGAGCTGGAAGCCTACACCTGGTGGTCAAACCGCGGCCAGGCCTGGGCCAAAGATGTCGGTTGGCGCATTGACTACCAGATTGCCACGCCAGGCATCGCACACACCGCGCGCTCGGCCGGCATCTATAAGGAACAGCGCTTTAGCGATCATGCGCCGTTGACGGTGGATTACGATTATTCTTTGTGATGGCATATGGCAGGCAGGCTTAATTTAACGGCAGATCGCGCTTGGTAAACAGGACGCCGCGGCACTCAAGCAACTCTTCAGCGCGCACCGCGCCTTTGTCTTCGACGCGCCGCAAGAATTCAGTGCCCGTATTCAGGTGTACGAGATGCTGCGTCTGCGCAGGACGTATAATCCTAGAAACCCCAGTTGACCGCTCATCTGGGTATTTAACAAAATGATTCCAATAAATTTATTCATGATTCATCGTTTCACCCGATTGGTGAGACCGCTACGGGATGGATTGCACTATTTTTGCGGCACATGGCT
>CAMTXD010000061.1:0-6097 GCA_947085625.1 uncultured Gallionellaceae bacterium | reverse complement strand
TGATTTTGTCGGTCAATTTAAAAAATAGGATTCTCGCGCATTGAGGAAAAATTCACAGTACAATCGACGTAGCCCCATCCCTTTATCTTGCGCGGCGTGCGCCTCATCGGCATTGATTCAGCCAATACTGCCATGCCGTTGCGTGAAAAACTATGGCGACGGATGGCGCAGGAATTGCATCCGGCGCAGCTTGATTCGCTGGCGCATACCATCCCGTTCGCGCAATTGCCCCAGGCATTTCAGGCTATGTTGCACGGACAATCGCATGGGCGGACGGTGGTGAAAATCGGTTAATGAATGGGCAAGCCATCTGCCTGCATTTTTTATCTGAATTGTTGCCGCGTGATATAATCACCCTGGTTCAAGGCATGAGCGAAAGTGGCGGAATTGGTAGACGCACTGGATTTAGGTTCCAGCGCCGCAAGGCGTGAGAGTTCGAGTCTCTCCTTTCGCACCAGGCAGGACTGTTTGTCGTTGAGATGTGGCCTAGGCAGGATTATTTGTCGTTGAGATGTGGCGTTTGGCCTTCGGCTGGTTGGCCAGTGTCCGGATCAATCCAGTTGGTCATGCCAATCTCTGCCTCTGCTTCTTCCAGCGTTTCACCCTCTTCGTAATTATTCTCTTCCCGGTACTGCATGTCCTCCATCGCCTGGGTGCGGGTGGCAAAAGGGCCATACATTTTTTCAGTGAGCTTGTCCTGCCAATAGTAGCTGTCGGGGCGCTCGATCAGGCGCGTCTGATCATCATCGGTATCTTTTTCTTGTGGTGCGGGCGTGTGGTGGTTTGGCGTGCCGCGCTGGTGAGTGTTCATGCAATATTCCTCCCGAGAGGTACCCGTATATGATTTTCCAGCGCGGGCGAAATAGGTGGGTTGCGTGGTGCGTTTCGCGGTTGAAATTTCATGTTCTTTTCCTTGCTGACGATTCGTGCCAAGGTTGATGAGTCATCGCACGTCAATAATACCGGAATTTGCGTGGCACGCATCTCAATTTATTGGCGGAAAATTTTGCCTGGGTAAGCATAATTTGAGCCATTTCGGTCTGACAGCGCCACCGCCATGGTGGCAGATGCTTTGGCCACCTTGCTCCATTATGTTATCCTTCGCCTTCGGCAGTTGTTGTTACCATTACCCCCAAGATCATTTAAATATCGAGGAAAGTCATTATGGCTAGTGTAGAAACTCTGGGCGCGTTGGAGCGTCGTATTAATGCGTCCATCCCCCAGCAACAGATCCGCAGTGAGGTCGAGACGCGCCTGAGGCGTTTGGGTCAAACCGCCAAGGCGCCCGGCTTCAGGCCGGGCAAAGTGCCCTTAAAAATTGTGGAGCAGCAGCATGGCGCGCAAGTACATCAGGAAGTGTTGGGTGATGCCTTGCAACGCTCTTTCGCCGAGGCGGTGCTGGTCAACAGTCTGAAAGTGGCTGGCTACCCTAAGTACGAGATTACGACTGCCGATCCCGCCGCCGCGCAGATTGAGTATAGCGCGACTTTTGAAGTCTATCCAGAAGTAATCTTGGGGGATATAGCGCTGGAAAGTGTGGAGTGTGCGACTTATACCGTGAGTGAAGATGACGTAGACAACACTATCGCCACACTGCGCAAAAAGCACTTGATATTCGAGCCTTGCGACCGTGCCGCACAAACAGGAGACCAGGTGCGCATTGATTTTACCGGCAAGCTGGACGGTAAAGTATTCGAGGGCGGCGAGGTCAAGGATTTTAAGGTGGTGCTGGGTGGCAGGCGCCTGTTGCTGGATTTTGAAGAGACCATCATCGGCATGAAAGCCGGTGAAATAAAATCTTTTGATATGACTTTTCCCAAGGATTATCACGGCAAAAATGTGGCTGGCAAAGAAGTAACCTTCACCATTAATCTGCATATGGTGGAAGCACCGCACTCACCGCAACTGGACGATGAATTTGCCAAGTCGCTGGGGATAAAGGATGGTAACGTAGAAAAACTAAAGGCGGAAATCCGCACCAATCTGGCGCGTGAAGCCGAGCGCCTCCTCAAGCTGCGCAACAAGGACAACGTCATGGCTGTGTTGCTGAAAATCAGCCAGTTGGATGTGCCTAAGGTGTTGCTGGAGGCCGAAGTGAAGATACTCTCGCAACAGGCCTTACGCGAGATGAAAGAGCGCGGGTTGAATATGCCGGGTATGTCCATTCCGCCCGAGCGGTTTACCGAGCAGGCGACAAAACGCGTCCAGCTGGGACTGATATTAGCGGCATTGATCAAACAGTATAATTGGCAAGCCACGCCCGAGCAAGTCAAGGCACTGGTACAGGAATATGCATACGGTTATGAACACCCGGAAGAGGTGGTGGCGTGGCACTACAGTGACCCGTCGCGCTTGCGGGATGTGGAAAACCTGGTGCAGGAAGATAATGTGGTGGCCTGGGTGATGGATACTGCCAAGGTCACCGGCAAGGCGCTGGAATTTAATGAGTTGATGGGGAAAAACTGATCATGTACAACGATACAGCGCAAAACTCCGTGCCGCAAAATTTGGGTCTGGTACCGATGGTGATAGAAACCAGCGGGCGCGGGGAGCGCGCCTACGATATCTATTCGCGCCTGCTCAAGGAGCGCGTGATTTTTCTGGTGGGGCCGATCAACGATAACGTCGCCAATCTGGTGGTGGCACAATTGTTATTCCTTGAGTCGGAAAATCCAGACAAGGAAATCCATCTGTATATCAATTCACCCGGCGGGTCTATTTCTGCGGGCATGGCGATTTATGACACCATGCAATTCATCAAGCCGGACGTATCCACGCTGTGCATCGGCATGGCGGCCTCCATGGGTGCTTTTTTGTTGCAGGCTGGTGCCAAGGGCAAGCGCTTTGTACTGCCCAATTCCACGGTCATGATCCACCAGCCGCTGGGCGGATTCCAGGGGCAGGCGACGGACATCGAGATTCATGCTAAATACATTTTGAGCCTGCGCGAACGTCTGTATCTCTTGATGGCGCAGCATACCGGCCGTAGCGTCGAGGAAATTGCCCGTGACAGCGAGCGCGACAAATTTCTCAATGCGGCTGATGCGGTTGAATATGGTTTGGTGGATAAGGTACTGGACAAGCGTATCTAACGTGAAACTCGCGTAGCGATACCTTGCCCCTCTCCCCCTCTGGGGGATAACCAGCCACTTGGCAAGCGCCTTTTGGTTGCTTAGTGGAATGGCTAGTCGTTCCATCAGAGCCGGAGAGAGGGTAAAGAAACTGCATATGCTACCGATAAACAAAGCAGGAGATTTAAATGGCAATAGATAAAAGCAAAGATGGCAAATTGCTGTATTGCTCGTTTTGCGGCAAGAGCCAGCATGAAGTGCGCAAGTTGATTGCAGGCCCATCCGTGTTCGTGTGCGACGAGTGCATCGAGCTGTGCAACGACATTATCCGCGAGGAAATTCAGAGCGGCGTGCCCGGCAAGGTGGGCGCAGATGACCTGCCGGTGCCGCATGAAATCCGCGCGCGCCTCGATGAATATGTGATCGGCCAAGAGCAGGCCAAGAAAATTTTATCCGTGGCGGTGTACAACCACTATAAGCGACTGAAGAGCATCGACAAGGACGGGGTGGAGCTGTCTAAGAGCAACATCCTGCTGATCGGGCCGACCGGTTCCGGCAAGACCCTGCTGGCGCAGACCCTGGCGCGACTGCTCAATGTGCCGTTCGTAATGGCCGACGCCACCACGCTGACCGAGGCAGGTTATGTCGGCGAGGATGTCGAAAACATTATCCAGAAGTTGTTGCAGGCGTGCGATTACGATGTGGAGCGCGCCCAGCGCGGAATTGTTTATATAGACGAGATAGACAAGATTTCGCGCAAGTCGGACAACCCTTCGATCACCCGCGATGTTTCCGGCGAGGGCGTGCAGCAGGCGCTGCTCAAGCTGATCGAGGGTACCAAGGCGTCGGTGCCACCGCAGGGTGGACGCAAGCATCCGAACACCGAGTTTTTGCAGGTGGACACTACCAACATTTTGTTCATCTGCGGTGGTGCGTTCGACGGCCTGGAAAAGGTCATACGTAACCGTTCCGAAAAGGCCGGTATTGGCTTCGGCGCGGACCTGACCAAGCGCGATGACAAGAAGGGCGTGGGGGCGGTGTTACGCGAGGTGGAGCCGGAAGACTTGATCAAGTTCGGCCTGATCCCCGAGTTTGTCGGCCGCCTGCCGGTGGTGGCCACGCTGGAGGAGTTGGATCAAACGGCGCTTATTCAGATACTGACCGAGCCCAGGAATGCGCTGACCAAGCAGTACCAGAAACTGTTTGCCATGGAAGGCGTGGAGCTGGAATTCCGTGGTGGGGTGTTGCAGGCCATCGCCAAAAAGGCGCTGGCGCGCAAGGCCGGCGCGCGCGGTCTGCGCTCTATCCTGGAACAGGCTTTGCTTGACATCATGTTCGACCTGCCTTCGCTGCAGAACGTGAGTAAGGTCGTGCTGGATGAAAACAGCGCGAGTGGCGAGATCAAGCCCCTGGTGTTGTATGCGGATACGCCCAAGGCAGCTTAATTATTGATAAACAAAGTGATGCGCGGCGACTTGAATTATTGCGCCGTGCCCTCATCTAACTGCCAAGTTAATTTAATGAAGAGTCCCTGCTATGACCGAACACGACACTAATTTACCTGCTGCCAGCCCATTCCCACTACTGCCGTTGCGCGATGTGGTGGTGTTCCCGCACATGGTGATCCCCTTGTTTGTCGGGCGCGCGAAATCCATCAAGGCGCTGGAGTCTGCCATGGAGGCGGGCAAGAGCATCGTGCTGGTGGCGCAAAAAACGGCCGCTAAGGATGAGCCGGCCATGGACGATCTGTATCGCGTCGGCAGCATTGCCAACATCCTGCAGATGCTCAAATTGCCGGACGGTACGGTCAAGGTGCTGGTGGAGGGGACGCAGCGCGCCAAAGTTTTGCGCGTGCTGGATCAGAAGACGCATTTTGACGCGGATATCGAACCGGTTCCACTGGATGACAGCTTCGGCCATGAGGCCGAAGCGATGCGCCGTGCCCTGATCAGCCAGTTCGACCAGTACGTCAAACTCAACAAGAAGATTCCGCCGGAAATCCTGACCTCGCTGGCTGGCATAGACGATGCCGGACGGCTGGCGGATACCATCGCCGCACACTTGCCGCTCAAGCTGGAGCAGAAACAGAAAGTGCTGGAAATTTTTGATGTGCGCAAGCGCCTCGAGCATCTGTTGGGCCTGCTGGAAGCGGAGCTGGATATTTTGCAAGTGGAAAAACGCATCCGCGGGCGCGTCAAGCGCCAGATGGAAAAGAGCCAGCGCGAGTATTACCTGAACGAACAGGTCAAGGCGATCCAGAAGGAATTGGGCGAGGGCGAAGAAGGCGCTGATATTGATGAACTGGAGAAGAAAATTAAGGCTGCGCATATGCCCAAGGAGGCGCGCACCAAGGCCGAGTCCGAAATGAAAAAACTGCGCCTGATGTCTCCCATGTCGGCCGAGGCGACGGTGGTGCGCAACTTCATTGATGTGCTGGTGGGGCTGCCGTGGAAAAAGAAAACCAAGATCAACGCCGATCTTAAACATGCCGAAGAGGTGCTGGAAGCGGATCACTACGGGCTGAACAAAGTCAAGGAGCGCATCGTCGAGTATCTCGCGGTGCAGCAGCGTGTAGAAAAGATGAAAGCGCCCATCCTGTGCCTGGTCGGCCCGCCCGGCGTGGGAAAGACTTCTCTGGGGCAGTCCATCGCGCGCGCCACCGGACGCAAGTTCGTGCGCATGTCGCTGGGCGGGGTGCGCGACGAGTCGGAAATCCGCGGCCATCGCCGCACTTATATCGGCTCCATGCCGGGCAAAATTTTACAGAACATGACCAAGACGGGCGTGAAGAATCCGCTGTTCCTTCTGGATGAAGTGGACAAGCTGGGCATGGATTTCCGTGGCGACCCTTCCTCGGCGCTGCTGGAGGTGCTCGACCCGGAGCAGAACCACACTTTTGTAGATCACTATGTCGAGGTCGAATACGATTTGTCTGATGTGATGTTCGTGGCCACCGCGAACAGCATGAACATCCCCGCCGCGCTGCTGGATCGCATGGAGATCATCCATGTGTCGAGCTACACCGA
>CAMTXD010000060.1:0-11216 GCA_947085625.1 uncultured Gallionellaceae bacterium | reverse complement strand
ACGACGCCCGCTACGCGTGCTACGGCAAACAAAAGACTAGCGAGGGCGCGTGTCAATTTATGAAATGTTCGGGCTAGAGGTCATGCAGACCAAGTAAACAAGGAGAGCAGCATGTGGATGCATATCGTCAAAATAGCTCTGAGTTTGCCGGTTCTGATTGTCGCCGGGATGTTCGGCTTGTATCTGGTATTCGGGTTTTTTCTGGTCAACCCGCTGGCGCAGAAACTGCTGCCATGGGTGGGCGAAACCAGGCTTGCCAGCCAGTTGAGCACCGAGCAGGTAAAATTCAATCCGTTCACGCTGGAAGCTACGGTGGATGGCCTCAAACTGGCCGAGATGAATGGCGCGCCACTGGCCAGTTTCAGTCGGCTCTACGTCAACCTCGATACCACTGGACTGTTCCTCTGGGCTTGGCGCATCCAGTCCATCGAGCTTGATCGCCCGAGTGTCAGCGTGGAAGTTCGCCCCAGCGGCAAGCTGAACTGGGCGGCTCTGATCGCCAAGCTCAAGGAAGACAAGGCGCCGCCGTCTGACACCCTCGCACGGGTGCTGATCGACCACATCAGAATCGACAACGGCAACATCGAATACACCGATGCCAACCGCGTGGGCAAGCCCTTCAAGGCAAGGCTTCAGCCGCTTGGCATCGAGCTCGATGGCCTGTCCACCCTGCCCGAGGATCGCGGCGATTACCAGATCATGGCCAAGTTATCTGAGCAGGGCGGAACGCTCAAATGGAAGGGTGATGTCGGGCTGAATCCGCTCGCATCGAGCGGCGAACTCGGGCTGGAAGGCGTGCGCTTGAACAATCTGCTGCATGTGATCAAAAGTCCGCGCAACTTCGAGCTGCCGTCCGGCACGCTCGCCGCCAGTTTGCGCTACCGCTTCGCCATGGTACGCGATAAGACGGGCGAGGACGTACCCTGGCTGCAGGTCAACGGTGCCAATCTCATCGTGCAGAACCTGGTGCTGGCGCCGCACGACGGCGCGCCGGTGCTGCAACTCGCCGAGGCGCGCGTCAGCAATGCGAACCTGGATCTGGCCAAGCGGCAAATCGACGTGGCGGGCGTCAGCCTGGTCGGCGGCAAGTTCGCGGCGATGCGCGACGTCAAAGGCGTGCTGGACTGGCAAACGCTGTTTGCTGCGGCTGAGCGCCCGGCCGTGGCCAAACCGGCGGCGCCTGAAGCTGCCGCGCCAATCCCTCCGTGGAAAATCGGCGTACGCGAAATAAAACTGACCGACTGGACGGCGCGTTTCACCGATCGGGGCTTTGCCACGCCGCTCGGCGTCACGACCGAGGGCTTCGACCTAACCGCAGCGCTGAGCGGCGAAGTGGGTGCCACGACCAACATTGAAGTGGGCCCGGTGAACGCCGCGCTGGGTCCGATCCAGGTGCGGTCGGGGTCGAAGTTGGTGGCGGAGTTGCAACGCGTGACGCTGGTCAATGCGGGGATGAAGCTGGCGGAAAATAGACTCGTCATCGACGCAGTGGAACTAAGCGGCGCAAAAACCAGCGTGGTACTGGACAAGAAAAAAAACCTCAACTGGACAGACGTCCTGAAAAAGGCGCCCGGTGCGCCTGCAACTCCCCCTGCTCAGGCAGGAACCGCAACGGCTGCGCCGATGGAGGTGCAACTGGCACGCCTCAGTCTCGACGACGTCGAAGTCAACATCGTCGACCAGTCGCCCGCAGCGCCAGTCAGGCTCATTGTCGCCAAGGGCTTTGCCACACTGACAAACCTCAGCCTGGACATGAACAAAGCGGTGCCGCTGAAGGCTGGCTTTTCGCTCAAACATGGCGGCAACTTCAGCGCCAGCGGCACGGTCATCCCGGGCAAGGCGTCGGGCAGGCTGGACCTCAATCTGGTTGGACTGTCGCTGCAGCCCTTTGCCCCCTACGTCAACCAGTTTGCCAGCCTCAATCTGCATTCGGGTACGGCGTCGACCCGCGGCAAGCTGGCGTTTGTGCAGGCAAAGTCGGGCATGAAGCTGGATTATGACGGCGGCTTCACGGTGGACGATGTGGCCATCACCGAAGAGAAAACCGAAGAGGCCTTCCTCGGCTGGAAGAAGCTGTCGTCCGACAGCCTGGAAGTGAAGCTCGGCCCGAATCGCGTGCACATGAACGAACTGGTGGCGCTGAACCCATTCGGCAAGGTGATTATTTTCGAGGACAAATCGACCAACCTGCAGCGCATCCTGCGCACTTCGCCGCCGGACAAGCCGACCGCCAAATCCACGCTCCAAGCGCCCGCTCAATCCCTCGCATTTCCGCTGGCTATCGAACGCCTGCGCATCGTCGGTGCGAATGCAGAATTTGCCGACCTCTCGCTGATACCGCAGTTCGGCACCCGCATGTATGACCTCGGCGGGGTGGTCACCGGGCTCTCGACCGATCCGGCGACCAGGACGCTGGTGGAACTCGACGGCAAGGTCGACGAGTTCGGTTCGGCGCGCATACGCGGCTCGATCCAACCGTTCCGGGCGACTGATTTCACCGACCTGGAGTTGACTTTTCGTAACCTGGAAATGACCAATATGACGCCGTATTCGGGCAAGTTCGCCGGGCGCAAAATTGATTCCGGCAAGCTCTCGGTCGATCTCGAATACAAGATCAAGCAGCGCCAGCTGACGGGCGACAACAAGTTCGTGATCAACAAGCTGAAGCTGGGTGAGCAGGTTGACAGCCCAGACGTGATGAAGCTGCCGCTCGACCTCGCCATCGCCCTGCTGGAGGACGGCGACGGGATCATCGTCCTCGATCTGCCGGTGACCGGCAGCCTTGACGATCCGCAGTTCAGCTACGGAAAAATCATCCGGAAAGCCATCGTCAACGTACTGACCAATCTGGTGACCGCGCCCTTCCGCGCGCTCGGCAGCCTGCTTGGCATCAGCGCCGACAAGCTGGAAGTCGTCGAATTCGATTTCGGTGCAAGCACGCTGCTGCCGCCGGAACAGGAAAAGCTGCAAGCTGTCGGCGCGGCGCTGGCCAAGCGTCCCGTGCTCACCCTGTTGATCACGCCAGCGTATGAAGTGCAGGGCGATACCCGCGCCATCCAGACGCTATGGATACGCCGCGATGTAGCCCAGCGCATGGGGCTGAAGATCGAACCCGAGCAGGAACCTGGCCCGGTCGACACCACCAACGCGCGCGTGCAGAAAGCGCTGGAAGACTTGTATGGCGAGCGTTTCGCTAGGCAGGGCGGGGTGAGGGCGCTGAAAGCCGAATTGGAAAACACCAGAGACGCGATGAAATCGCCGCATGCCGAGATGCTGGAGCGCCTGATCCTGCAAATCCCAGTGACCGATCCCGAACTGCGGCAGCTGGCGCAGGTGCGCGGCGAGGCGGTGAAGCAGACGCTGATCATGCTGGGTCAAGTGGATGCCGGCAGAATCAGCGTGGGCGCGCCGGTGCAACAGGACGATGGCGGCAAGAGGCTCATCAGCAGGATGAGCCTGGGGGCGGGAAAAAATCCGGCAGCCGAACCCGCGCCAACAAACTCCCCTGCAGCGGCCATGCCCTGATGCCGGTTCAACCTGAAAACCGCAGTTGGCCGCGTAGCGGGGTCACCCAAAAAAATCTCAGGGGCATGTCTTGGTTGCAGTTTGGCAATGTTGCGCAAACGAGCGGGTGCGAATTCCGCCTTGGTTACCGCTAGCCACGGGCCAAGTATCTAGCCTTGTAGGTTGGAAAGTCAATGGGCCGCTTGATGCGTAGGTAGATGCGCAGGCGAGGCGCAATGGTAACGAGTAATGACGACCGTTAAGGAATTAGTCCCAAAATCAACCTTATTGGAAGTGGCCGATGGTTTCGAGGCACCAGCAGGCAACAGCAGGAACAAGATGCTTTTGATGCTTCTTGTCGCAAGCTGTATCGCTTCCTCACGACTGCATCTTGAAATTCAATCCAACACAACTTAATGTCGAAAATCAGCTACAATTACCCACCGATTCCGCTGACGAGCCAAAAATTAATTACTTAACAACAGCAAAGAACTAAAGTGAAAATGTAATGATCGTAGATCTGGTAAGAAAGGATAAATCATGATTAGAGAATATGCTCCCCTTGCAGGCCACCCGTTCAAGACCGGTACAACTTTTCTACGCCCCATGCAGGTGTTGCCCGAGCGGGTGACCCTGGACGACCCCGCAGTCAGCGTGATGACCGACCTGAAAAGCGTGTCGGTGGTCAATGTGCGCGCCATGACCTCGATGGACACGGCCAACGCCAAGATGATCAGCTACGGCGTGCGCCTGCTGCTGGTACTGGATGACGGCGGCAAGGTCGTGGGCCTGCTGACGGCGACCGACATACTCGGCGAAAAACCCATGCGTTTCCTGCAAAACGTGGGCGGCACACATGCCGACATCACGGTGCGCGACATCATGACGCCGCAGCACGAACTGGAGGTGTTGAAATTGCAAGATGTATTGGGTGCCAAAGTCGGCCATGTCGTCGCCACGCTGAAACAGGCCGGACGCCAACATGCCATGGCGGTGGAAGAAAATTCGGACGGCAGCCAGGCGGTGCGCGGCCTGTTCTCCGCGACACAGATCGCGCGGCAATTGGGCGTGCAAATCCAGACCACGGAAGTCGCGCGCACCTTCGCCGAAATTGAAGCGGTGATAGGCGGGAGTCGCTTTTCCTGATACCTGATTAGCCCTAATGATGGGTTATGCATGCAGCCGCTCCACCCATCCTACATCTGCTGGTTTTTTATTGCGCCGATAGATATTGCGCGCCCACCCACTGCGCGATGCATTGCAGCACGGCATCCACTTCACCGATGGCAGGCGCAGTATGGAAGCGAATGCCGGGGTGATGCTGGTAAATATCTGTGAGCAGGCGCGGCAGGTCTTCCTTGAGATGGCCGCCGCGCGCCATGAACAGCGGGATCAGCGTGATGTGATCCGTACCCTGCGCCGCCAGTTCCGCAATCGCTACTTGCAGTGGAGGGTGCATGATTTCAAGAAAGGCCACACGCACCGGCACCTTGGGAAACTGCTGCGCGACCTGGTCGCGTATCGTAAAAAACGGTTGCGCCCATTCCGGGTCGCGCGCGCCGTGGGCAAACAGCACGATGGCCGCATTCCAATTCCACTTCATCGGTGACACGGCGTTGGCTTCCTCGCTCACTCCTAGCCGTACTGAATGTACTGTCTTCGTCGCTCGCTCGTCGCCGCCTTGTTTCACCTTCGAAGTAGAATTGGAATTATTCATCAATGCTTGCCGGTACTGCCGAAGCCACCTGCCCCGCGCTGGCTAAGGGAAAATTCCTCGACAATATTAAACTGCATTTGCAATACCGGCACGATCACCAGTTGCGCCATGCGCTCCATCGGCATCAGCGTAAACGGGTGATGGCCTCGATTCCACAGCGAAACGAATATCTGCCCCTGATAGTCCGAATCAATCAGTCCAACCAGATTGCCCAGCACAATGCCGTGCTTGTGGCCGAGCCCGGAACGCGGCAGGATCATCGCCGCACAATGCGGATCGGCCAGATGAATGGCCATGCCGCTGGGGATGAGTTCGCACTGGCCGGGCTGGATAATCATACTGTCGGTAATGCAAGCGCGCAAATCAATTCCCGCCGAGCCGGGCGTGGCATAGGCGGGCGGATGATCATGCAGGCGCGAATCCAGGATTTTGACATCTATCGTATTTTTCATGGGCACCTCTAAAAATTCATAGTTCGCTCAAATACAAGGCGCGATAAAAATTTTAGTTCCGGCCAACCTAAAGGTTACCCTACACTGAAACTTCGTTTTGCAGCGCAGTATATGTTGGATATGTAAGCAAGAAATTTTTATCGCAACGCCGTAGTTGAGATGAAATATGGATTTTTAGAGGTGCCCTCATGACTTGCTTTCCGGTCGGTAGAGTTTTGCCACGTGCTGCAATAAAGCCCGCGCCTGCGTCAGCTTGTCCGCACGCGGCAACACATGCTCACCCGCATCGTCGAATAAAATCAGCTCATTGTCGTCCGCGCCAATCGCCTGCTGCGCCAGATTGGCGGCGAGCAGCGGAATTTTTTTGGCTGCGCGCTTGGCTAGTGCATGTACACGCAGGTTTTCGCTCTCTGCCGCGAAACCCACACAGAATGGCGGTTTTTTAAGGCCGGCAACATAGGCTAGGATATCCGGGTTGGGCGTCAGCTCCAATGTCAAATTGCCGCCGCTTTTTTTGATCTTCTGCTCCATGGACTGCGCCGCGCGATAATCCGCTACGGCCGCAACGCCGATGAAAATATCGCAGGCAGCAACGTGCTGCTTGGCCGCCTCAAACATTTCCGCCGCGCTGGTGACATGCACCACTTGTACACCCTGTGGCGTTCTTAATGCAGTTGGGCCGGAAATCAGCGTTACCTCCGCGCCCAGCTCCAGCGCGGCCTGCGCCACGGCATAACCCATCTTGCCGGAACTGCGGTTGGTAATCCCACGCACCGCGTCTATCGCCTCATAGGTCGGACCGGCGGTAATGAGAGCCCTCATGCCAGACAGTAACTTGGGTTGAAAGAAGGTGAGAATGTCCCGCGCCAATTCTGCTGCTTCCTGCATGCGCCCCATGCCTTCTTCGCCGCACGCTTGTACGCCGCTGGCCGGGCCCAGGATGGTCACACCATCAGCAATCAATTGCGCGATGTTGCGTTGCGTCGCAGCGTTCTCCCACATCTGCCGGTTCATCGCCGGCGCGACCAGCAGTGGGCAATTTCGCGCCAGGCACAGAGCGGAAAGCAGATCATCGGCCTGACCATGCGCCAGCTTGGCGATAAAATCTGCCGTGGCCGGGGCAATGACGATGGCATCGGCAGCACGGCTCAGATTGATGTGTGCCATACCGTTTCCGCCATCGTCCCACTGATTCATCAACACCGGTTTGCCGGAAAGCGCCTGCATCGTAGTCGGCGTGATGAAGTGGCAGGCCGCCTCGGTCATCGCCACCTGCACCGCCACATTTTGCTTCATCAGCAGACGCGTCAGTTCCGCCGCCTTGTACGCGGCAATGCCGCCGGTGAGGCCAAGGATGATGCGCTTTGTGTAAGTTTGTTCCATAATGACGCGCATCTTAACAAGAAAGTACGCCTCATGGCGATTACAGACTGGCCGGAAGGAGACAGACCGAGGGAAAAGATGCTCCAGCGCGGCACCGCTGCCCTTTCCGATGCTGAGCTGCTCGCCATCTTCCTGCGCACCGGCGTAAAAGGAAAAAGCGCGGTCGATCTGGCGCGTGAGATGCTCACCCAATTCGGCAGTCTGACCAAACTGATCGCTGTCAGCCAGAAAGAATTCTGCCAAATCCACGGCATGGGGCAGGCCAAATACGTGCAGCTACAAGCGACCGTGGAAATGGCTAGGCGCGCCTTGCAGGAGGAAATGCGCAGCGGCGATGCGCTAAATTCCCCCGGCGCAGTACGCGATTACCTGAGGTTGTTGCTGGGTGGGCGCACGCAGGAAGTATTCATGGTCATCTTTCTCGACGCACAGCACCGTGTGCTTGCATCAGAGGAGATGTTCCACGGCACGCTCACGCAAACCAGTGTCTATCCGCGCGAAGTGGTCAAACGCGCCTTGCACCACAACGCAGCCGCAGTCATCCTCGCCCACAACCACCCCTCAGGTATCGCCGAACCCAGCCAGTCCGACCACCTGCTGACCGATGCACTGAAACAAGCATTGGCGCTGGTGGATGTGCGCGTGCTGGATCACTTCATTGTGGCGGGGACGGCTTGCCTGTCGTTTGCGGAGCGGGGTATGGTGTAATAAACCCAAATAATCCATTAGCACCAAAACCCCCTCCAGCTCCCCCTTGTTAGGGGGAGAGCCAATCTGCCCCTCCCCTGACAAGGGGAGAGCGTAGCGAGGGGTCAATTGGGAGGGGTTTAAGCCGTGGGACAATCTGGGATAAAAATGGCTACCATGACTCAAGGACACCTCAAGTGTTTGGCTGACATCATCCCGGTAGGCATATCAGAAGCGTACGCCGTCCTATTTTTCCTGCCTCCCCTTTTCCCGCTCGTCTATCTTGCAGCGACACAGGTATAATTCATGGCTATGTTTAAACCGTAAGGAAATATCTTGGAACTATCGAAACGCGTACAAGCCATCAAGCCCTCCCCTACCCTGGCCGTCACGGCACGCGCCGCAAAATTAAAGGCGGAAGGAAAAGACATTATCGGACTGGGCGCAGGTGAACCGGATTTTGACACGCCGCAGCATATCAAGGATGCAGCCATCGCCGCGATCAACAAGGGCTTCACCAAATACACTGCGGTCGGCGGAACACCCTCGTTAAAGCAAGCTGTCATCGCCAAGTTCAAGCGTGACAACGGGCTGGAGTACAACGCGAAACAGATTCTGGTTTCGTGCGGTGGCAAGCAAAGTTTTTTTAATTTGTCACTGGCGGTAATCAATCCGGGGGATGAAGTCATTATTCCCGCGCCTTACTGGGTGTCTTATCCGGACATTGTGATTATCGCAGAGGGTAAGCCGGTGATTGTGCAGGCAGGCATTGAGCAGGACTTCAAGATGACGCCCGCGCAACTGGCCGCAGCCATTACGCCGAAAACAAAAATGGTGGTAATCAATAGCCCCAGCAACCCGTCCGGTGCAGTGTACAACCTGGCGGAACTAAAAGCGCTGGGTGTAGTGCTGCGCCAGCACTCAAATATTCTGATCGCCACCGATGATATGTACGAGCACATCGCGCTGCGTGACGAAAAGTTTGTCAATATTCTGAATGCCTGCCCCGACCTGTATCCGCGCACCATGGTGCTGAACGGCGTATCCAAATCCTATTCCATGACCGGTTGGCGTATCGGTTATGCGGGTGGGCCGGAACACATCATCACGGCGATGGAGAACGTGCAGTCGCAAAGCACTTCCAACCCCACCTCGATTTCACAGGTAGCCGCAGAAGCGGCCTTGAACGGCGATCAGGGCTGCATCGCGCCTATGCTCAAGGCATTCCGCGAACGGCATATTTTTGTGGTGGATGCGCTGAACAAAATTTCGGGTGTGCATTGCCTTACGAGTGGCGGCGCGTTCTATGCGTTCCCGGATGTGCGCCCGGCGATCGCCAAGCTGCACCAACGCGGCACGATCAAGGCTGCAACTGATGTGGCGCTATCTGAATATCTGCTGGAACAGGCTGGCGTCGCCGTGGTGCCCGGCTCGGCCTTCGGCAGCGAGGGTTACATCCGTTTGTCCTTCGCCACCTCGATGGAAAATCTGCAAAACGCCATAAGTCGCATCGCCAGGGCATTCGCTTAATGCCAGAGAAATCATAAGGGCACAGCACAACAAAGTCAGGCAAATCTACTACGCAGTAAGCTACGTGTGGCATTGATACCGCCGTGCCAGTACGCGAGGAAGCCAACGCCGTATCGCAGACGAATTGGAATTGGAATTAGTGCCCCACGCGCCACACCGGCTCGGCCAGCGTGCCGGACACCGCCAGCGGTACGCTGCCCCTCTCTGTGCGCACTTTCAAAGAGACATTCATCCGTCCGGACACTTGCTTGTCCGGGCCAATATCAACATCGCCATTGGCACTCATTATTCCGGCTGAAATCCTGATCTGGCGCAGGTGCTTGCTGCTGTTGTCCACCTTCAGCGCGCCGCTCAATTCGTCAAAGTGGGTACGTCCGCCGGACGCCCCCTGGCGGTCGGACATACGCGCGGTTTCTACCATGTCAATGGTACTGATGAACCCCTTCTTCACCACGAATTTTCCTTCCAGGTGCGGTGACTTGGCCAGCATGGGAAGTTTCGCCCCGCGCAGGATAAAAGCGGCATCGCCATCCAGCTCTCCGGTAATGCCGAATTGCGGCAACGCATTCCCCAGCTCCAAAGTCTTCACATTTATATTCCCCTGCACTCGCCAGCCATTCCGCCAGGTCAGGCGCGCGCTGCCAGCCAATTTACCGCCATACAGATTTCCGTCAATCTGATTGAAACTGGCCGTGCCTGCATCCACTTCGCCATTCAAGTTCAGTTCGTTGAACGTGATATCCGGCAGCAGCGGCAATGCGCTGTCCTTGATAGTCAACGCAATCTGCCAGCGTGACTGTTGCGGCTGCAACTCCACGCCCAGCTTGCCGTCTGCGCTTTTCAACACGGCCTTAATCAATTTCCCTTGACCGTCTAAATCCAGCACGCCATTCACAACCGGCAGACTCAATCCTTCACCGCTGACGCGCGCCTGCTGCAACACCATGCGCATGACCGGATAACGCGTCTCTCCACTCGCTGCCTGCAACCACGACAGCGCCTGATCAAAAGATTGCGCATTGATGGCCAACTCGCTGATTTTCGCGCGGGTAATAATTCTGGTCTCAGTCAGCAGGGCAGGAAGGTCGAAATGCAGCTCCACCTTGCTTGCTTTCAACTCCTGGTTCTTGCCCACGGTCACGCCCTGCAATTCCAGCTTCGGCAGGGGCAACAAGGTCGCGCGCAAGTGTCCGACACGCACCGGTTGCTTCAGCTGCGCAGACAGCCGCTGTTCGATTTGCACGACATAGTCCTGCATCGGCCAAACGTAGGGCAATAGAATGGCCAGCAGCAGTAATACCATAAACAGGACTATGCCTGCCTTGCCCAATGGCAGTGGCTTGCCTCGCTTTTTTGCCACCCGCCGAACAGGTTGAGCTTGCGCTATTTCTTCGGCTTGCTGCGCCAATTGCTGCTTCGCTTCTGCTAGCTGCGTCTGGGCCAGCACCTGCATCTGGGCGCGCTGCTCTGCCTCCGACCAGACTTTGGCCTGGGCCTCTACCAGTTTGTGCGCCTCTTTGTCAGCCTTGGCTTTCACTGCGCCATCAACGATAAGCGGTGCGGGCGATGCCGCCTTGGGCTGGGCGGCAAGCTGTCTTGCGCGCTCTTCAGCCAGTAGTCTGGCCTCCATTTTTTCCCTGGCTTGCACAGCAGCCAGATTCTCCCTGGCCCGCATCGCTTCCTTCTCTGCATTAAGGCGTGCTTTTTCGGCTTCGACGCGAGCCTGGGTTTCTGCTTCCTGCCTGCCCCTTGCTTCAGCCTCTGCGCGCGCCCTGGCTTCAGATTCCACTCTGCCACGCTCCGCGTCCTGCTCTGCCTTGAGGCGCACTTTTTCGACTTCAACGCGGGTCTTGGCTTCCGCTTCACTTTTTGCCTTGGCCTGCTCCGCAAGCAGCTCCTCCCTGGCACGCTCCGCTTGCTGCTCGGCTCTGAGGCGCGCTTTT
>CAMTXD010000059.1:0-26107 GCA_947085625.1 uncultured Gallionellaceae bacterium | reverse complement strand
TAGTGCGGTGTCTTTCATGATTTTGTCGGTCAATTTAAAAAATAGGATTCTCGCGCATTGAGGAAAAATTCACAGTACAATCGACGTAGCCCCATATTTTTAACCCGTACCCTCATGGCATTCGGAACAAACGTAGCTCAGGTCGTGTAGGTCGGATGAGGCGCGTTTTTTGCGCCGTTATCCGACGTGGTCGCGTCAAATTGAACGGACACCTTGTCGGATAACGCTACGCTCATCCGACCTACACATAGCAAGCGCTTATTTACGGACAAGTTATTAGTTAAGCTCACAATTTAGGTGCCCTTCATAAAGGAGTCCAGTCATTGCTTACACAGCCCATCCACCACGACTATCCATTTCCATTTTTCTTCGTGTATGCCGCATTTTCTGCAGAGCAGTGCGCTGCACTTGATCAGCTATTTTCGCAAGATATTGAATGGCAGCACCAGGACGGTGAGTTTTACCGCTGTTCTATGTGTGACGTTACTGAGATAATTCCAGAGCTATTTAAGGCCGAAATAATCGCCAGGATGTGCGAGATTATTGGATTGCCACTAGTAAATCGTGTATTGGTCACGGCTCAACGAATGCTGCCCGGACAAGTCATTGGGTTACACAGCGACCGGCCATTTTTAGGCTATGAAATTGCGCGACTGGTCGTGCAACTCAATAAGCAATGGCAAGCTGAACATGGCGGTGTTCTGGAATTGTTCTCTGCGCCTGCGGGCGAAGCCGTATTCAGTGTTAATCCTGAATACAACAAGGCCGTTGGTTTCCTGCTGCACGCTGATTCCTATCATGCCGTTACCGAGGTTACCCAGCCACGACTAACCGTGGTTTTTAATTTCTGGCACATGGCGAATACCCCCGAACTTGCGGCGCACATAGAAGCCTTGTTTGCCAATCTTCATTTCTCAGAATTTCCGGCAGCACTCAATCCGGTTGCCTCGGCGGCAGAAGCGAGTTTGTCAGAAGAAGTGACATTGCTTGCAGGCACATCAGCGGTTGCGCTGCATCGCTGGGGCTATGACGCGGCAACCGTTGTGATCGGATACCAGCATAGCGCTGGACTGTCTACTTGCGCTACTAGCGATGCAGAAACCTATGCAGCCGTGCTACTGGCGGACTGGGTGGCGTACTTGTATCGGGATTCATTTGATCTGGTACGCTGGAATAACTTACAAAGCGCACTTGCCGGAATAGAAATGTTTCCGCGCCTGATGCCCACATGGCAGCTTTGTCTGCCGGAATGGAAATAATTACTTCGGTCGTGATGATCAAGCCAGAATTGAAAATGAGCGCTTCTAGGGGGCACCGCTTCTAGGGGTCTAGTTATGTAGCATTCACGCCCCAAAATGGTATGCCACTGTCGTGTGCCGTTTCATACATCTAATCCGTAGGTCGGGTTAGCGGCTGCATCGCGTAACCCGACGTGATTGGTGCGCAACGTCGGGTTACGGTGCAAACAGCCGCACCTAACCCGACCTACGTATACAATCATACGTTTATGCAATTAGACACTACTTAGCATGGTTTCCCCTTGCAACTATATTGCTTCTGCTTTTGTGGTGATTTATAAGTTGCAATTAATCGCTTTCGGGTAAATTCCCCGCCGCTTGCAGCGCTGTTGTCATCCCGAGCGTAGTGAGGGATCTTAAGATTCCTCACTACGCTCGGGATAACAGAGAATACCCCGCCCCTTGGGGCGGGGATGTTTATTTGCGGGGAAACCTCAGGGACGTACCACGATTTCCTGCTAACATGCAGGCAGGTAGGATGGGCAGACGGGGTTGTCGTCTGATGAAATCACTAGCACGATAAAGCCGTGCAAGTGGCTGGTTGTGCCCACGCGGTGACAAAACGCGTGGGCAGTGTGAACGGGTAACGGCGCAGCCGATGGGAACCCGTCGACCTCCCCCTTGCGGGGACAAAAACATGCCCACCCTACCTGACTTCTCTTCCATCTACTCGACTGAAGGATAATTATCATGAAAATAAATGAAGGTGGCGTTGATCGCGTCTTACGTGTCATTGTGGGCCTGGCTCTGCTTTCCCTGCTGCTTACTGACAGCCCATACAAATGGTTCGGACTGATCGGTGTTCCGCTTGTGCTGACCGGGATAATTGGGTTCTGCGCAGGATATGCACTATTTGGCGTGAGCACATGCCCAACGGACAAGAAACAGTAAATCCAGCATCTCAAAAAATTGCGCCGGGAAGCGGGTCTGTTTGCAGGCCCGCTCCCTGAGCTTGGTTCAGGAAACCAGGCGACGCAGTAACAATTCAGGCGGCTGGTGAATAAATAGCTGCCTGCAATGCTTTATACTTCGCGCTATTCGTCATTTCGAGGCATCCATGCTGGAAATCCTGCTATCTGTCGCCGTACTGACGCTGCTGCTGGCTGTCGTGTTGCTGGTCATGCAGCGCAGGCTGCCCGCTCACGCCGCGCAGGTGCTGGAACAACAGCACCGCGCTATGCTGTCTGATTTGCATGATGGCTTGAACAAGCAGGGCGATCGGCTGATCACAGCGCAGGCTGGCGAGTCCGAGCGCTTGCGTGCGGCGGTGGCCGGGGAATTGCGCGCCACGCGCGATGCGCTGCACGCCTTGCGCAGCGAGATGCTGACACAAGTACTGGCCAAACTGGCAGAGCAGGCGCGCGAGGACCAAAAACTAATTCAGGATTCATTCCGCAATGCGACACAGCATTTGTCCGGCAGCGTAGAGGCTATGGCCAAGACGGTGGACGGGCGGCTGGAGCAAATTAGCAGCAAAGTAAACGAGCGCCTGGACGAGGGTTTCAAGAAAACCAATGAGACCTTTGTCAGCGTGGTGGCGCGCCTGGCCACCATAGATGAGGCGCAGAAGAAGATAGACGGCCTGACTACCAACATGGTCAGCTTGCAGGAGCTGCTGGGCGACAAGCGCTCGCGCGGTGCATTCGGCGAGGTACAACTGGAAGGGCTGGTGCGCAACATGCTGCCGCCACAGGCCTATGAAATGCAATATACCCTGCCTAACAGCAGCCGAGCCGATTGCGTGCTCATGCTGCCGGAGCCGACCGGCATGGTGGCAGTGGATGCAAAATTTCCGCTGGAAAATTACCACCGCATGTTCGACAACAGCCTGAGCGAATCTGACAAGGCGCTGGCACGGCGCCAATTCAAGGCGGATATCAAGAAGCACGTGGATGACATCAGCAGCAAATACATCATCCCGGGTGTGACATCGGATGGCGCAATGATGTTTGTGCCTGCAGAAGCGGTGTTTGCCGAAATACACGCGCATCATCCTGATGTCATTGATTACGCGATGCAGAGACGGGTATGGGTGGTGTCGCCCACCACGCTGTGGGCAGTGTTAAACACCGCACGTGCAGTACTCAAAGATGTGGAAACGCGCAAGCAGGTGCATATCATCCAGGATGAGTTGGGCAAGCTGGGCAAGGATTTCAATCGTTTCGAAGAACGCATGGGCGATCTGGCCAAGCATATCGGGCAAGCCAACAAGGATGTGGAATTGATACATATCAGCAGCAGAAAAATAACCGACCGCTTCAATAAAATCGAACGCGTGGATCTGGATCAACCGGTTGCGCTGCCTGATGAGGGCGAGCCCACATGAAACTCGCGATCGCCCAAATCAATTGCACGCTCGGCGACCTTACGGGTAATGCTGCCAAGATTCTCTCATATGCCGAGCGCGCCAGGCAGCAGGGCGCCACTTTGCTGCTGACGCCCGAGTTGAGCCTGTGCGGTTATCCGCCGGAAGACTTGTTGTTGCATGCCGGTTTTTATCGTGCCTGCGAACAGGCCTTGCATGAGCTGGCGCGGAAAGTGCCGGGTATCTCCGTGGTGGTGGGGCATCCGCACCAAGTCGGCGACAAGCGTTATAACGCCGCCTCGGTGCTGCGCGATGGCAAAATCATCGCTACCTACCACAAACATGCGTTGCCGAATTACAGTGTGTTTGATGAAGAGCGCTACTTCACGCGCGGCGTGGCTCCCTGTGTGTTCGAGCTGGAGGGCGTTAAATTCGCGCTCAGCATCTGTGCCGACATCTGGCAGGAACACGCGGCGCAGCGCGCACGTGAAGCCGGCGCACAGGTGTTGCTGGTGCTGAATGCCTCGCCCTATCATATTGACAAACAACAGTCGCGCTATGAGGCTACTCGCGACCGCATCGGCGAAACTGGGCTGGCAGTGGTGTATGCCAATCTGGTGGGCGGGCAGGATGAGCTGGTGTTCGATGGGGCTTCGTTCATCATGGATGAAAATGGTGCGTTGACGCATCAATTCGTTTCTTTTCAGGAAGCGCTGGAGTTGGTAGAAATCCGCGATGGGAAATTGATCGCGGGCGAGATCGTGCCTGCTCTTAAGCATGAGGACAGCATCTATCGTGCACTGTGCCTGGGCGTTACAGACTATATCGGCAAAAATAATTTCCCCGGCGTGTTGCTGGGGCTGTCCGGCGGCATTGATTCGGCGCTGACGCTGGCGGTGGCGGTGGATGCGCTGGGTGCGGACAAGGTACACGCGGTGATGATGCCATCACCCTACACCGCGCAGATCAGCCTGGACGACGCGCGCGAAATGGCAGCCATACTCGGCGTGCGCTACGACGAACTAGATATAAAGCCCACATTTGATGCTTATCTCGCCACCCTGAGTGACGCATTCAAAGGTAAAGCGCCGGATACCACCGAGGAAAATTTGCAGGCGCGTATACGCGGAAATTTACTGATGGCCTTGTCCAACAAGTTCGGCGCGCTGGTGCTGACTACCGGCAACAAATCGGAAATGACCGTCGGCTACTGCACGCTGTACGGCGATATGGCGGGCGGGTTCGCGCTGCTCAAGGATGTCAGCAAGACCTGGGTGTATCGTTTGTCGCACTACCGCAACAGTTTGGGACGGGTGATCCCGGAGCGCATCATTACGCGCGCGCCCAGCGCTGAATTGAAGCCGGACCAGACCGACCAGGACAGCCTGCCGCCATACGATGTGCTGGACGGCATCATGGCCTGCTACGTGGAGAAAAATCTCACCATCGCTGAAATTGTGGCGCGCGGTTATGCCGAGGCGGACGTGCGTCGAGTGGTCAAGCTGATCCGCGTCAACGAATACAAGCGTCGCCAGGCACCGGTCGGCGTGCGCATCACGGATCGTGGCTTCGGCAAGGACTGGCGTTACCCGATCACCGCGCGCTATCAGGATGATTTTTAGATATACTATTTAAATTGCTAGGGTAGGCTGGGTGGAGGTCGTTAGGCCGCAACCCATCGAAATGTTAGCCGTCAGGCACGGCCATGAAAAAGTTAGCAACAAAAGGTGATAGAAATGAAAGAAATATCTGGAATTAATCACGTAGGAATTAGGGTAACGGATATTGAGAAAACGAGGAAATTTTATGAACAGCTTGGTTTTATATATATTGTTGGACCTATTGGGCCAGAACCAGTAGCAATTATGGAACATCCGTCTGGTGTTAATATTAATTTTATTCTTAATGCAATCTCGGGGGTAACTGAAAATATATTAATGGATATTCCTGAAAAGCATACTGGGTATACTCATATTGCATTAGATGTAACTGATATTAATTCGGTCGAAGTTTCGCTAAATGAATTGGGCATTGAAATTACAGAGGGGCCAATAACTTTACCTGATGGTGGGGTAATGTTATTTATTCGTGATCCAGATAGAAATGTAATTGAGTTCCACCAGCGTCCACAGTAATAACGGCTAACATGGCGCTCAACCTCGCTCCCTTCGGTCGCTGGATGCTGCGCGATAAAGCCGCGCGGCGCCGGTTAGCTTTACGATGGGTTGCGCTACGAAACCACCCTTTTTATTCGGGAATGGAATTATACTTGCCACACCATTTTTACGGGAGCATCCATGAAAAAAATAGAAGCCATCATCAAACCATTTAAACTGGACGAAGTGCGCGAAGCACTGTCGGAACTCGGTGCCACCGGCCTGACCGTGACCGAGGTGAAAGGCTTCGGGCGGCAGAAGGGGCATACCGAGCTGTATCGCGGCGCGGAGTATGTGGTGGATTTTCTGCCCAAGATCAAGATCGAAGTCGTGGTTGCCGCTTCCATGCTTGATGCCGCCGTGGACGCCATTGTCAAGGCGGCGCACACCGGCAAGATAGGCGATGGCAAGATATTCATTACTTCGGTGGAACAGGTCATTCGCATCCGAACGGGTGAGACAGACGAAGCGGCGATTTAATGTTTTGTCATTCCAAACGTATATGTAGTTTTGCATCGATCACCCTACACTATGCTTTGCTCCGCATAGGACAAGAACTCCTGCGGGGTGTTGAGTTACGCGATAAAGCCGCTGGCCCGACCTGCAAATATGTCACTGTTTCCAGTGTCAGGTTGCGCATGAAACTAGTGTCTAGAATCATAAATAATGAAACATCTTGTTTAAAGATTACATGCAGTAGTAGGGCGGGCTCTGCCCGCCATGGCGGGTAAAACCCGCCCTTGCATCTGTAGCACATGCCTCGTAATTAATAGGTTGAAACTTGCCTATCCGGTTGATTGCCAATTACGCTATTGGGTGAGTCCACTCACCACTGTAGAGCGTTTCATAAGTTGGCGCTGAAGTATGCGCCGCGAGACCCAAGAGACTGGCCGGGCATCTGTGTCGTCACAAGGTAAGCGCCCCAGAACCATTCGGGAAACCGCGTGTGTCCATACGGGCAATTAGTATTGAAACACCTCTTTGGCAATCAACCGGATAGGCAAGGGTTGAAATACTAGTGTCGCGTCACGCATAATATGTCGCATCGTTATGTGTTAGCTGTGGGTGGGCAAACTTTTTTGTTTCCCCACCCTGCGTGGCTACGGGGCTGTAGGAGCACAACTTGTTGCGCGAAAAAATGCAACATTGCCAGATGAATCGGGCTCCTACGGGCTTTATCCGTCATTTGATGCGTGACGTGACACTAGCCCGAACGTTTCATCAATTGACGCTCGCTATGCGTGCTACGCCAAACAAAATCCTGCGCGATCATCACGCGAATTTATGAAACGTTCGGGTTAGTTACTCACTGCGCGCACTTGATAAATATCGGTGTGGCCCTGCAGGACTTTTTCCAGGCCATTCTGTTTCAGGCTGCGCATGCCTTCGTGCATGCCGGCTGCGGCGATCTCGGTTACCGTGGCGCGGGTCTGGATCAGCCGTTTGATGGTGGGGCTGACCATCAGCAATTCGTACAGACCCAGGCGCCCCTTGTAACCCTTACCTTCGCATTCTTCGCATCCATTCGCGCTGTTGAGCGTAAACACGCCATCCGCTGCATACTTTGTGTGCCATTGTTGCAGTACAGCGTCGGGGTTTAGCGGGGTATTAAAGCAATATTCTTCGAGCATGATGTGAATTTCTTCCGTGCTGGCTGCATGCGGCTGACGGCATGCCGGGCACAAGCGCCGCGCCAGCCGTTGCGCCAGAATACCCAGCAGAGCGTCGGAAAAGCTGAACGGATCCATGCCAAAATCCAGCAAACGTGTGACGCTCTCCGGCGCACTGTTGGTATGCAGCGTAGATAGCACCAGATGCCCGGTCAGCGAAGCTTCTATGACGATTTTGGTGGTCTCCACGTCGCGCATTTCGCCGATCATGATGACGTCCGGATCGGCGCGCAAAAAACTCCGCATCGCATTGGCGAAAGTCCAGCCAATTTTGGGATTCATCTGCACCTGGCACAAACCCGGCTGGGTAATCTCGATCGGGTCTTCGGCAGTCCAGATTTTGCGTTCCGGCGTATTGATCGAAGCCAGCGCCGAGTGCAGCGTGGTGGTCTTGCCTGAACCGGTGGGGCCGCAGATCAAAAACAGGCCATAAGGTTTGGCCATGATGCCGCGCAGGTTTTGCAAAGTCATCGTATCCAGCCCGAGCTGATCCAGCGCGATGGTCTTCGAACCCAAAAGCAGGCGCATCACCACGTTTTCCAGCCCATTCGCGGTAGGGATGATCGCGACGCGCAACTCGATCTTGGCCGGGCCAAACTGCTGGAAGTCGATTTTGCCGTCCTGGGGTTTGCGGCGTTCCGAAATATCCAGCTGACACATGATTTTGATGCGCGAGACCATCGCACTGCGGAAATTGGCTGGCAGGTTGAAGTAATGCACCAGCGCGCCATCCTTGCGAAAGCGGATGCGCGTGCTTTGCTTGCCTGGATGTGTTTCGATATGAATGTCCGACGCGCCTTGTTCGTAGGCGTCGAGTATCATTTTATTGACCAGACTGACCAGTATATTGTCAGATTCTGCGACCGGTCTTTCTTCGCTTTGCGCAGCACGATCTTCTTCGGCCAGCCGGTTCGCCAGTTCGTCCATCTTGGCTCCGCCGCTGGTGCTGTCGTAGTAACTGTTAATGACAAATAAAATATCGTCGAGACTCGCCATTACCGGCTCGATTCTTAGCTGGGTAAAAAAGCGGATCTCGTTGAGCGGCTCTAAGATCATCGGATTTTCGACCGCGACGACCAGCATGGCGTCCTGGCGATACAGCGGAATCACGTTGTGTTTTCGCACAATGTGATAGGGGATCAGCTTGAAGACATTGGGGTCAATCGCAAACTTGCGCAGGTTGATCACCGGAATGCCGAATTTTTTGGCCAGTGTGCGTTTGATCGTATCTTTGTCGACGATGCCCATATCGACCAGGATTTCACCCAGTGCTAACTTGCGATTCTGTTTTTGTTGGGCCAGCGCTTCGTTGAGCTGCTCCTGCGAAATCAGTTTTTCCAGTAGCAAGACATCGCCGAGCTTCAGAAGGTGCATCCCCTTCTGGCGTTTTAACGCAATGTCCAGCTGCTCCGGGTTGACAATATGGTTGGTGATCAAAAGATCGCCGATGCGCTGTGAGCGCAGCCGCTGCTGTTTTTGCAGGCCTGCGTCGATATCCTGTTGGGTGGCGACCGCTTCTTCGACCAGCATCTGCCCCAACTGCTTGCCGATCTGGTAATCCTTGATCGCCTGGGTAGGGATGAAATAACGGATGACGCTGGTCGCATAATTCACCAGAAACAGATACAGGCCGAGTCGATCGGCCACAAAGCCGATGGTTTCGCCAGAAAAATTTTCACCGTCATGAAATTCCACATTGAAACTTTGTTTTTCCGAAGCCTGGAATACTTCGCCGCCTTTCATTTCGAGCGGGTTGAGGCGTTTCTTGAGCTCCAGCGGATGCACCAGACGCAGGGTTTTAATACTGGGAAACTCGATCATGAGCGGCGGGGTATCGCGCTTGGATTGAAACTCCAGGCGTGCGTCCTCGGGAGAAAATCGAAGTAGATTGCCCAACAGCTCCTGTCCATCATAGAGCACGATCAGGCAATCTTTGACGACAGACGCGCTGGCGTTGGCGGGCGAGGTGAATTGCGGCGGCATCGGCCATTCGAAGTCATCTGTCATAGGTTTTTTCCTCCCGTTAAAGGCTATAGGCTCGCGCAGTATCCGTTTTTGATATGTAACGGCGACCATGAGTCTGTCGGACTTGAAGAGTCGTAGCGAAAATTCGGTTGGGCGAGGACAGATTTCTGTCGATTTTACAGGTCAATAGTCATTAGCTATTGACCAAAAAAGCGGTGAAATATGAACCGTCCAGGCGGAAAGGATAGGAATTTCAACGCCATTTTTAGAAGTATCCCGTGCTTATCAGTCGTAGTCAATCTGTAAATCTTTGGGAATTCGCGTCAAAGAACCTGAAAACCCGCCCCTGCTTGCCCGTTGTGCATATCTGTGCCACATGCACGGCGGAAATTTGTCGCTCATGTGACCCAAGGCACGAGTAATCTCTGACGAGCGATTGCTAGTCTTTCCGTACCATGCCACGCGCTGAGCGAACTCGTAGTCCGACGCCGGTTGCACCTTTGGTTTCTTGCAAGCTGCGTGACGGGCGGTAATTTCATTCTGTAGGGCACTTGTTCCATGGGGCAATAATTGACTGTTGGTACTAGTGTCGCGTCACGCATTATATGTCGTGTAATTAAAAATTCACAACTCCATATGCACCGGGATGACTCAAGCTACTCTATCCGTCATTTTATGCGTGACGCGACACAACACTAGGCTGTCGTAGCGGCGCGCAACCGGTGTGCGACCTCCACCATATTTTTCAGCGCTGCTTCCACTTCTGGCCAGCCACGCGTTTTCAGGCCGCAGTCCGGATTGATCCATAAACGCTGGGCAGGAATGACCGCGCAGGCTTTGCGCATCAGGCGCAGCATTTCTTCCGTACCGGGTATGCGCGGCGAATGGATGTCGTACACGCCGGGGCCGATGTCGTTCGGGTAAGCGAACTCGCGGAAAGCTTCCAGCAGCTCCATGTCCGAACGTGAAGTTTCGATGGTAATCACATCCGCATCCATCGCCGCGATGGCAGGCAGGATGTCGTTGAATTCCGAGTAACACATATGCGTGTGTATCTGGGTTTCGTCCTTTACGCCCGAGGAACATACGCGAAACGCCCGCACCGCCCAGTCCAGATAAAACGGCCAGTCAGATTTTTTCAGCGGCAAGCCTTCGCGTATCGCGGCTTCGTCAATCTGGATGATGGCGATGCTTGCCTGTTCCAAATCCTGCACTTCGTCGCGGATCGCCAGTGCAATTTGCAAGGCGACATCGGCACGTGGAATGTCGTTGCGCACGAACGACCATTGCAAAATCGTAATCGGCCCGGTGAGCATTCCCTTCATCGGCTTTTGGGTCAGGCTTTGCGCGTATTGCGCCCATTCCACAGTCATTGCGCGCGGACGTTCCACATCACCGTAAATGATCGGCGGCTTCACGCAACGCGAGCCATAGCTTTGCACCCAGCCATATGCGGTGAAGGCGAAGCCGGACAATTGTTCGCCGAAGTATTCCACCATGTCGTTGCGTTCCGGCTCGCCATGCACCAGCACATCCAATCCTAACTCTTCCTGTTTGCGCACGGCGTAGCGTATCTCCGCCTGCATTTTTTCCTGGTATTCCGCCGCACTGATACGCGCCTGCTTGTAATCTGCGCGCACCGCGCGGATGGAGGCAGTCTGCGGGAACGATCCTATTGTGGTGGTGGGGAAGGCGGGAAGCTTGAAACGCGCTTGCTGTCTGGCGATGCGTTGCGTGAATGGCGTGGCGCGTTGCGTATCTTTTACGCTCAGCGCAGCACAGCGTTGACGCACATTGCGATTGTGAACCAGTGGCGAGTACGTGCGGCTTTCCAGCGCGGCATCGGCCTGCGCCAGTTGTGGTGCAATAGCTTCCTTGCCGTGCGTAACGCCGCGCGCCAAGGTGGAAACCTCAGCCAGCTTTTGCGTGGCAAAAGCCATCCAGCTTTTCAGGGTTTTGTCGAGCTTGGCTTCTTGTGATAAATCCACCGGTACATGCAACAACGAGCAACTGGGCGCAATCCATAATTGCCCGCCCAATATTTCATGCAGCGAGTTCAGCGTTTGCAAGGCTGCGGCGATATTGCAGCGCCAGATATTGCGCCCGTCTACAATCCCGACAGAAAGAATTTTGTCTGCCGGGTAGTCATGCACAAACGCATCCGCCTGTTGCGGGGCGCGCACCAAATCAATATGCAGCCCCGCCACAGGCAGTGCTTTGAGCCGTTCGGCGTGTTCTTCCACGCTGTCGAAGTAAGTGGCGAGCAGCAATTTTGGCGCGCCCTGCACCAGTTCTATATAAGTGGGTGCGAGGGCAGCTATCCATTCTTGCGGCAGGTCGAGCGCTAGTATCGGCTCGTCTATTTGCACCCATTCCACCCCTTGCGCTTTCAGGCGCGCGAGGATTTCTCGATAGACCGGAATCAGCCTGGGCAGCAGTTGCAGACGACGCAGGCCCGCGTGTTTTTCCTTTCCCAGAAAAAGGTAAGTCAGCGGACCTATCAATACGGGTTTGGCGTTGATGCCCAGCGCCTGCGCTTCCGCAACCTCCTCGAACAACCACTCGCTGCCCAGTTTGAACTCGGTGGTGTTAAGAAATTCCGGCACGAGGTAGTGGTAGTTGGTGTCGAACCACTTAGTCATTTCCATCGCAAAATTATTTTTATCGCCGCGCGCCAGGGTGAAGTATTGCGCTAGATTCAGTGTGCTTGCGTCAAATCCAAAACGTGCCGGGGCTGCGCCCAACAGAGCCGTTATGTTGAGCATCTGGTCGTAATAGGCGAAGTCGCCGACCGGGATAAGATTTATGCCGGCCTCTTGTTGCAGTTGCCAGTTTTTCGTGCGCAAGGCCTTGCCGACGCTATGCAAGTTGGCTTCATCCAACTCGCCTTTCCAATAAGCCTCAACTACTTTTTTCAGTTCGCGTTGCGCGCCTATGCGCGGAAATCCCAAGTTGTGTGAAATCGCCATGATTTGCCCCTGTTTGAAAGTCTGGCATCATGGACTGGAACAGGCTATTATTCAAAATCATTTTTTTAACAGTGAGTATTAAAATAATTCATCATGGATACGATTCTGGAATTGCGCCATTTACGCACCCTGATTGCACTGGTTGAAAGTGGCACGCTATCAAAAGTCGCTGCCCGCGTGCATCTTACCCAGTCCGCCATCTCGCACCAGATCAAACAACTGGAAGAACATTATGGCGCGGCCTTGTTTGTACGCAAGACGCAGCCTGTGCGCCTGACACCAGCCGGGCAGCGCTTGTACGCCCTGGCGGAAAATTTGCTGGCGCTGGTGCATGAAGCAGAACGTGACATCGCACGTGTTGTGCAAGGCCGTGCGGGCAAGCTGCGCGTGGCAGTAGAATGCCACACTTGTTTTGAATGGCTGATGCCAGCAATGGATGTGTTCCGCGAAAACTGGCCGGAAATAGAACTCGATCTGGTATCGGGTTTCCATGTGGATCCACTGGCGCTGTTGCGCGATGACCGCGCCGATTTGTGCGTGGTATCAGAGCGCGGCAAACACAAAGACGTGTGCTACCACGCGCTGTTTGGTTTTGAAATCGTTGGGTTGGTGTCGCGCCTGCACCCGTTGGCGGCGAAAAACCATCTCACCGCGCGTGATTTTGCCGGCGAGACCTTGGTTACTTACCCTGTGCCAGACGACATGCTGGATGTGATACGCAACTTTCTGCGTCCGCGCGGTATAGAACCGAAACGTCGCACCGCTGAATTGACCGTGGCGATCCTGCAACTAGTCGCCAGCCGTCGCGGCATTGCCGCTTTGCCCGAGTGGGCGGTGCAGAACTATCTGGAAACCGGTTACGTGATAGGTAAACGCATAGGCAAAAACGGTTTGCGCGGCGAATTGTATGCCGCCACCAGCCGCGCGCTGGCGGAACAAGCGTACATGCAGGACTTTATGGAAACATTGCGTGCCGTAAGTTTCAAGCGATTGCGCGGGGTGGTTCCGCTGGATGGGTAATATGCACCAAGCCCCTTTTGCCAGCGAGTAGCGTGCGCCGTGCGCACGGTCTTTCTTGGTCGTGCGCGCATTCCAATTCCATTTCGAAGGTGAAACAAGGCGGCGACGAGCAAGCGACGAAGACAGTGCATTAAGCACGGCTAGGAGCGAGCGAGGAAGCCAACGCAGTGTCACCGATGAAATGGAATTGGAATCAGCGCACGCTACATGCTATTTGCCTGTCCTCAATAATACCTTCACTGCCCCCGCGCCACCCTCCTGTGGCGGCGCTTCGCAAAAGGCCAGCACTGCTACACATTGCGTCAGCCAATGGCGCGTGCGGCTTTTCAGGATTCCTTCCCCGCCTTCCGTATGCCATCCCTTGCCGTGGATGATGCACACGCAACGCAGACTGTGCTGCGTCGCATCATGCAGAAATTCCAGCAACAGTTTGCGCGCCGCATCACTGTGCAGACCATGCAGGTCGAGACTGTCCTGTATTGGCCATTGCCCGCGCCGCAGTTTGCGCAAGGTCATGCGTGACATGCCGGAACGCATAAATTCGGTGAGCAGATTATCTTCGGTACCGTGATCGGACAGGGTGTCCTGAATTTGTGCGGGGGCAGGTTTGGTGGCGGGACGAAAGGATTTAGGTCGCAAAAGGTTTGTTGCGCGGTTGGAGGTCGCCAGTGGAGTAACGCCCCCCAGTGCCTGCCGGAACAGCTCGTCTTCAATGGAGGCAGGCGGTTCCTCGGGTTTTTTCATGGTTGATTGTTGAGTCTAATTTTGTCCACACCTAAACCCCTCCCAACCTCCCCTTGTCAGGGGAGGGGCAGCCACCACTCCTCCCCTGACAAGGGGAGGTTGGAAGGGGTTTTAGCCACTCAGCGCGCTTAAATATTTATCTGCATCCAGCGCCGCCATGCAGCCGGTGGCCGCACTGGTGACCGCCTGGCGGTAGACGTGATCCTGCACATCGCCTGCCGCGAACACCCCGGGAATGCTGGTGGCCGTGGCATTGCCGGCCTGCCCGCCGCACGTAATGATATAACCATTTTCCATGTCTAGTTGCCCAGCGAAGAGGTCGGTGTTGGGTTTGTGGCCGATGGCGATGAACACGCCGGTCAGCGTGATGTCCAGCGTCGCGTCAGTTTGTGAATGCTTGAGGCGCATGCCGGTCACACCGCTGTCGTCGCCCAACACTTCGTCCAGCACTTGATGCAGTTGCAGCGTGATCTTTCCTTCTTTCACCTTTTCCATCAGGTGATCGACCATGATGCGTTCGGCACGAAAGGTGTCGCGCCGGTGCACCAGCGTGACGTGGTTAGCAATTTTGGCCAGGTACAGCGCCTCTTCCACTGCCGTGTTGCCGCCGCCGACTACGGCCACATCCTGCCCGCGGTAAAAGAAGCCGTCGCAGGTGGCACAGCCGGACACGCCCTTGCCCATGAATTTTTCTTCGGACGGCAGGCCGAGATACATCGCCGAAGCGCCGGTGGCGATGATGAGCACGTCGCAGGTATAGTTGCCCGCATCACCTTCCAAAGCAAACGGTTTTTGTTGCAGCCTGGCGGTGTGGATGTGGTCAAAAATAATTTGCGTGTTGAAGCGCTCTGCATGCTGCTGGAAGCGCGCCATCAGTTCCGGGCCTTGTACGCCCATGGCATCGGCAGGCCAGTTGTCCACGTCGGTGGTGGTCATCAATTGCCCGCCTTGCGCCATGCCGGTGATCAGCACCGGATTCAGGTTGGCGCGCGCGGCATACACGGCGGCAGTGTAACCGGCGGGGCCGGAGCCAAGAATGAGGAGGCGGTGATGCTGGGTAATTTTTTCCATGAAAATTTTTCTGCTCAATTAAAAACTTAAAGGCGAAATTTAACAGTGGCGCGTCCTTATGTCGAGTTAAAATACATACTATGATTATTAGACCGTATTTTTTCCTGCTGCTGCCACTGCTACTTGCCTTTCCTTGTACGGCGGCAGAACTGCCCGGCATCCCGACATTCATAGATGAAATGACCGCTAAACACGGCTTCAAGCGCGCTGAGCTGAAGCAGGTATTCCAGCGCGCCCAACACCAGCAGGCCGTCATTGACCTCATCAGCACACCTGCCACGATCAAACTCTGGCCGGAATACCGCGCCAACTTTGTCAACGACAAGCGCATAAGCGGCGGAGTGCAATTCTGGCAGCGCCATGCACAAGCGCTGCAACTCGCGGAAAAACAATACGGTGTGCCGCAGGAAATCATCGTCGCAGTGATAGGTGTGGAAACCCAGTATGGCCGTAACAGCGGCAAATTCAGTGTGCTGGACGCGCTGACTACGCTGGCATTCGATTACCCGCGCCGCGCCGATTTTTTCCGCAGCGAGCTGGAAAATTACCTGCTGCTGGCGCGTGACCAGGAATGGGAGTTATTCAAGGTGCAAGGCTCATTTGCCGGCGCAATTGGCATCCCGCAATTCATGCCGAGCAGCTATCGCAAACACGCGGTGGATTTTAACAACGACGATAGGATTGATTTGTTGAATGACCCGCTGGATGCCATCGGTAGCGTGGCCAATTATCTAAAACAATATGGCTGGTTGAGCGGGGAGCCGGTGGCGGTGCGCGCCAGGGTGGGCGAAGTGGTTCCGGTAGGGATGCGAAGTAACAAAAAAAGATCTGGCGTGTTCAGAATCAAAGAAATGTACAGCATGGCCGCCTGGACCGCTGTCGGGGTGACCCCCGTGGCGCAACTTGATGGTGATAAACCAGCGCTGCTGCTAGATTTTACCGTGGCTGATGGGGTGGAGTTCTGGCTGGCATTCAATAATTTTCAGGTTATCACGCTATACAACAATAGCAATTTCTACGCCATGTCGGTGTACCAGCTGGCCGAGGCCCTGCGCAATGCTCGAGATGTTGAGGAAAAAATCACAGCACAATCGATGTAGCACCAAATAATCAGAGCGAACCGACTATGAACGATCCAAAATCCTTCAACTTGCTTTCATGTCTGACCGACTTTGCCGTTCGCATCGACGCGAACGGGACTATCTTGCAGGCATCCGACCTCTCCCAAGCATTTCTTGATTTGCCCGCCAGTCCGGTGGGTGAGTCGGTAAATTTTTTCATACAGCCAGAAGACATGGTCGCTTTTCAGGAAGCGAAAGACATGACCGCGCTGATCGGGAAAAAAAGTTCTTTTGTTTGCCGCCTGCTGCACCAGCGTGTCCTGCCGGTGTGGACGGATTGCCATATTTTCCGCCTGCAAGACCGCGACGAATATGTGTTCGTGGCTTTCGATGCTTCGCACTGGAAAGAGAGCGAAGCCAAGCTGGCCCATAAATCTACCCACGATCCGCTCACCGGGTTGCCCGGCAGGGCATTGCTGGACGACCGCATCAGGATGGGCATCAACACTGCCATCCGCGAGAAACTGGGGCTGGTTCTGTTACTGCTCGATTTGGACGGGTTTAAGAAGGTGAACGACTCTTTTGGACATCTGCTGGGCGACAAGTTGATCAAGGCGGTTGCCGAGCGAATTCAGGGGATCATACGGCGCAGCGACACCTTGGCCAGAGTAGGCGGGGACAAATTTGCGCTCATCACGACCGTAACTGGCGACGACCAGAAAAAAGGCGTCAAAACGGTGGCCAAAAAAATATTGGCTATAGTGCAGCGAACCTTCCAGATTGACGGCAACGATTTGTATATCAGCGGGAGCATCGGCGTCGCCATCTATCTCGAACATGGCGACAATTCGGCCTCCTTGCTAAAGCATGCGGAAATAGCCATGTACAAAGCGAAAGAGCGGGGCCGGAACCGCTGGGAGCTTTACGATCCGCAGGTAGATGGTGGCCAAAATGGCAGCCTGTCGCTGGAAGCGGCGATGCACGAGGGCATACAGAACGGCGAATTTCTGCTGCATTACCAGCCGGTTTTTTGTATGCAGACTGGTGTGTTGAAAGGCGCGGAAGCTCTGATGCGCTGGGAGCGCCCCGGCGAGGGGCTGATCTCTCCCGAAAAATTTATCCCCTTGGCCGAGAGTGGCGGCCTGATAGAAATCCTCGGCGCATGGGCGCTACGCATGGCCTGCCACCAGGCGAAGCTGTGGCAGGAGGCGGGGGCGACCGATTTTTATATTTCCGTCAACGTATCGCCCAGCCAGTTCAGGAAGCCGGGCTTTACCGAACTGGTTACAAAGGCGTTGGATGAATCGGGGCTCGCCCATTCATCCCTGATGCTGGAAATCACCGAAGGCGTGTTGATGAATGACCCGGAAAAATCGTGCGCCATTCTGGTCGGCTTGCGCGATGCCGGGGTGAAGATTGCCATCGACGATTTCGGCACGGGTTATTCGTCGCTGTCCTACCTCAAAAAATTCCCCCTTTCCGTCTTGAAGATCGACAAATCCTTTATCGACGACGTGCCGCATTGTGCCGAAGACGTGGCCATTTTTTCGGCGGTATTGAGCCTCGCATCGGGGCTGGGGCTGGTGGTGGTGGCGGAAGGAGTCGAGGTTGAGGCACAGCTGGAATTCCTTAAAGCGAAAGGCTGCGATCTGGTGCAGGGTTACCTCACCGGCAGGCCGATGAACGTTGCGACCTTCCAGGAGAAATGCATCCCATGACCACCTTGATTGACGGCCTTAAAGGCGGCAAAGCCGAATTCTTCTCGATGTTGTGGAAGCGTATGGGCGAGCAGGGGGATTTCCCTTCCCTGTCGAAATCGGTACACGATCTGGCCGAGGCCCTGCAGGACGAAGACAAAAGCATCGCCGATGTGACCGGTGCCATATTGAGCGATTTCACCTTGACGCAAAAGGTGATCCGGCTCGCCAACTCCGCCATGTATGCCGGGATAGGCGGGGAAATTACCACCATTACCCGGGCGGCAGTCGTGCTCGGCCTCGACGCCATTTCGCACCTGGCGCTCAGCGTGCGCTTCGTGGATAAGCTATCCGCCAGTTTGCCGGACTCTGTTGCAGCGCGCACGGAAATGTCCAAGGCGCTGGTTGCAGGCGACATCGCCAGAAATATAGCGGGCAAAGCTAATCTGGCGGACGGCGAAGAAGCCGTCGTCTGCGCGCTGATGCACCATCTGGGCCGCTTGCTGCTGGTGTTTTATTTTCCGGAAGAATGGGTCGAGATACAAAAAATTGCCGCAAGCAAATCCCTGACTGAAAATCCAGCCACGCTGGAAATCATCGGCGTCACGCTAGATGAAATTTCGCAGGAAGTCGCCAAGAGCTGGCGGCTTCCCAAGAAAATTTCCAACAGCATGACCAGCACGGTTTCGCTTGCCGGAACCAGCATCCCCGGCTCCTCGGACTGGCTGAAAACGCTGGCCTGCTTTGCTGACGAAGCGGCGGAAATCATGGTCAAGAAAGACTCCAACAACGCAGACCTCGAGGAGCTAGCATCCCGCTACGGCGATGCCTTGCTGGTTTCTGCCGACTCCATCATGGAATCGGTCAACAACGCCGTCGCCACGGCCGAGGACTTCACCATGCTGGAGGCCGTCGAAGAGCCTCAGGGCAAGCCTGCCAACTCCAGGGAACGCCTCGTTGCGGGGGTTCTGGAAACCACCCGAGCGCTGGAGGAAGGCATGAGCTTCGGCAATGCCTTGAACCTGGTTCTCGAGACTCTCTACGGCGGCATGGGTTTTAACCGTGTGGTGGCTTTCCTGCGCGACGGCGACTCCTTCAAGGGCAAGATAGGATTCGGCGCAATGATGCCGCAAGTGCTGCCACATCTGGCATTTCCCGAAGCCTACGCAATGGATATGTTTCATTTGTCCTTGGCCAACAAGGCCGACGTGTTCATCGAGGATGCAGCGGGGGTGAAATTCGCTGCCAGCCTGCCCGCATGGTTTACCGAAACGCTACCTGACGTGCGCGCTTTTGTCCTGCTGCCCATGATTTTTAACGGACGCCCGGTAGGTCTACTCTACGGCGACTGGCGGCAAGGAACGACGGGGTTGGTCGAGAAGAATGAGTTGCTGTTGATGCGCTCGCTCAGAGATCATTTGATGCAGTTGCTTGGCCCAAAAAAAACATAAAACGGAGCTGTCCACAGATTACGCAGATTGACGCTGATTAAAAATCGGGTTCATTTGTATTGTTGGACGAAGCCGCTACGCGGAGGAAACCCAAACTGCGGTGCCACGATTTATGCTGCATCTTTGCCCCCTTTTTATGAGGCAAAAAATTCAAGCGCATCAACCGCCGATGCCAAGTGAGTGTGTGCCTGTGGAGCGCGGGCGGCCCCCCCGCCTGCGGGCAAGCTGGTCGCCCGCAAAAAAATATGTTTCCTAACGGGCATGGCAATTGTGTCACCCTTGATAATGAAACTTGCCATGCCCGTTTCCCTGCCCCTCGCTGCGCTCTCCCCAGCCTGGCCCCTCGCTGCGCTCTCCCCAGCCTGGCCCCTCGCTTCGCTCTCCCCAGCCTGGCCCCTCGCTTCGCTCTCCCCGAGGGTGTGGGGGGCAAAGTTTCGCTACGCGAGTTTCACGTTAAATTTCCGGCCGCATCTGCGGGAACAGGATTACATCTCGTATGCTGGGGCTGTCGGTGAGCAGCATGACCAGACGGTCTATGCCTATGCCTTCGCCGGCGGTGGGCGGCAGGCCGTATTCCAGCGCGCGAATGTAGTCGCTGTCCTTGAACATGGCTTCTTCGTCGCCCGCTTCCTTGGCCGCCACCTGTGCATCGAAGCGCGCTTCCTGATCTTCCGGGTCATTCAATTCAGAAAAGCCGTTGGCGATTTCGCGCCCGACCATGAACAATTCAAAGCGCTCGGTGATTTCCGGGCATGTGTCGCTGCGGCGCGCCAGCGGCGAGGCCTCGGCGGGGTAGTCAATGATGAAAGTGGGTTCGAACAACTTGTGCTCGGTCAGCTCTTCAAATAGCGACAGCTGCAATCCGCCCACGCCATCGGCCTTCTGGTATTTGGCCTTGATGTCCTGTAACTCGTTGATGAGGAACTCACGGTCATTCAGCTGCGCATCGCTAAACTGCGGATGGTATTTCTGGATGGCCTGGGCGATGGTCAGGCGGTGGAACGGCTTGCCGAGATCGAGCTCCCGACCCTGATAGCTGATCAGTGTGGTGCCCAGCACCTTGCGCGCCACTTCGCACAATAGTTGCTCGGTGAAATCCATCAGGTAACGGTAATCCCGATAGGCTTCATAAAATTCGATCATGGTGAATTCGGGGTTATGCCGCGTGGACAGCCCCTCGTTGCGGAAATTGCGGTTGATCTCGAACACCTTCTCAAACCCCCCCACCACCAGCCGCTTGAGGTACAGCTCCGGCGCGATGCGCAGGTAAAGCTGCATATCCAACGCATTGTGATGCGTGGTAAATGGCTTGGCTGCCGCACCGCCGGGAATGGCGTGCATCATCGGTGTTTCCACTTCGAGGTAATCGTGGCGCATGAAAAATTCGCGGATTGCCTGGATCACTTTGGAGCGGATGATGAAGGTTTTGCGCGTCTCTTCATTGGTGATGAGGTCTACATGACGCTGGCGGTATTTTTGCTCCTGATCGGTCAGGCCATGGAATTTTTCCGGCAGCGGGCGCAGTGACTTGGTCAGCAAACGCAGTTGCGTCACACGCACCGAAAGCTCGCCGGTCTTGGTTTTGAACAGCACCCCGCTGGCACCAAGAATGTCACCCATATCATAATGCTTGAATGATTCGTGCGCAGCCACGCCGCTGTCGCCATCACTGATATACAACTGGATGCGTCCGCTCATGTCTTGCAGGGTGGCAAAGCTGGCCTTGCCCATCACACGCTTCAACATCATGCGCCCGGCCACGGCCACATTGATCGCAGCGGCGGCCATCTCCTCGTTGCTCAGTTCGCCGTGGGCGCTATGCAACTCCCCCGCCAGATGCTTGCGCTCAAAATCATTCGGGAAAGCCACGCCCTCTTTGCGCAACGCGGCAAGCTTGGCGCGGCGCTCGCTGATGATTTGGTTTTCGTCTTGAAGAGGTGGGGTTTGTTCGCTCATGGTATGCAAGGTAATATATTTTAAGGTTGATAATTACTGGCCGAAATAGGCAACATCCATTCCGAGTGCTAGCGCGGCTTGCAGTAAGATGGCATCTGCCGTGGCGATTTCATGCACATCAAGGGAGCGGGCGATGGACAGGTGCAGCGCATCAAGGCTGCGTAATGGCACCTTTGCCAGCTTGTCTATCAAGTGCAGCGCCTCGGCATAATGCGAGTCACCGACGGGATAAGCGGCGAGAATGCCGTCCTGTATATCAGTGCGGATTTCATTCATGGCAGCCTTTTCCTGTTCCGACGTAATCTGCTTGTTCCGCCTTTTTCGCGCTAATGCGCAACGGACTTCCACCAACCCTAATCGGCTGATCGAAAGCGGCGCGTGGCCAATAAAATAGGCGTCAAACGCATCGCTGTTAATTTCAGGAATGTAGCGTTTTAGCAACGCACTGGTGTCGAGGTAAATCACGGTCAGTCGCGCGCGTCGCGGTCTTCCCGGACCAACGCCTCGCTGGGAATTTCCTGGAAAGGCATGGTGGCACGGAAAGCCGCCAGCGAACGCACACGCATTCTAGGTTTCGCCGGCAGGATGCGCGCCACTGGCTCACCGCGGCAAACGACCAGCACCTCATCGTCGTCTGCAAACATTTGCTCCGGATGGCTCAAACCTTCGCGGGCTTCACGAATAGTGAGGATTTTCATGGGTTAATCTCTAGTGACATTGTGTGACACGAATTGTACACTTGTGACACATGTGTTGTCATGTGCTGTTGTGCATAAAGGGCGCCTCTAAAAATTCATAGTTACTTGGGCATTGATAACGATACTCTGTGGAGCATTATCCAGATGGATGTCCCAGCGTTGCTGGTGCTGTTGCAGAAGATGAAAATAGAATAGATGTCGTAGGGTGGGTTTCGCCCGCCGGAAACAGCATTACACCCCTTGCTTCAAACTCGCACTAATAAATTGATCCAAATCCCCATCCAGCACGCCTTGGGTATTACCGACTTCCACATTGGTGCGCAGGTCCTTGATGCGTGACTGGTCTAGCACGTAGGAGCGTATCTGGTGTCCCCAGCCGATGTCGGTCTTACCATCTTCCATGACCTGTTTTTCGGCATTGCGTTTGCGCAGCTCGGCTTCATACATGCGCGATTTTAGCATCGCCATCGCTTCGGCGCGGTTGCGGTGTTGCGAACGGTCGCTCTGGCATTGCACCACGATGCCGGAGGGCGCGTGCGTGATGCGCACCGCCGAATCGGTTTTGTTGATGTGCTGTCCGCCTGCACCGCTAGCACGGTAGGTGTCGATGCGCAAATCGGCGGGGTTGATGTCCACTTCGATGGATTCATCCACTTCCGGATAGACGAACACGCTGGAGAATGAGGTATGGCGGCGGTTGCCGGAATCGAAGGGGGATTTACGCACCAAGCGGTGCACGCCGGTTTCGGTGCGCAGGTGGCCGTAAGCATAGTCGCCGGTGACCTTGAGGGATGCGCCCTTGATGCCTGCCACTTCGCCATCGGATTGTTCCAGCACTTCCACGCCGAAGCCTTTTTTCTCGCAGTAGCGCAGATACATGCGCAATAGCATAGAGGCCCAGTCCTGCGCTTCGGTGCCGCCGCTGCCAGCCTGAATATCTATGAAGCAGTTATTGGCATCCATGGGCTGGGAGAACATACGGCGGAATTCCATGTCCGCAACCAGTTTTTCCATGTGCTGCAAATCCTGCACGATGCTGTTGAGGCTGGCGTCGTCGTTTTCCTCGCGCGCCATTTCAAATAGCTCGGCGGCGTCATTGAGATTTTGATCGAGCGGGCTCAGCGTGAGGACGATGCCTTCCAGCATCTTGCGCTCGCGCCCTAACTCCTGCGAGCGTTTGCTGTCCTGCCAGATGGCGGGGTCTTCGGCGAGAATGACGACTTCTGTCAGGCGTTCCTGCTTGCCGTCGAAGTCAAAGATACCTCCGTAATTCGGTGGTGCGGGTGCGTAAATCCTGTAACTGATTGGTTATGCTATTAAGCTGTTCGGCTTCCATGATGTTGTCGTGTGCGGCAAAGGCAGCGATTATACATGCGGGGAGCCAGTCGCAGAAATTTGTCGCCGGATGGGAGCGCCGACTGCCGACGGGGACGTCGGCGCTCCCATTTGATCTGGTGTGAATTCTGCGGGTGCTACGCTTAGAACGCCAGGTCAAAGCCCAGCAGCAGGGAATTCTCTTTGGTTTCGTGTCCGACGAAGTTGGCATCATTGTCTTTTTTCTGCAAATCATAGGTGACTTCGACGATGGCCTTCGCGTTGCGCATAAAATAATGGCTCGTTGTCAGGCTAAGGGCATTGACCGGAATGCCCTCGTAGATGGTGTTGGTGCCTTTGAAGTCATTGGCAGTAGCGCGGTTGTACAACAGCGAATAAACCCAACGATCGCTGTAAATGTAATCTGCGCCAACGAAGCCACCGGTCCAGCTGCGGTTGACCGTCGGGCTGTCATCCAGGAAATTATCCCAGCGGTTCAACAACACCTGTCCATACCAGTACAGCTTGCCGTCATCGCCGGAGAAATCCACGCCCAGCACACGTTTATTGGTCTCGCGCACGCCGACTGTTGCAATCGCGCCACCGCTGGCTTGCGTGCCAGACAAGCCGAACAAGCCCAACCTGACCGGCCCGAGGTTAGCCCCGGTGCGGCCGAACACCGATTTCGAATTATTGTTGTCGAACAGCGTGCCGGGGCGCCGGTAGCCAGCGCTGTTGGCCGGATAGCTTGTGTCTATGCCGTTGCCGTTGACCGCGCCGAGTGACACATCCAGCGGGCCGAGGTCACGGTTGAAAATCACGCCGCGCTCATAGGTGATACCGGCCATCCTGAACGCCAGAAAATCCTGCGCAGTGAGACGTGTCTCGCGCGGGAACATCAAATCGCTCACCTGAAATTGGCCGAGTTGCATACCGATGCCGCTGCCAAACAGGTCGTCATGGCTAACCCAAGCGTCTTCGACAAAGGCTTTGCCGTTATCTCCCTGCTCGGCCAATATGCCGTAAAAGTAATAGGAGATGTGATCCGACAGCGGGGCGGAGGACAGCAGCTTGAGCAAATAGGGCGATTGGAAATCTCGGGTTGCTTTGTTCGCAGTGGGGCCGGTGACCGGATCTATCTCGCGGGTCTGGCGCGTTTCAACATAGGCTTGCGCGCGTATGCTCAGTGGGACAGTTTTAGGCAACGCCAGCATGTCGTCACCGATATCGAGTGTGGTCTCTTTCCAGTTGGGCAGACGATAATTTTTTGCCATAAAGTCTTTCCCGAAACTGTTGAGCTTCGGAAATGCGGCGTGGCAGGTGTTACAACTCAAGTTGTACTGCCGTGCGAATGCAGGAATGGCGGAGGCGGTGGCGGGAAATAGAAGGAATGCGATTAGTCCTGTTAAGAGTGCAATCCATGGCGAATAATAATTCTTGGTCTGATTCAGATGGTGCTTAGTATTCATTAATGAAATTTCCATGATTTACCCCTCTATAATTTGCCAGTGCCGGACGACAATCTGCAAGCTGACATTGCCATTGTATTCATTAACAGCCAGGCTGTATACAGCGTGAATTTCCGCTGGCAGAGGGTCGGCGTGAAAAAAGTGGATGGCATCATAAGTTACGCCAGATGTGGCCAGCTTGGTTTTAAGATGTTTTTCTCCCACCACGCGTTGGCTTTGCACGCTGAACTTGCCCTCAAACAGCGGCTGCGGGAAACCTTGTCCCCACACCTGCTGTTCAAGGCTGCGCGCAATGTCCAGAGAAAAATCATGCGCTGCGAGTGTGCCGTCGGTCTCAATGACCTGGGTCAGATCGGCGGGGGAGAGCAGGCTTTGTGCGACCGCTTCAAAGGCCGCCTTGAATTCATCGAAATGCTCTTCGCGCAAGCTAAGCCCGGCTGCCATGGCATGGCCGCCGAATTTTTGCAGCAGGTGGGGATGACGTTTGGACACCAGATCGAGCGCGTCACGCAAATGCAGACCGTGGATGCTGCGGCCGGAGCCTTTTATTTCACCGTTTTGTGAACGTGCAAAGGCAATCACCGGACGGTGGTAACGATCCTTGAGGCGCGAGGCGAGAATACCGATGACACCCTGATGCCAGCTTGGGTCGAATATTGCCAGGCTGCTGCTGTCCGTGGGATTGATATGTTCCAGCGCCACCAGCGCGGCTTGTTGCATGTCGGCTTCGATGCTGCGCCGCTCGCGATTGAGTCCATCCAGTTTCGCGGCGATCTGTGCAGCTTCATTTGCATCATCGCTGAGCAAACAGGCGATGCCTAAGCTCATGTCTTCCAATCGCCCGGCGGCATTCAAACGTGGGCCGACCACAAAGCCCAATTCATAACTGGAAGCCTGCGCCAGTGTTTTTTTCGCCACTTGCAACAGCGCGTTGATACCGGCACACGCGCGCCCTGCGCGGATGCGCTGCAAACCCTGCTGCACCAGAATGCGGTTGTTCTCATCCAGCTTGACCACGTCAGCCACCGTGCCCAGTGCCACGAGCGGCAGCAGTGTATCGATCTTGGGCTGCGTCTGAGCCGTGAAAACGCCACGCTCGCGCAACTCGGCACGCAGCGCCAGCAGCACGTAAAACATCACGCCCACGCCGGCAATGGATTTGCTCTCAAAGCTGCATCCAGGCTGGTTCGGATTGACGATCACTTCTGCGTCGGGCAACACGATGTGGCCGTCTATCAGCGCAGGCAGGTGGTGGTCGGTCAC
>CAMTXD010000058.1:0-16284 GCA_947085625.1 uncultured Gallionellaceae bacterium | reverse complement strand
TGACTGGAGTTCAGACGTGTGCTCTTCCGATCTTCCCCCTTTGGAAAAGGGGGGTAGGGGGGGATTTACGGTGACCGCAAATCCGCTGTATACACAAACATCACGCTCCCTCGCTTCGCTCTCCCCCTCAGTCTCCCTTTTTACCTAAGGGGTACGCCGTTGGGTGCCCGCACTACGTGCGACCCTGCCTCTGGCAAAGGGGGAAGTGGAAGTGACCACCTGAGTAGTTACTAATTTGCCAGATCCGGCACTTTTGTGCGGATAACGTGACATGGCGCACATCATGTGCTGCGATAGCGCGTCGGATCGGCCATTCCAGCCGCCTCAAAGCCGGCACGACGCAAGCGGCAGGAGTCACACATGCCACATGCGCGGCCATCTTTGTCGGCTTGGTAACAGGACACTGTCTGACTGTAATCAACGCCCAATCGCACACCAAGTTTGATGATGTCGGCTTTGGACAGGCGCAACAAAGGTGCGTGCAAGGTCAGATGATTGCCCTCGACCGCCGCCCTGGTGGCGAGATTGGCCATGCGTTCGAAGGCGGTGATATATTCGGGGCGGCAATCAGGATAACCGGAATAGTCCACCGCGTTCACGCCGATGAAAATGTCCCGTGCCTGCAACACTTCTGCCCAGGCCAGGGCCAGCGACAGCATGATGGTGTTGCGCGCTGGCACATAGGTCAGCGGAATGCCTGTTGTTTCCTGTTCCGGCACGGCGATGCGCGCATCAGTCAGGGCGGAGCCGCCAAATCCGGTCAGATCCACGCTGATGACACGTTGTTCGACCGCACCCAGCGCTTGCGCCACGCGCTGCGCTGCAGCCAGTTCCGCATGGTGACGCTGGCCGTAATCCACACTCAGCGCATGGCAGGCATAGCCCTGTTTCCGCGCTAGCGCCAGCGCGGTGGCGGAATCCAGGCCGCCGGACAGCAATATTACAGCGTTCTGCATGCGCTCAATGTCCCGCAGTGTTGCCCCACAACAATTTGTGCAACTGCACTTGCAGGCGCACCGGCAAGTGGTCGCGCAGTATCCAGTCGGCCAGTACAGTCGGCGACAACTGCCCTTGTGACGGCGAAAACAGCACGGCGCATTTGTCCGCAAGATTATGTTCGCGCAACACTTGTTTAGCCCACGCGTAATCGGCTTCATCGCACAGTACGAATTTTATTTCATCGCGCTCGTGCAACACCGCCAGATTGCTCCACAAATTTTTGCCCATTTCGCCCGATGCCGGTGTCTTGATGTCCAGCACTTTCATCACGCGCGCGTCTACGCCGGACACATCCAGCGCCCCGCTGGTTTCCAGCGACACTTCATAACCGGCATCGCATAAGGCGCGCATCAAGGGCAGGCAATCCTTCTGCGCCATCGGCTCACCTCCGGTAACGGTCACATAGCGCGTTGGATAGCGAGCCACTTCGGTCAGTATTACCGCAAGCGTCATGGTCTGTCCGCCGTGGAAAGCATAGGCAGTATCGCAATAGGTGCAGCGCAACGGGCAACCAGTCAGTCGTACGAATACCGTGGGCAGGCCAGCGCGGCTGGTCTCGCCCTGCAAGGAATAAAAAATTTCGGTGATGCGCAGCTGTCCGCTGATGGGACTACTAGCCATCTGACTTGGCGAGCCAACTACGCTCGCCAAGTCATTGGTTATGGCGGAATACGAAGGCATAACTCTTACTTAAGACTGGCGAGGCGTTTCCTGGCCTTGTTGGCCACTTCGCTGCCGGGATATCTGGCGATAATTTTATTGAGGGTGTTGCGGGCGGCGACCCTGTTTTTAAGTTCCTGCTGGCAATCTGCAATCCCCAACATGGCTTCCGCCGTCTTGCTGCTGTGTGGATACTTGCTTGGCAATAGATTATAACTGGCCAATGCATTCTTGAAATCTTTCAACGCAAAATAGGCGCTGCCCATCTGGAAATGAACATTGGGTACATGTACCGAGTCTGGAAATTCTTTCAGAAAATCCTGGAAAGCGCCAATGGACTTCTGATGACTGCCTGCCTTGAAAAAATTATATGCTGCCTCGTACGCACGGTTCTCCACGGCGGGACCATCCGTAGTCATAGCATCGTCCGCCTTGTCGGGTTGGGTGGCGACGACAGGTGCCACTGGCGGCGGCACGGTCGCTGCTAGCGTTTCAAAATGGCGCACGCGGGTATCCAGATCCACGTAGAAATCTTTCTGCCGCTTCTCCGCCTCTTGCAGGCTGTGCACCAACTCTTCGATCTGGCCGCGCAATTTGCGCAATTCGGTATTCTTGGTCTCGATCTGCGTTTGCAGGTCAAGCATGGACTGGGTTTGTTGCTTGCCGGTTTGTTCCAGCTTTTCTGTCAACTGCGAAACCCGCACTCCGATTTGCTCCAGCTTTTCTGTCAACTTCGAAACGCGCACCTCAAGTTGCTGGATTTTGGTATGCGCTTTATCATCGCTGAACAGACCCGCGTGAGCCTGCCCGGCGATGAAGCACAATCCGGCCAACAGTAAGGCATGCAGTTTCATATTAACGTGAAACTCGCGCAGCGAGACTTTGCCCCCCTCGCCCTTTGGGAGAGGGATGGGGAGAGGGAAACGGGCATCGCGGGCTTAATCATCAGAGGCGGCGATTTGCCATGCCCGTTATCTGGCGTTGTATTGAATGTCGGTGCGGCGATTCTGCGCCCAGGACGTTTCGTCATGGCCGCTCGCCTTGGGCTTCTCTTCACCATAGCTGACCGTCTCGATCTGGCCATCCTTGGCACCGCCCAGAAGCAGCATCTTTTTCACGCCTTCGGCACGGCGCTGACCCAGGGCCAAGTTATATTCGCTGCTGCCACGTTCATCTGCATGGCCCTCCAGACGCACGGTGCGGTTTGGGTGCTCGGCCAGATAGCTGGCATGCGCCCTCACGGCTGGCTTGTCCGCATCCTGCACGGCATCCACGTCATGCGGATAATACACGCTGCGATTGGCCAACAGGCTGTTCGGATCATTCAGGGGATCAACCGCCACAGCCGCAGGAGCCGCTGGCATCCTAGGGGCAGGGGCAGGGGCCGTCGCGGGCTGAACAGCGGCGGCTGGCGCAGGCTGGGTCTCGCTAACTGGCACCGCGGGTTTTTGGGTGGCGCAGGCGGCCAGCAGGTTTATCAACAACACGCCCATCACTAGTTTTTTCATTACATCCTCCTGAATAGATTACTGTTAAAAAAATGGTTACTGCTTTAAAAAAGGTCCCCACACAGGCTCACGTATATCCCCAGCTTGCGGGAACATCCTCTGCTTAACTCTACCATCACTGGAAACGGTGGCCAGTATACCACGCCCCTGCGCCTCCGAAGCAAACAGGATCATTTTGCCATTGGGCGAAAAGCTGGGCCGTTTTTCCCATCCGCCCCTGGTCAATAACTGCATCTGCCGCGTTGCAAAATCATGGGTGGCGATATAAAAGCGCCCGTTCGACAGGTGTGCAAATACAAAGTTCCTGCCATCCGGGCTATGACGCGGCGAGAAATTATTGCCTCCCTCAAAAGTCATGCGTACGGCCGACCCACCCTCAACCGGCATGCGGTAAATTTGCGCGCTGCCGCCGCGGTTCGAGGTAAACAGCAGGTACTGCCCATCCGGTGAAAAATTAGGCTCGGTGTCAATCCCACCACCGAAGGTGAGACGGCGCAAATCCCTGCCATCTGGCCGTACCAGATAAATCTGCGAACCGCCGTCGCGCGTCAGCACCACGGCCAGTTGCTTGCTATCCGGCGACCATGCCGGAGAGCTGTTGCTGCCGCGAAAGTTGGCCACCACCACGCGCTGGTTGGTGAGCAAGGATTGCACATACACCACCGCGCGCCCCTGCTCGAAGCTCACGTAGGCGAGATGGCTGCCGTCCGGCGACCACGCCGGCGACATAATGGGTTCGTTGATGGACAGTATGGCCTGTTCGCCGTAACCGTCACTGTCCGCCACCACCAGGCGGTTGCGGTTTCCCTGCCGGTTGACATATGCGATGCGCGTGCTGAACACGCCCGCATCGCCGGTGAGCTTTTCATAAATCAGGTCGGCGATGCGATGGGCGATGGCGCGCACCTGATCGTCTTTGGCGGATACGGCCTGGGCGATCAGCTCGGTCCGCTTGACTGCATCCAGCAAACGGAATTTCACCTCGACCCGGCCATTCTTCTGCACCGCCACACTGCCGATGACCAGCGCCTCCACCCCCGGCCAGTCGGCATACACCACCTGGCTCGGCTCGTGTGGCGTCCTGCCCGCCGGATCAACCAGGCGGAACAAGCCGCTGCGCGCCAAATCTGCCGACACCACTGCGACGATGCTCTGTGCAAGTTTCTGATCACCCGCAAACGGCACGATGGCAATCGGCATCTGGCGCTCACCGGCACCGATGATCTCGATAGTCAACGCGGCGTGCGCAGGCAGCGCGCCGCAAAGCACCATCAGCACACCCCAACAACGCAAGTATTTCATTCTCATCATGGACTATTCCCTAGCACTAAATTTTAGATGTAGTTCGCGAAACCGGCTAAACAGCGACCCATCCGGCGGTAGCGGCAGGGGCTGCGCCTTGAGAATGGCGCGTTCCACCGCGCTGTCATAGGCCGCAACCCCGCTCGGCTTGACTAGCTTCATACTCAACACCGATCCGCCGGGCAGCAGCGTTACGTCAAATTCCGCTTTCGCATTGTCCGGCACATCCGGCGGCATGACAATGTTGCGGCGTATCTTGGCGACTATCCTGGCCTTGTGTTCATCCATCACCCGTCCGATGGCAGCGGCCTGTTCGGCGCGCACGCGCTCCTGCTCTGCCATGGCCTGCTGCTCCGCTTGCGCATTCAGATCCACTTGCTTCGTATCGATTTTTTCTGGCACAACCGCTTTCGGCGGTACAACCGGCGCCCTTATCTCAACCGGCTTGACCTGCGGCTTTTTCTTTTCGATCTCAATGTCAGCCTTGGGCGGTACTACGGCTCGCACCGTTTCGACTGGCGGCGGCGGTTCGACTTTGGCTAGCGGCGGCGGCTTAACCAGCGGCGGCGGCTCAACCCTGGCCCGGGTGATCTCCGGCGCGGGTAGGCTGTCCCAGATATCCACCACCATGCCTTGCGGCGGCTGCGCCTGCCAGCTGACACCAAAGTACAGTAAGACAAAGAACGCGCCATGCACCGCCAGTGCCAGTACGCCGGCAGGCAGTTTATAAGGATCGGAATAGGCGGTCGCGCTCATTGCCCCCGGGTTTGCGCCAGCAGACCCACCTTTTTGATCTGCTGCTGTTGCAACACGTCCATCACCTTGATCACTTCTTCGTAGCGCACATTCTTGTCTGCAGAAATTACCACCGGTTGCTCCGCGTTCTGCGCCTGCTTCTGCCTTAGCAGCGCAATCAATTCCTCACGCGACACATTCTGCTCCTGCCCGGCCTTGCTAAGATCGCGCAGTGCCAGTGTGGCATCTTTTTTGATGATCACTTCCAGCGGCGCGATGGGTGGCGCCAGCGACTTGCCCACACTGGGCAGCTCGATCTGGCCAGGATTCATCAGCGGCGCGGTAATCATGAATATCACCAGCAGCACCAGCATCACGTCAATATAGGGCACCACATTGATGTCGGCCATCGGGCGCAGGGCGGAACGGCGGGAGTTCATGGCTGGCGTTGCAATACGTTGGAAAATTCCTCCATGAAACTTTCAAAGCGCGAAGACAGGCGCGTTGTGTCATGCGAGTAACGGTTGTAAGCTACCACCGCAGGAATGGCGGCAAACAGACCCATCGCGGTGGCCACCAGCGCCTCGGCGATACCTGGCGCTACGTGCGCCAGCGTGGCCTGGCCGACATTGGCCAAACTGCGGAACGCATTCATGATGCCCCACACCGTACCGAACAGCCCGACATAAGGGCTGACCGAACCCACCGTGGCCAGAAAAGACAAATGCGATTCGAGATTATCCATCTCGCGCTGATAAGTGGCACGCATGGCACGGCGCGTGCCATCCATCACCGCAGTATTATCTACAACACCGTGCTTTTTCTTCAGCTTGACGAATTCGGCAAAACCAGCGGCGAAAATACGTGCCATGCTGCCCACATCATCACGCTCATTGGTGATATCCTGATATAACTTGTTGAGATCGGAATTTTTCCAGAACGCTTCCTCGAATTCCTCGCTCTGCCGCACCGCCTGCCTGATGGCAAACATCTTGAGAAAGATGTACCACCACGACATCAGCGACACCAGTAACAGCAAGCCCATCACCAGTTGCACCAGCACGCTGGCATTCTGAATCAAATAAATAATCGATAAATCCTTGGTTACTTCCATGTCAGTAAATCCTTTGGTTTTTCCATTGTTCGCTTAACACATCCGGCACACTCACCGGCTTAAAGCCATCCACTGTTACGCACACCAAATGAATTTCCGCTGCCATCAATGTCTCCTCGCCGCGCGTCACAGACTGCAGCAGGGTAACACGGCTGCGACCGACTTCCTTCAGTTGCGCGCTGACTATCAGCATATCATCCAGCAATGCGGGTTTGAAATAATCCAGCTTGAGCGAGCGCACCACAAACACTACGCCGAATTCTTTCATCAACCCGGCATTGCTGTAACCATAACATTCCCGCAACCACTCAGTCCGCGCCCGCTCCATAAAGTTCACATAGCTGCCGTGATACACCACCCCACCCGCATCGGTGTCCTGGAAATAGACGCGGATTGGCAGGGTGAAAATACTGGGGTGTTTGCTCATCCAGCCGCCCCCAGTTCGTCCCACAATTCCTTGTTGTGCGCATTGCGCGGCTGCGCCAGGCCGAAATGTTGGTAGGCGTTCGCCGTTGCCACACGTCCGCGCGTGGTGCGTTGCAGATAGCCTTGCTGGATCAGATACGGCTCGATCACGTCCTCGATGGTGTCGCGCTCTTCGCCTATCGCAGATGCAAGATTATCTACACCAACCGGTCCGCCGCTGAATTTCTCGATCACGGTCAGCAGCAGTTTTCTGTCCATCACATCCAGTCCCTGCGCATCCACGTCCAGCATGATCAGCGCGGCATCTGCCACTTCGCGCGTAGCCTCGCCCTGCGCCCGCACTTCGGCGTAGTCGCGCACGCGACGCAACAGGCGGTTGGCGATGCGCGGTGTGCCGCGCGAACGCTTGGCGATTTCCAGCGCGCCATCTTGCGAGATGGGCAACTCCAGCAAGCCGGCGGAGCGCGTAACAATCCGCTGCAATTCGCTGGTGGTGTAAAACTCCAGCCGCGCCACAATACCGAAGCGATCCCGCAGCGGGTTGGTCAACATGCCGGCGCGCGTGGTCGCACCGACCAGCGTGAATGGCGGCAAGTCCAGCTTGACCGAGCGCGCCGCCGGGCCTTCGCCTATCATGATATCTATTTGATAGTCTTCCAGAGCGGGGTACAAAATTTCTTCCACCACCGGCGACAAACGATGTATTTCGTCTATGAACAACACATCGTTCGGATCAAGGTTGGTTAGCAGCGCAGCCAGGTCGCCCGCGCGTTCCAGTACCGGGCCGGAAGTGTGGCGCAGGTTCACACCCATCTCACGCGCGATGATGTGCGCCAGCGTGGTCTTGCCTAGCCCCGGCGGGCCGAACAGTAGAACGTGGTCGAGCGGCTCTTTGCGTTTGCGCGCAGCCTCGATAAAGATTTCCAGTTGGCCGCGTATTTTTTCCTGGCCGACATATTCGTCCAGGTGTTTGGGGCGCAATGCACGCTCCAGTGCTTCTTCTTGCGGGGAAACAGGGGCGGGTGAAATGATGCGCGCGGTGCTGAGATCGTCGTGTTGGATCATGCTTTAGATAATAGCTTAAGTGGCTTCATGATTTGGACAAAAGCTTAAGAGCTAGTCGTATGCCGTCCGACACGCTGGCATCGACGGGTAATTGTTTTGCCGCCCAGTCCGCTTCCTTCTCGTTGTAGCCCAGTGCCAGTAACGCATTCAGCACATCGCTGCTCGGCGCAGACGCTGCCCTGTTTGTGCTGCCAGACGCAGACACAGTGAATTTTCCTTGCAGTTCCAGCAGCAGTCGCTCGGCAGTTTTCTTGCCAACGCCGGGAATCTTGGTCAGCCGTCCGGCCTCCTTGTTCGCCACGGCGTTGGCGAGATCATTCAAGCTCAAGCCGGATAATACCGACAGCGCCAGCTTTGGCCCTACGCCGCTTATTTTCAGCAATTGGCGGAATGCCACGCGTTCATCATCAGATGCGAAACCATATAGCAGATGCGCATCTTCGCGCACGATGAGGAGGGTGTGCAGGAGTAGTCGTTCATGCAGCGCAGGCAAATTATAGAAAGTGCTCATCGGCACGTTTACTTCATAACCCACGCCCTGTACATCCAGCAAAATTTGCGGCGGATTTTTTTCCAGCAGTATGCCACTCAAACGACCGATCATTTCAAGTGAACCCTCAAAAATTATTGCGCAACATGGGAGCGCCGACGTCCTCGTCGGCACATGGGTACGCTAATGCCGACGAGGACGTCGGCGCTCCCATGTGTATGCGAAACTGATTACACTCCATCAACCGAGCCTACCTTTGCGCATGCGAAACCCCTTGGTGGCAAGCTGCCCCAGCCCCATGCCCCCATGCGCATGACAGATAGCACAAGCCAGCGCATCCGCCGCATCTGGATTGGGCGTGCCGGACAATGCCAGCAAACGCTGCACCATGTCCTGCACCTGTTCCTTTTTCGCGTGGCCATTACCCACCACCGCCTGCTTCACCTGCAATGCAGTGTATTCCGCCACAGGCAACTGCGCCAACACCGCCGCACATATCGCCGCGCCGCGCGCCTGTCCGAGCAGCAGAGTGGATTGCGGGTTGACGTTGACGAATACTTTTTCCACCGCCACTTGCTGCGGTTGGTGCAGCGCTATCACCTCGCGCAATGAATCGAGTATGACCTTGAGCCGTTCCGGTAATTCTCCATCCGGCGTCTTGATGCAGCCGCTGGCGACATACACCAGCTTCTGCCCTACCTTGTCCAGCACACCAAATCCAGTGATGCGCAAGCCGGGGTCTATGCCGAGAATGCGAATTGGAGAGGGTGACGCAGACAAAGCCTAACCCCCTCTACATCCCCCTTGTCAGGGGGAGAGGTTAACGCACCCCCCTGACAAGGGGGGTTGGGGGGGTTAGGTTTTCGCCCCTCAATTTGCTATCACCGCATTGGTATAAACTTCCTGCACATCATCCAGGTCTTCCAGCGCGTCCAGTAGCTTCTGCATGCGCACTGCGTCATCGCCGGTCAGCACCACTTCGTTTTCTGCCTTCATGGTGACCTCCCCCATCTCCGGCTTGAAGTCGGCCGCTTCCAGGCGCTGCTTCACGTTGACAAAATCGAAAGGCGAGGTAATCACTTCAATGCTGCCGTCATCGTTACTGATAATGTCTTCCGCGCCCGCGTCTAGCGACACTTCCATCAGTGCGTTCTCGTCGATGCCGGGCGCAAAAAACATCTGCCCGCAATGCTTGAACAGGAACGCCACCGAACCATCGGTGCCCAGATTGCCGCCATTTTTGCTGAACGCGTGGCGCACATCGGCCACGGTGCGCGTCTTGTTGTCGGTCATGCAATCCACGATCACCGCCGCGCCGTTGATACCGTAGCCTTCGTAACGCAACTCCTGATAATCCACGCCTTCCAGCTCGCCGCTGCCGCGCTTGATGGCGCGTTCGACATTGTCCTTCGGCATGTTCTGGTCGTAGGCCTTCTCCATCGCCAGACGCAGCCGCGGATTGCTGGCCGGGTCGCTATCGCCCAGCCTGGCCGCTACGGTAATTTCCTTGATCAGGCGCGTAAAAGCCTAGCCGCGCTTGGCATCCTGCTTGCCTTTGCGATGCTGAATGTTTGCCCATTTACTATGTCCCGCCATAAAAACTGTCTCCTGCAGCCCGAATGCCGCTTAAAAGTTGCGCAATGTTATCATTTTTGGACGCCCAACCCAAAAGCATGCCACATGCGTAACCATAGATGTGTGAAAATGGCGGCTGTAGATCGGGCACTTGATAAAATCTGTTAATAAGGGCGACAAATTGGCAAAACCTAATTTTCAATTCGAAAAGCGTCAAAAAGAACTAGCCAAGAAGAAAAAGAAAGAAGAAAAAAAGCAGCGCAAGCTGGAAGAGAAAACCACTGAATCTACGGATCAGCCAGACCAGCCGGCGGACGAAGGTGCGGCTTAACTGATGTTACGCAACACGCAGTGTTTGAAGTTGTGCAAAAGAAACAAAAAATTAAAACTTTATAGATAAGCAGGATAAGCAGGATTTGTTTGTCATCCTGCCCATCCAGGTAAATAAAAGATACACCCACTTTTAGGGTGGCTGCATAACATCAGATGTTAACTGAAAGAGAACCAGCGTCATGGCTGAAACCCGCGTTATACATGGCTTCCACGCCGTCACCGCACGCATCCGCCAGCACGCCGACAGCGTGCTGGAAATTTATGTAGATACCCAGCGCCGCGATCCGCGCGCGCGCGACCTGCTCAAGCTGGCAGAAAGCAACGGCGTGCGCATCGTTCCCGTGGACAGCAAGCGCCTTGACGGCATGGCTGGCAATGCCCGCCATCAGGGGGTCGCTGCGCGCGTGGATGCGGCGCAAAAAGTACTGCATCTGGATGACGTGCTGGACACCCTCACCGAGCCAGCATTGTTATTGGTGCTGGACGGTGTGCAAGACCCGCACAACCTCGGCGCATGTTTACGCAGCGCCGATGCCTTCGGCGTGCATGCCGTCATCGCGCCGAAAGACCGCGCTGTGGGCTTGACTGCCACCGTGGAAAAGGTCGCCTGTGGCGCAGCTGAAACCGTGCCCTACATCACCGTCACCAACCTTGCGCGTACCCTGCGCGAATTGCAGGAGCGCGATATCTGGGTGGTGGGCGCGGATAGCGCAGCGGAAACCGACCTGCACGGCTTCAGGCACAGCGGCGCACTGGTCTGGGTGCTGGGTGCTGAAGGCGAAGGCCTGCGGCGGCTGACCAAAGAAAACTGCGACCAACTGGTGCGAATCCCGATGCTGGGTAGCGTGGAAAGTTTGAACGTATCGGTCAGTGCGGGTGTATGTTTGTTTGAGGCGAGAAGGCAGCGGGCAGGGTAGGCCCCAATGCTGTTCGGTTAGTATTTTGGTACTACATTGATTGTACTGTCTTGGTCGAGGCACGGGTCGAGGTGCGGGTCAAGGTTGAGTCAGGTACCTACTTAGGATACAATGCGCGACCTGCTGGTTTTGCATTAAATCCAGGCAGGAAATTCGCACACTCGTTCATGTTAGGGTGCCCGCAAGGGTCGCTTTGACGAGTGGAGGACTTAACCCTTACACATTGGAGTAATCATGGCTGTAACTATGCGTCAAATGCTGGAGGCGGGCGTCCATTTCGGACACCAGACCCGTTTTTGGAATCCCAAGATGGCTCCGTTTATTTTTGGCCATCGCAACAAAATTCATATCATCAACCTGGAAAAAACCGTTGTCATGTACAACGATGCGCTGAAGTTCGTGCGCAAGCTGGCCGCCAACAAGGGCACCATCCTGTTCGTGGCGACCAAGCGTCAGGCGCGCGAAATCATCAAGGAAGAGGCGCTCCGTTGCGGCTGTCCTTTCGTTGATCAACGCTGGCTGGGCGGCATGCTGACCAATTTCAAGACGGTGCAGCAATCCATCAAGCGCCTGCATGAGCTGGAGGCTTTGGTGCTGGATAGCGCGGCCATGGAGAAAATTTCCAAGAAGGAAGGCCTGGTGATGCAACGCGAGATGGAAAAGCTGGATCGCAGCTTGGGCGGCATTAAGAATATGCACGGCCTGCCTTCCGCCATTTTTGTGATTGACGTCGGTTATCAAAAGGGCGCCATCGTGGAAGCGCAGAAGCTGGGTATCCCGGTGATAGGTGTGGTGGATACCAACAATACGCCGCTGGGCGTGGATTATGTCATTCCCGGTAACGATGACTCCACCCAGGCGATCCGTCTGTATGCGCGCGGCATGGCGGATGCGGTGCTGGAAGGGCGCGAGCAGGCGTTGCACGAAGTGGTGGCGCAGGTCGAACAGGTCGAACAGGTCGAAGGGCAGTCGGCGTAAGTTGATTCTCCCACCAAAGGGGCGCAAGCCCCTTTTTTTTGGTAGGGGCACGGCGCGCGAGGAAGCCTAGTACGGGCACGGCGCGCCGTGTCCGTACGTAATGAAATCAGAATTAAGGAGCAGGGCAATGGCGGAAATTACCGCAAGTATGGTGAAGGAACTGCGCGAGGCGACTGGCCTCGGTATGATGGAATGCAAAAAGGCGCTGACAGAATCCAATGGCGACTTCAAAGCCGCGGAAGAGTTATTGCGTATCAAGAGCGGTGCCAAGGCCAGCAAGGCTGCGTCGCGCGTGGCGGCAGAAGGGCTGGTCAGCGTTTTTGTGAGCGTTGATGGCAAGACCGGAGCCATGGTGGAAGTGAACTGCGAAACGGATTTTATGGCCAGGAATGATGGCTTCATCACGTTTGCCAGGGATGTGGCGCAGGCTGTGGCAAAAAACAATCCGGCGGATGTGGCGGCATTGTCCAATGTGGCGTTGGCCAGCGGCGGCAGCGTGGAAGATGTGCGCAAGACGCTGATCATGAAGCTGGGCGAGAACATCAGTGTGCGCCGTTTTGTGCGTTACAGCACGGCGGGCAAGCTGGCTGCCTATTCGCACGGTAGCAAAATCGGCGTACTGCTCGACTATACCGGCGGCAACGACACGCTGGGCAAGGATTTGGCCATGCATATCGCGGCCAGCAAGCCCATTTGCGTATCGAAAGACCAGGTATCCAAAGAGCTGCTGGATCAGGAACGTAAAATTTATTCCGCGCAAGCAGCGGAGAGTGGTAAGCCAGCCAATATTATCGAAAAAATGGTGGATGGCCGTATAGCCAAATATCTGGCTGAAGTCACCCTGCTGGGACAGCCCTTTGTCAAAGATCCTGACACCCTGGTGGAAAAGCTGCTGGCTGCGCAAGGCGCTACAGTCAAGGCTTTCCAGATGTTCATAGTGGGCGAGGGCATTGAAAAAGTAGTGGTGGATTACGCTGCCGAAGTGGCCGCTGCCGCGAAAGTTTAACGATATGGCTGCCACCAAACCCTACAAACGCATCCTGCTCAAGCTCTCCGGCGAAGCCCTGATGGGCGATGACAGCTATGGCATCAACCGGGATGTGATCGAACGCATCGTGGCCGAGATAGGCGAGGTGGTGGCGCTGGGTGTGCAGGTGGCGATTGTCATAGGCGGCGGTAACATCTTCCGTGGCGTGGCGCCGGCCGCTGCCGGGATGGATAGGACTACCGCCGATTATATGGGCATGCTGGCTACGGTGATGAATGCCATGGCCTTGCAGGATGCGATGATACGTTTTGGTCTGGAATGCCGGGTGCAGTCTGCGCTCAATCTGGAGCAGGTGGCCGAACCATTCGTACGCGGCAAAGCCTTGCGCTATCTGGAGGATGGCAAGGTGGTGATATTTGCCGCTGGCACTGGCAATCCCTTCTTCACCACCGATACCGCCGCCGCATTGCGCGGCGCGGAAATGGATGCGGAAGTCGTGATCAAGGCAACCAAGGTGGACGGCGTGTATACCGCCGACCCGATGAAAGACAAGTTTGCCACCCGTTACCACAAGCTGAGTTTTGATGAGGCGATAGCCAAAAATCTAAAGGTGATGGATGCCACCGCATTGACCTTGTGTCGCGATCAGAGTCTGCCCATAATTGTGTTCAGCATCTTCAAGACCGGTGCATTAAAGCGCGTGGTGATGGGGGAAGATGAGGGTACGCTAATTCATTGCGTGATGAAGGAGTAAGTAATGGACACCTCTAAAAATCCAACAACGTCGCGATACTGCGTTGCTTACAAAAAATTTCTCCTTACATATAACCAATATGCTGCGTCCAAATTTTTTGTTCGCGCCTTGTCTCGCTTAGAACTTTGAATTTTTAGAGGTGCCCTAATGATTGCTGACATCAAAAAAACACCGAGCAAAAAATGACCAAGACGCTGGAAACGCTTAGGGCGGATTTCAGCAAGATACGTACTGGGCGGGCGCATACCGGTATTCTGGATCATGTCATGGTGGATTATTACGGCAATCCCACGCTGATTTCGCAGGTCGCCAATGTGACCCTGATTGATGCGCGCACGATAGGCGTGCAGCCGTGGGAAAAAAACATGGTGGGGCCGATAGAAAAAGCCATACGCAATGCTGATTTGGGGCTGAACCCGGCGACCAATGGCGATTTGATCCGTGTGCCGATGCCGATGCTGACTGAAGAGCGCCGTAAAGATTTGATCAAGGTCGTGCGCAACGAAGTTGAAAATGCCAAGGTGGCAGTGCGCAATGTGCGCCGCGATGCCATCGAGCAACTCAAAAAACTGCTCAAAGATAAAGAAGTCGGTGAGGACGATGAGCGCCGTGCGCACGATGAGGTGCAGAAACTGACTGACCGTTTCATCGCCGAAATAGATAAGGCGCTGCAAGTCAAAGAAGCCGAGCTGATGGCAGTTTAACAGAGGACTGAGGATCGAGGACTGAGGACTGAGGTAAGGCGGCGAGGGTTTTACTCAGTCCTCAGTCCTCAACCCTCAGTCCTTGTTTAGGGATTCCCAATGGCGTTATTTAAAAGCTCCACTTCTGTCATTCCCGACGTCCCTGGTATCCCGCGCCATATTGCCATCATCATGGATGGCAATGGACGCTGGGCCAGGCAACGTTTCCTGCCGCGCGTGGCAGGGCATCAGCGTGGGGTGGAAACGGTGCGCGAGGTGGTGAAGGCCTGCCGCGAACTGGGGGTGGAGTACCTGACCTTGTTCGCCTTCAGCAGCGAGAACTGGCGCCGACCGGAGGATGAAGTTTCGTTTCTGATGCAGCTGTTCCTGAAAATGCTGGAACGTGAAGTAGCCAAGCTGCATAAAAATGATATTTGTCTCAGAATTATCGGCGACCGCAGCCGTTTTGATGATCAGCTCAACCAGGCCATCGCTGAGTCGGAGCAGCTCACCGCCAACAACACCAGTCTGACGTTGACTATCGCTGCCAACTATGGCGGGCGCTGGGACATCATGCAAGCGGTTCAATCGATGTTAAAGGAGCGCCTCGGGCAGACCGCCGCCTTCAGCGAGGCGGAACTCGAACCCCACCTTTCCATGCACTATGCGCCCGAGCCGGATTTGTTCATTCGCACTGGCGGCGAACAGCGCATCAGCAATTTTTTGCTGTGGCAACTGGCTTACACCGAGTTGTATTTTACGGATACTTTGTGGCCGACTTTTGACCGTGACGCATTGCAGGCCGCCATCCAGTCCTACCAGACCCGCGAGCGCCGCTTTGGCCGTACGAGTGAACAGGTGCAAAAAATAAAATAATGCTCAAAACCCGTGTCATCACCGCGACCATCCTGCTGGTGCTGTTTCTGCTGGCGCTGTTCTTCTTGCCCAGGTTGGGGTGGGCAGCGCTGGTCATAGTCATGGTGATGCAGGGCACGGCGGAATGGGCGCGCCTGTCCCACTTGTCCGGCAAGGCTGCTAATGTTTACTGGTGGCTTACTTTGGCGGTGATGCTGCTTATAGTAGGGCTGGACATGCAGTATCCCGGCCAGCCCGGGTTGTGGCATCTATTGATTTACAGCGTGTCGGCGCTGTTGTGGATATTCGTGGTGCCGGCCTGGCTGATCAGCGGCTGGCAGACGCGTCAACCGTTGCTGATGGCGCTAACTGGCTGGGCGGTGCTGATTCCGACCGGTCTGGCGATGATGGACTTGCGCGCGCAGAACCCGAGCCTGCTGCTAGCTTTGATGGGGCTGGTGTGGGTGGCGGATATCGCCGCCTATTTCGCCGGACGTCGGTTCGGCAAGAACAAACTTGCACCCAGCATCAGCCCGGGCAAGACCTGGGAAGGGGTGGCCGGCGCATTGCTGGGCGCATCCGTGTATGTGTTGATGCTTGCCTGGATCAGCGGCCTATTTACGTGGCACCAGGTACTGCCCAATTTGCTGGTGGCATCCTGGTGGTGGGTGGGGCTGGCGGTGATCGGCGACCTGTTCGAATCCGCCATCAAGCGCCAAGCCGGGGTCAAGGACAGCGGCGCGCTGCTGCCCGGCCACGGCGGCCTGCTGGATCGCATAGACGCGCTCACTTCCACCCTGCCACTGGCTGCGCTGGTGATACTGTTGCAGAGGCTGGCATGAGGGTACCTCTAAAAATCCAGATTTCATCCCAACTGCTGCGTTGCGGAAAAAATTTCTTGC
>CAMTXD010000057.1:0-5804 GCA_947085625.1 uncultured Gallionellaceae bacterium | reverse complement strand
TATTGTGGTTTTTACCCTTTTTAACCATATTTTTGGCTGGAGCGTTTTTTCCTAAACCAAAAAACCGCACGCCAAATTGGTTGGTTTACCAAAAAACCGCTCCACCCATCCTACGAATTTTCTTTCAACAGCTGCAGAAATTGCTGCTCATCCAGCACTTCGACTTTTAGCTCTTGCGCCTTGGACAGCTTGCTGCCCGCCTCGGCACCTGCCACAACATAATCGGTCTTCTTCGATACGCTGCCGCTGACTTTTGCGCCCAGTTTTTCCAGTCTCTCTTTGGCCTCGTCACGGTTTATGCTGAGCGTACCAGTCAGCACAAAAGTTTTTCCGCTCAGCGGCAAAACTTCGACCTGCAAGCCCTCATGCTCCGCCCAGCTTACCCCGCTGGCACGCAATTGAGCGACAACCTCACAATTGTGCTGCTCGGCAAAAAATGCCGTGATGCATTGCGCCACAACGGGGCCTACATCCGGCACGTGTTGCAGGCGCGCTTCGTCCGCCGCGATGAAATTATCCAACGTACCGAAGTGGCGCGCCAACTCTTTCGCCGTGGTCTCGCCCACGTTGCGGATGCCCAGCGCGTAGATGAAGCGCGCCAGCGTGGTCTGTTTGCTGTGCTCTATCGCCCCCAGCAAGTTATGCGCGGATTTCTCGCCCATGCGCTCGAGGTTTGCCAGCATCGCCAAATCAAGCTTGTATATATCAGCGGGCGTATGCACCAGTTGCTGGTCAACCAGTTGCTCCACCAACTTGTCGCCCAGCCCCTCGATGTCTAAGGCGCGGCGGCTGGCGAAATGCAACAGCGCCTGTTTGCGTTGCGCCGGGCAAAACAACCCGCCGCTGCAACGCCATGCCGCCTCGTCCGGCAACTTGGTGACATGTGCGCCACACGACGGACAGATACACGGCATGACAAATTCGCGCGCATCCGCCGGACGCCGCTCAACCAACGCGCGCACCACTTCCGGAATGACATCGCCGGCACGGCGCACGATCACGGTATCGCCGATGCGAATATCCTTGCGTCGTAATTCCTCCTCGTTGTGCAGCGTAGCGTTGGTTACCGTCACGCCGCCGACAAACACCGGTGCCAGGCGCGCCACCGGTGTCAATACCCCGGTGCGGCCGACCTGCACCTCGATGTCCAGCACGGTGGTGTGCGCTTCCTCGGCAGGAAACTTGTGTGCGATGGCGAAGCGCGGCGCGCGCGACACATAGCCCAACCGCTTTTGCTGTGCGATGCCGTTAACCTTGTACACCACGCCGTCAATGTCGTATGGCAGCTTGCTGCGCTGTTCAGAAATTTCGTGGTAATAAGCCAGCAATCCATCCACGCCGCGCACCACGCGCCGTTCCTGCGGCACTGGCAGGCCCAGTTTTTGCAACCATTCCATCTGCGCACCATGTGTGTCCGGCAGGCCATTCCATTCGACTAAACTGGAGTCTTCAACTGCGCCCGCCCCATATGCGAAAAAACTCAGGTGACGGCTGGCGGTGATGCGCGAATCTAGCTGGCGCAGCGAACCTGCCGCCGCATTGCGCGGGTTGGCGAACATCTTGTCACCCCTGTCCGACTGCTGGCGATTCAGCGCGGCAAAGTCGCGCTTGAACATCAGCACCTCACCGCGTATCTCGATGAACGGCACAGGCTTTTCCAGCCTCAAGGGTATCGTGCGCACAGTGCGCAGATTCTGTGTCACATCCTCGCCCATGCTGCCGTCGCCGCGCGTCGCTCCCTGCGCAAACATGCCGTCGCGGTAGGTGAGCGTGATGGCCAGACCGTCGAACTTGGGTTCCACCGCATATTCCACCACGGTCACGCCCAATGTCTCGCATACACGCGCATCAAATGCCCGCACTTCCTCATCATTGAATGCGTTGTTGAGCGACAGCATGGGGGTGCGGTGCACCACTTCGGCAAAGGATTTAAGCGGCGCTGCGCCAACGCGCTGGGTGGGCGAATCCGCTGTGGCCAGATCGGGATATTGCACTTCCAAGGTTTGCAGTTCGCGGAACATAACATCGAATTCCGCGTCGGAAATCAGCGGATCGTCCAGCACATAATACTGGTGATTATGCTTCTCGATTTCTGCGCGCAAATGCGCGATGCGTTTTACTACTGACGCGCTCATCTTGTAATCAATTATTTTGAGTTTGATTTTTTTTGCCCATTCCAAACCCCTCCCAACCTCCCCTTGTCAGGGGAGGAGTAATGGCCGCCCCTCCCTTGACAAGGGGAGGTTGGGAGGGGTTTAAGACTGGGACTCTCAATTAGGAAAACAACCTGCGCGCCTGGGCGCTGCCGGGAATAATGTGACCGGCCAGCATATTGGCCTCAACAGCGGCGACCTGCCCGCGGATTAACGCGATACCTGTCTCACCCAAAGCCACATGGTGATCGTCCGCCATGGCTGCATGCAGATCGGTGGCCAGTTGCCGCGCCAGCACCGCCATCTGGTCGAAGTGCTGCGTGGGCTGCTCCACACGCGGCACATCTAGCAACAGGGTAAGGCCGCTGACCCGCATCTGCTCCAGAGTGTGGTGCTGGAATGGCGTGCTGTCGCAGTTACCCAGGCTGAACAGGGTATGTCCTTGCGCGTCGAAAAGATGGAATGAACCGTCCGCCTGCAAACTCAATTCATGCTGCCCGGCCACGCGTGCAACTTCACCACCGGATAACAAACGTTCACCACCGGGCAAAATGTTCAAGCCTATCATCTGATCCACAGCAGCGCAGAATTTATCCAGCTCCTGCGCGCGCGCGGCAGCTTGCGTCACATCCGGCAGCGCCACATCGGCCTGTAATTGCGCCGCAATCATGCGCGCCAGATCGCGAAAATCTGCCAGCCTGGCCTCGCTCACCGCGCCGGAACGGCTGACCAACTGTACCGCCAGTTTAAACGCGGAGTAAGCCCCCGGGCTTTCTGCAATCACTTTTTCCCAAAGTCCGCTCGCCGCATTCACGCCACAGACATGGATGTTCTTGCCAAAATCAAAACGCTGCTGCCACAACTGCGCCAGCGCATCGGCGCGCATCGAGCTTTTGGGAGAAATCACCGCGATGTAGTCGGTATCCGCATCCAGCAGGACGCACACGCTGTCCGTCGCGTGCGGCAGCAACGGCCTGTTACCTGCCAGTACGGTATCAAATAATGCTATGGCTGGAATTTCCGGGGTTGATATTTCAGGTATTGACATATCCGGGGCTGCGGGGCGATACAGCGCATCCTCATGCCCTGGCTTGAAAGTCGCACCGAATTTGCGCCGATACCTACACTGTTGCCACCCGCTATAGGCATATACCGCCAATACCACGGCGATACCGATGCCCAGTAGGCTGATCTGTAATTCGCTCATATTTTACACCATGAAAATTCGCAGGGTGAGCTCTGCCGACCATGTCGGACAGAGCCTAGCCTACATTATTGTTTACGGGATTATCGCAAGTTTAAGCCCCTAACGGGCATGACGTAAGTCACCCCTGATAATGAAACATCATGCCCGCTCCCGCTCCCCAGCCCTCTCCCAGTGGGAGAGGGGGATAGGGTCTCGCTACGCGAGTTTCACGTTAAATATAGCCAGCCTTTATCAGGCAAACGGCAGCTCGGCTGTTCCTGTCCCTATGCTGGCAATCTCATGCACCGCTTTCACAAAACCGGCTTGCTCGTGCAGCTGCACCAGCGATTTGGCAGGATGACGTCCGCGCATTTGCGCCAGACGCGCCTTGCTGGTTGCCGGCATGTCCCACTGTAACCCGGCCAACAATTCATCCGCCAAGGTGGGTTGATTGCACACCAACACCATGTCACAACCTGCATTCAGCGCGGCCGCAGCCCGTTGCACGATGCCGCCAGCTACCGCTGCCCCTTCCATGCTGAGATCATCGCTGAAGATGCAGCCTTCGAAGCCCAGCTCACCGCGCAAGATGGTTTTCAACCAGACGCTGGAAAAACCTGCCGGATGTTGATCCACTTTGGGGTAGATCACATGTGCGGGCATCACCGCTGTCAGGCCGTAATTCACCAATTGACGAAACGGAATCAGGTCGCATAAGTCAATGTCAGTATAGCTGCGTTCGTCCACCGGAATGGCCAGATGCGAATCGGCGCGCACATAACCATGGCCGGGGAAATGCTTGCCCACGCTGGACATACCGCTTTGCTTCAAACCTATAAGCAGGCTGTGCGCCAGCTCGGCGATGGCCTGCGGCTCGGAGTGGAAGGCGCGGTCGCCGATCACGCTGCTGCTGCCGAAATCCACATCGAGCACCGGTGTAAAACTGAAATCCACGCCACAGGCGCGCAACTCGGCAGCCAGCACATAACCTGATTGCTGTGCCAGATGTCTGGCGCGCTTAGGATGCTCATCCCAAATCTTGCCCAGCTCGCGCATGGCCGGAATTTTCGTGTAACCTTCGCGGAATCGCTGCACCCGCCCGCCTTCGTGATCCACCGCGATCAATAATGGAGGGCTGCGCAGCGCATGGATGCTGGCAGTCAGATCGGTGAGCTGGTGCGGCGATTGGTAATTGCGGCTGAACAAAATCACGCCGCCCACCAGCGGGTGACGTAATCGAGTCTCGTCTTCCGTCGTGAGGGTAATGCCTGCGATGTCCAGCATGACTGGGCCGATTGCCATTAACTTCCCCTATTGTGATGGAATGCAGGCGGAACGCCCGCGCTCCCAACCATCTATGCTTCCAAGACCACAAACGCCACAGCCACATCGCGCTCGTCGCTGATGCTGAGATGGTGGCGCGTTATACCCTGACGGGTTACATAATTTGCCAGCACTTCGTCAAAGGCCAATGATGGTTTACCCAATGCATCATGCTCGATCCGGATGCGAGGCAGGCTAACATTAGAACGCAGGCCGGTGCCCATTGCCTTGGCAAAGGCTTCCTTGGCGGCAAAGCGTTTCATCAGGTAACGCGCCGGATCGGTGCTGGCTGTATATCCCGCCAGTTCCGTTTCCCCCAACAGGCGTTGCGCGAACCGTATGCCATATTGTTCATTCAAGCCGAGAATGCGGCTGTATGAAACGATGTCAGTACCGATGCCAAAAATCATTTTGGAATGCACGGGGCGATGAGTAATGCCTTCATTTTCTTCACTGCCTGTTCCAGCCCGATAAACAAAGCCTCGGCGATGATGGCATGGCCGATATTGAGCTCGCAGATATTGGGGATGTCCACGATAGGCTGGACGTTGTGATAGTTCAGGCCGTGTCCGGCATTGACCTGCAAACCGAGTCCATAAGCATGTGCCGCCGCACGCTGGATACGTGCCAGCTCCTGTGCCTGCTGCGGCACGCTGGCTGCATCGGCATATTTCCCAGTGTGTATTTCCACCACTGGCGCGCCTGCTGCGCGCGCTGCATCCAGCTGTCTTTCGTCCGCGTCAACGAACAGCGACACGCGTATGCCTGCTGCTGCACAGCTTTCGCAGGCACGCTGCACGCTATTAAAATTTGCCAGCACATCCAGCCCGCCCTCGGTGGTGAGCTCCTCGCGCCGTTCCGGCACGAAGCACACATCGTGCGGCTTGATGCGCAGGGCGATAGCCAGCATCTCGTCGGTGATGGCGCTTTCCAGGTTCATGCGCGTTTGCAGCATGTCACGCAGGATTTCCACGTCCTTGTCCTGGATGTGGCGGCGGTCTTCGCGCAAATGCAGGGTGATGGCATCTGCGCCTGCCGCCTCGCCGATTAGCGCTGCCTGCAACACATTGGGGTAGCGCGTACCGCGCACCTGGCGCAGGGTGGCGACGTGGTCTATGTTAAGTCCGAGTTTGATCATATTT
>CAMTXD010000056.1:0-12145 GCA_947085625.1 uncultured Gallionellaceae bacterium | reverse complement strand
TACGGGATGGATTGCACTATTTTTGCGGCACATGGCTGCGTTGCAACTCCTTGGAATGGAACGACCATTCCGCGTCGTTGCGCCTTGCCCTGCACCCCAAAAATAGCACACTCCATCCCGTCCAACTGAGGTTTCTAGGATAATGAGTACTTCAATATTTTCCTACTCCCTTACGAGATATCGAGTGCAGAGTTTAAGCAGATGCGGCGAACAGGCAGGCCAGTAGCAGCACCCAAAGAACACATTACTATTCGCCTATCGCCTGATGTGGTGGAGCGGTTCAGAGCGAGTGGCAAGGGCTGGCAAACAAGGGTGGATGCTGCACTCAAGGAGTGGCTCAAAGATCACTCGGCGGCATGAAAAAGTAACGTGATTTTGAATAAAGGGGACGCTTCCCTTATATGTTGCTGCAAGCCATGGCGCTGGTACAATATGAGAATAAATAAAAGGGGGAAAACCAATGCTGTATGCCATCATCGGCCAAGACGTACCTGACAGCCTGGAAAAACGCATGGCGGCGCGACCTGCGCACGTGGCGCGGCTGCAAGCCTTGCAGGAAGAAGGACGTTTGCTTGTGGCCGGGCCTTTCCCCGCAGTGGATGCGCTTGACCCCGCTGCGGCAGGATTTTCCGGCAGCCTGATTGTGGCTGAATTTTCCGCGCTGCAGGATGCCGAAACATGGGCGCAGGCCGACCCTTATGTGGCCGCCGGGGTATATGCGCAGATTGTGGTCAAGCCGTTCCGGAAAACATTCCCAACATGAGGTGCCCTCGATATCGTGTCCGCGCAGTTCGCCGGCAAGCCTACCCTGGCGCGGCACCATATGATATATTCCGCGCTGGCAGAAATGATGAAGCACGACATACATGCGCTGAACATAACCGTCCACACACCCGAGGAGCTTTAAACTTTCTTTCAACGAGGACTGAACCATGCTGAAATATTCCAAAATTACCGCGTTCGCCCTGTTCGCCGCACTTGCTTCCGGCCAGGGTTATGCGCAAGAAAATCCCGCCGCCCCGGCAACAACTAAAAATTCCCTCGGTGCAGTCGTGAATGGCGTCACCATCTCGGAGGATGTTGTGAATGAACGCGTCAAGGAGGCTGAGGCACAGGGTCAACTGGATAGCCCGGCGCTGCGTGCAGCTATCCGCGACGAGCTGATCAGCATCGAACTCGTAGTGCAGGAGGCAGTAAAAAAAGGCTTGGACCAGAACGCCGCGATCATACGCCAGATGGATACGGCCAAACGGTCTGTACTCATTAATGCCTTTGTGCAAGACTACTTCAAGAATCATCCAATCGGCGAGGATGTCCTTAAACAGGAATACGAAAACCTGAAAATAGCCACTGGCGACAAGGAATACAAAGCGCGTCATATCCTGGTGCTGGAAGAGAGTGAGGCGAAATCCATCATTGTAAAATTAAAAAAAGGGGCGAAATTCGCCCAGCTGGCCAGCCAACATTCCCTGGATACCAGTTCGCGTGAAAAAGGTGGGGCGCTGGATTGGAGCCGCGCGACCAGCTTCGTTAAACCGTTTGCCGACGCGCTGGTCACTCTAAAAAAAGGCGTACTGAGTGCGCCGGTGAAATCCGATTTTGGCTGGCATATCATCAAGCTGGACGATGTGCGTGATTTAAAGCTTCCCCCTTACCAGGAAGTCAGGGAGAGCCTGATTCGACGTTTGCAACAGCAGGCTGTACAGAAGGTCGTTGCTGACTTACGCGATGCCGCAAAGATTGAGCTTCCCGAGTAATTCAATTTCGCATTAAAAACGATAATAATTTTGCAGGTGTGCCATACGGGATCGCGGACGGGACGTCCGCGATCCAATATTCCACTTTTTAACGCACAATGGAATAAGGCGGTGCAGGTGGAATACAAAGGCGGCCTCGGGCCGCCTTTTTTATTGTTCGAGTACCTTAAGGGCGCCCTTAACCCACCCACTTCCTAGCATTCTGAAACATGCGCAACCACGCACCATTTTCTTGCCACCCCGCAGGATGCCAGGAATGCTGCACGGCGCGGAACAGCCGTTCCGGGTGCGGCATCATGATGCTGAAACGCCCGTCTGGCGTGGTCAGCCCGGTGACACCCTGCGGTGAACCGTTGGGATTGAGCGGATAGGTTTCCGTGGTCTGACCATAGTTGTCCACATAGCGCAGCGAGACTAAATCTTGCGCCGCTTTCAGGCGCGTGGCAGAACCGAAATCGGCATACCCCTCACCATGCGCCACCACGATGGGCATCTGGCTACCCGCCATGCCGTCGAACAATATCGCAGATGTGGGCTGCACTTCCACCATCACCAGCCGCGCCTCGAACTGTTCCGATAGGTTGCGCGCAAAGTGCGGCCAATGTGCCGCACCCGGAATGATCTCGTGAAGCTTGCTCATCATCTGGCAGCCGTTGCACACGCCCAAGGCAAAAGTACCATCGCGCTGGAAGAAAGCGGTAAATTCATCGCGCGCACGGGGGTTGTACAAGATGGATTTGGCCCAGCCTTCGCCTGCCCCCAGCACATCGCCGTATGAAAAACCACCGCACGCCGCAAGGCCTTTGAAATCGGTAAGCACGACCCGGCCAGATATGATGTCGCTCATATGTACATCCACCGCTGCGAAACCGGCGCGATCAAATGCCGCTGCCATCTCGACATGACCGTTTACGCCCTGTTCGCGCAGGATGGCCATTTTGGGACGAGACTTGAGTAGCGCGGGTGCGACGGGCGTTTTGTCCAAATCGTAGGTAAGTTTCACATGCAGACCGGGATCAGCCGCATCCAGATTGCGCGCATATTCCTGCTGCGCGCAATCTGGGTTATCGCGCAATTTCTGCATCTGATAAGTCGTTTCCGACCAGATGCGTTTCAGCTCAATGCCGTTGGCACTGAACAATGTTTTGCCAGCGCGCATAAGCTCAATCGTGCCACGCTCGTTCAGCACAGCAATTTCATGCACGGCCAAACCCGCGTCTTTGCAAACGCTTAATGTTTGCTGAAGATCGCTGCGACGCACTTGCACCACGGCACCCAATTCTTCATTAAATAAACTACTCAGCTTATCGCCTGGTAGCTCATCGAGTTTGATGCTCAAGCCGATATGCGACGCAAATGCCATTTCGCACAGTGTGACAAACAAGCCGCCATCGGAGCGGTCATGGTAGGCCAGCAGTTTGCCTTCGCCGTTCCAGTGCTGGATGATTTCAAAAAATGATTTCAACGTGCGCGGATCGTCTACGTCCGGCGCAACATTGCCGATTTGTTTATACACCTGCGCCAAGGCCGAGCCACCCATGCGGTTTTTTCCTGCGCCCAAGTCCATCAGCAGCAATACAGTATCAAGGTCAGCGGTCAGTTGTGGCGTCAATGTCTGGCGTGCATCCGTGCAGGGCGCGAAGGCAGTGACGATGAGTGACAGCGGCGCGGTGACCTCCTTGCGTACACCCTCTCCCCCGCTCTCTCCCTTCAAGGGAGAGGGAGTTTCAGTCCACGCAGTCTTCATGGACATCGAATCCTTGCCCACCGGAATACTGATACCCAGTTGCGGACACAGTTCCATACCGACCGCATGCACAGCATCGTACAGGGCCGCATCTTCGCCGTGATGTCCGGCGGCGGCCATCCAGTTGGCCGACAATTTGATGTCGCCGATTTTCTTGATGCGCGACGCCGCAATATTGGTAATCGCCTCGCCCACTGCCATGCGCGCGGATGCTGGCGCATTGAGCACGGCCAGCGGTGTGCGTTCACCCAGGGCAAACGCCTCACCTAATGTAGTGTTAAAACCCATCAGTGTCACCGCCACATCCGCCACCGGCACTTGCCACGGCCCCACCATCTGGTCGCGCGCAGTCAGGCCGCCGACGGTGCGGTCGCCGATGCTGATGAGAAATGTTTTATCAGCCACCGCAGGCAAGCGCAACACGCGCTCGATAGCCTCTTTAAGTTTTATTGAACTGCTATCGAATGCAGCAAGCTGCACCTTCTCGCGCTGGACCCGGCGGGTCATTTTGGGTGGCTTGCCCAGAAGCATCAATAGCGGCATATCCACCGCATCATTTTTATACAGATCATCGTGCACGATCAATTGGTCATCGGCAATAGCATGTCCCAACACCGCGAACGGGCAGCGTTCGCGTGCGCAGATAAGCTGGAATGCGGACAGATGCTCCGGCGCAATCGCCAGTACATAGCGTTCCTGCGCCTCGTTGCTCCAAATCTGCATCGGCGTCATGCCGCGCTCTTCCGATGGCACCCGGCGCAATTCAAAGCGCGCACCGCAGCCACCGCCATGCACCAGTTCCGGCAGGGCGTTGGAAATGCCGCCTGCGCCGACATCATGGATGGATAGGATGGGATTACGCTCGCCCATTTGCCAGCAGCGGTCTATCACTTCCTGCGCACGGCGTTGCATTTCCGGATTGCCGCGTTGCACCGAGGCGAAATCCAGGTTCTCGGTATTTGCGCCGGTATCCATGCTGGACGCCGCGCTACCGCCCAGTCCTATTAACATGCCCGGCCCGCCGATCTGAATCAGCAACGCGCCTACTGGTATGTCGTGTTTGTGCGTGTGTTGCGCCGCGATGCTGCCGACGCCGCCGGCCAGCATGATGGGCTTGTGATAGCCGCGCATCTCGCCGTTCACGCTTTCTTCAAAGGTGCGGAAATAACCGGCCAGGATGGGGCGGCCAAATTCATTGTTGAAGGCTGCACCGCCGATCGGGCCTTCCAGCATGATTTGTAGGGCGGAGGCGATGCGCGCGGGTTTGCCATATTCAAGCCCCTCCCGACCTCCCCAACCCCCCAGCCCCCTTGTCAGGGGGAGAGCCAGGGGAGGAGAATACTTCTCCCAAGGCTGCACAAACCCGGGAATATTCAAGTTCGACACCGAGAATCCGGTCAGCCCTGCCTTGGGCTTGGAGCCAGTCCCGGTTGCACCTTCGTCGCGTATTTCTCCACCCGCGCCGGTGGCCGCACCGGCATAGGGTGAAATCGCGGTCGGATGGTTATGCGTTTCCACTTTCATCAGGGTGTGCGTCAGCTCCTCGCTAAACGCATAGCTCCCATCTGCGCGAGGATAAAAACGTTCGATGCGCGCGCCCTCGATTACCGAAGAATTATCCGAATACGCTACCACCGTCCCCTCAGGATGCAACTTGTGTGTGTTGCGTATCATGCCGAACAGCGAGATCGCCTGTTGCTCGTCGTCAATCACCCAATCCGCATTGAAAATTTTGTGGCGGCAATGTTCCGAATTTGCCTGCGCGAACATCATCAGTTCGACATCGGTGGGATTGCGTTGCAGCTTGCTGAAATTTTCTACCAGATAATCAATTTCATCGTTGGACAAAGCCAGGCCCAGCTCATAATTCGCCACCGACAAGGCTGTGCTACCCCCCTGCAAAATATCCACTGTAGCCAAAGGTTGCGGTTCGCTTGCCGCAAAAATCTTTTGTTCTATCCCGGCGAGATCAGTGACCACCGATTCGGTCATGCGGTCGTGCAACAGCGGCAACAAGGCTTTCAACTCGGTGCGGGAAAGCCCATGTCCATTGCGGGTTTTCAAGTAATACACCACACCGCGCTCGATACGAGTCACTGCCGGAAGCGCGCAATGGTGGACGATTTCAGTCGCCTTGGAAGACCAGGGCGAGATCGTGCCCAGACGCGGCACAACCAGCAAGCGGTGCAGTTCGTCCGCCCCTTTCGGCTCGCCCGCCTCAATTTTCAGCCCGAGCAGGCGATCCAGATGCTTGCTGTCTGCGGCAGACAAGGCGGATTTAACCGCCATGAAATACCAGTGGCGTGTCGTTTCTAGCAATACATCAGGCGCAAGCGCTTTTACAGCCGCGCGTAATTTTTCGAGGCGGAAGGATGGAAGAGCAGCTTTGCCGGTTGAGACTCTGAATAGGGACATGACGATGCAATGAGGTGAAATGTAGAATTACAATTATACTATGTGGCAAGCATAGCCCGTGACCACTCAAATGGGCACCTCAAATATGAGTACACGCATCCCCACCATCACCCAAAAACAAGTCGCCGCCTTCCTCAAGCCACGCCCGCGCGACAGCCACAAAGGCCAATTCGGCACAGTGGCTGTAATAGGCGGGGCCAGCGGCATGGTTGGTGCGCCATTGCTGGCCGCACGCGCTGCGCTCAAGCTGGGTGCGGGCTGCGTGCATGTCGGCCTGCTGGCGAATAGCGCCCCTGGCGTTGATGTCCTGCAACCTGAACTGATGTTGCACAGCGCACAAAACGCACTGCGCCTGCCCAAACTGGACGTAATCGCCGTCGGCTGCGGCATAGGTCATGACCTTGCTGCACAAAACATCCTGTATGAATCACTAAAGTTAAATATCGCATTGGTATTGGACGCAGACGCGCTCAACATCCTCGCCCAGCACCCCGACCTGCAAATGATGGTCGCAACCCGCAAAGCTGCCACCGTGCTTACTCCACATCCGGGAGAAGCTGCCCGCCTGCTGGGTATTGGAACGCATGAAGTACAAGCCGCGCGCATAGAAGCCGTACAGAAACTGGCCAAGCAATTGCATTGCGCCGTGGTATTGAAAGGCGCGCACAGCCTGTGCGTCACACGTAGCGGAAAAATTTATGTCAACAAAACCGGCAACCCCGGCATGAGCAGCCCCGGCATGGGCGATGTACTGACCGGCATGATCGCTGCCTTTATTGGGCAAGGGCTGGATGCAGATAATGCGCTGCTGCTGGCTGTTCACCTGCATGGAGCGGCGGGCGATGCCTTGGTGCAACAAGGTGTCTCTATCGGCATGACAGCCACGGAAATAACCGAGTGGGCGCGCTGGTTGTTAAATCAGTGGAGCAAGTAAAAATCGCATGGCCTTCTCCATAGACATCCGCGAAGAAGCCGGAGTACGCACCTTGCATTTCGGTTCCGAGTGGATACAAGGCGCGATGCGCATTGCGCGCCCGTGGAATCTGGAACTGGATTACACCAAAGAAATGATGGTGAGTTTATTATTACGTGAGGAGTCCAGATTCCCGCGTAAAGTTCTATTGATCGGCCTCGGCGCGGCCTCTCTGACAAAATTCCTGTATCGCTACTACCCGCTGGCCAAACTTACCGTCGTAGAAATAGAACCTGGCGTAGTGGCCGCCGCACGGCAATTTTTCAGGTTGCCGCAAGACCCCATGCGGCTCAAGATAGTGATAGCGGATGGCGTGGAGTTTGTCGCCAACAGCAACCAGACTTATGACCTGATACTGGTGGATGGCTTCGATGAAAATGCCCGCCCCGGCGCGCTCGACACCGTGCCGTTTTATCAGGCGGTACGCGCGCACCTGAGTGATGACGGCATCATGGCGGTCAATCTGCTGGGTCGCAGCCGGGGTTTCAAAGATAGCGTGGAACGCATCCGCAGCGCATTTGACGGCCGTGCCTTGGCGTTTCCTTCATGCGACAGCGGCAACGCCATTGCTTTTGCCGCCACTGGCGAACTGATCCGCATGGCGCTGGATGACCTCAAGGAGATGGCACTTGCGCTGAAACAAACGACAGGTCTTAATTTGCTGGGCACGCTGACGCGGCTGGAACAGGCGCAGACTTGTGCGGGCGGAATTCTGGAATTATGAAATTTAGATAAACGCTGTGCATGTTGCCTCCAATTCCAATTCCAATTCTAATTCCAATTTAACTGTGCCATTTTATAGATGCGCCCCGATGACAATCTCAGAATAAGCTGTCGGGCGTAGCCCGCGTAGGATGGGTGGAGGTCGGCGTAGTGTGCCGACCATAACCCATCATTCGGTACCCAATTGATGGGTTATGCGCCCAAAGAGCCGGGCGCTCCACCCATCCTACATGTCACTTTTAAAATCGATGGAGCTAGTGCTGTATCCACTTCAGTGTCTGGATACCCAGCACCGTCATCAGCAGCGAACCGCCCAGGTGCGCGGCGATAATGGCCATGCTCCAGGCGTATTGCCCGCGCGCGAGCAGGGTGACGGTTTCGACGGAGAAGGTAGAGAAGGTAGTCAGCCCGCCGAGAAAGCCGGTGATGATGAGCAAGCGCCACTCCGGCGATAGCCCCGGATGCTGCATGAAGAAAGCGACGGCAAGCCCAACGAGGTAGCCGCCGATCAGGTTGGCGAAAAGTGTGCCCAGCGGCAGTTGCGGCAGCGCCGGGTTAAGCCACAACCCTAGACCCCAGCGCAACCATGCGCCGATGGCGGCGCCAATTCCTACAGCAAGAAATGCGTAGAGAGTCATAGCCGCATTCTAACTGACGACCCGCACAACTGCGAATCCCCCGCCCGGCGTCCTTAAATTGGTGGTCTGCCCCTGGTATAAGCGCGCAGCGATCAGCTGCACCCGGCCGTCATATACATAACAGCGCACATCAAATTTAAGCGAGACTGGTTCCGCGCCATCAACACATACTCTGCGGACACCGGGAGGAACCATGCGCTGCGCGACGTAATCCCCATGCATGATTTCTTCAAACACGCGCTTGGTCAGGTTGGCGCCGCGATACGTCCCTTTGCTGCCGAAGCCGGTGGCAGGCTTGAAAAACCACTGCTTGCGCTGCTGCCACCATAGCTCCGCATGCTGTGACGCGACCAGGCGCGTTTGCGGGATGCCTGACAGCAAAGTGGCGATGGTGGCCTCATCCGCACCCATAGCGCGCAAGCGCTCGCCATCGGTCAGCAAGACAAGGTTGCGCTTGTTGGCGTAAAGGCTGTAAGCGCGCGGGTGCGGCGTAAGTACCAACTGATCCTGCTGATAAGCGGCCAGTAAAGCCGGATAGAGTTGCAGCGAAAAATCTGTCAGCCGGTTGTAAACCAGATCCACTTTATGTTCCCCGCAATACAGCCCGTCGCCACGTGCTTGCAGTTCGGCTGGGTCGGCGATCCAGGCGGTGATGCCAGCGCGCTCGAACAGTTGTTGGGCCAGGATAAATTCGGGATAAAAATATTGCGAGGGCGGTGTTTCATCCACAATGGCCACAGTGCGCAACGGAGCATCGCCACGTTGCAATTTCCATTCACGGCGAAACATGTCTAGAAATGCCGGCTCCAGATTGTCTGGCAGCGCTGCGGTACCGGGCGCAGGCACATCACGCTGGCTGTTTACCAGCAGTGCATTGAGCAATGCCCCGCCTGCGTTGGTATTGATCTCGAGGAGCTGCGCGCCGCTGTCGTTCAGGTGGAAATCGTAGCCAAAGAATACGCCTTTGGCACGTGGCTCATGCTGGACGGCGGCAGCCTGCGTTGATTGCAACACTGCATCCCGCCACGCTGGCAGCACTACAACCCGCTCAACTGCCTCGATGACTGCATGCATCTGCGCTACCTGTGCGGCGGAAACAAACTGGGCAACGGCAGCGAATATGTACGGATGGCCGTTCGTCACCGCATGCTGAAAATTCTCTCCCCGTTCACGCAATGCACGTTGCAACGCAACCTTATCCACAACTGCCGCATAACAATCGCCATTCAAGCGTAATATTTCATCCATCACCGCTCTAGACCAAGCAAACTATTCTTCACAAATTTCTTCATTTCAATTTCCCTACAAGGATTCAAAAACGCCAGCCGCCCCCATGCCTGTGCCGATACACATAGTGACCATGCCGTATTTTTGTTTGCGTCGGCGTAACCCATGCAGCAGGGTGGCGGTGCGGATGGCGCCGGTCGCGCCCAGCGGATGGCCGAGCGCGATTGCGCCGCCCAGCGGATTGACCTTGGACGGATCGAGGCCGACATCATGGATCACTGCTAACGATTGTGCAGCAAAGGCTTCATTCAGCTCAATCCAGTCCATCGCGTTGAGTTGCAAACCGACCTGGCGCAACACGCGCGGGATCGCCTCTTTCGGGCCGATGCCCATAATTTCTGGCGCTACACCCGCCACGGCAAACCCTAAAAATTTTCCTATCGGCGTCAGGTTGTAACGCTTCAACGCCGCTTCGCTGCACAACAGCACCGCGCCCGCGCCATCCGACATCTGCGAGCTGTTGCCGGCGGTGACAGAGCCTTTCTGTGCAAACACGGTTGTGAGTTTGGCCAGCGCTTCCAGCGACGTATCCGCGCGCGGACCTTCGTCCTGCCCCACCAATATCTCGCGCACGCTCACCTCGCGGCGCAACAAATCCGGTGTGTAATGCTGTATGTGATAGGGCGTAATCTCATCCTTGAATTCGTCCTTGGCAATCGCCTGCAAGGCACGCTGATGGCTCTGGTAGGCAAACGCATCCTGCGCCTCACGCGACACCCTCCAGCGCTGCGCCACCTTCTCTGCGGTCAGCCCCATGCCGTAGGCGATGGCGATATTCTCATCGCGCGTAAAAATCTCCGGATTCATCGCCACCTTATTGCCCATCATCGGCACCATGCTCATGCTCTCGGTGCCCCCCGCCAACATCACATCCGCTTCACCCAGGCGAATGCGGTCTGCCGCCAGTGCCACCGCCTGCAACCCGGAAGAACAGAAGCGGTTGATGGTCAGCCCCGGCACCGTGTTGGGCAACCCTGCCAGCAACAAAGCAATGCGCGCCACATTCGTCCCCTGCTCGGCTTCCGGCATGGCGCAGCCGACAATCACATCGCCGATTGAAGCCGGGTCGAGCGCGGGATATTGCGCCAGCACACTCTTCAGTACGTGCGCCAGCAAGTCATCCGGGCGGGTGGTGCGGAACATGCCGCGTGGCGCTTTGCCCACTGGGGTGCGGGTCGCAGCGACGATATAGGCTTCTTGTACTTGTTTGGTCATAGTGGGCACCTCTAAAAATCCAGATTTTAGTTCCGGCATAACCTAATGGTCATGGTAAGTTTCATTATCAGGGGTGGTACAAATGCCATGACCATTAAGATAGGCTAAAAATAGCACTCTTAACAGGTCTCTGCAATGGTCACGGCTTGCTTTTACATCCACAGCCTCAAGCTCACGCAGAAAATCTGGGGGTTAAACAATTTGACAGGGGCCTGTTATCTGACATAGAATTCGCGCCCTTCAAGATTCACTTAATTTAGTTTGTTCAGGAAGCGTCATGAAAACATTTTCCGCTAAACAACACGAAGCCCAGCATGAATGGTATCTGGTGGATGCCGCCGACCAGATACTGGGTCGTCTGGCCAGCCAGATTGCAGCCCGCCTGCGCGGCAAGCACAAGGCCATTTATACTCCGCATGTGGATACCGGCGATTTTATCGTTGTGGTCAACGCGAAAAAATTGTGCGTAACCGGTAACAAGGCGGAGGGCAAGCTTTACCATCGCCACACCGGTTATCCAGGCGGGCTCTGCACCACCAATTTTGCCAAGTTGCAGGAACGTTTCCCCGACCGCGTGTTGCAAAAGGCGGTCAAGGGCATGCTACCGAAAGGCCCGCTCGGCTATGCCATGCTGCGCAAGCTGAAGGTTTATGGCGGCGCGGAGCATCCCCACCTGGCACAGCAACCCAAACCTATTGACCTATTGAGATCCCGTAATTTATCGAAAGTACAGCCATGAGCGTAACTTACAACTATGGCACCGGCCGCCGCAAAAGCGCGGTAGCGCGCGTGTTCATCAAGCCCGGCAAGGGCGATATCGTAGTAAACGACAAGCCGCTGGACGTGTTTTTCGCACGCGAAACTGGCCGCATGGTGGTGCGCCAGCCGCTGGAATTGACAGAAATGCTGGACAAGTTCGACATCATGGTGAACGTGTTCGGCGGTGGTGAATCCGGCCAGGCTGGCGCGGTGCGCCATGGCATCACCCGCGCGCTAATAGATTTTGACGCGACATTGAAGCCGATCTTGCGCCAGGCTGGGCTGGTGACACGTGATGCGCGTGAAGTGGAGCGTAAAAAAGTCGGTCTGCGCAAAGCTCGCCGCCGCAAGCAGTTCTCCAAACGTTAATCATTCCGGGCGTTAAGCTTGTCTGGAGTGTCTGGAACAGCCGCCTTCGGGCGGCTTTTTCATTTTCGTTGTATTATTCGGTCAAGCAAGTGGTAGGGCGGGCTCCGCCCGCCATTAATTTATTGGGTACTTTTAAAAATTCAGAGTTCGCCCAAATGCAAGGCGCGGAAAAAATTTTAGTTCCGGCCAACCTAAAGGTTACCCTACACTGAAACTTCGTTTTGCAGCGCCGCATATGCGTTATATGTAAGCAAGAAATTTT
>CAMTXD010000055.1:0-9534 GCA_947085625.1 uncultured Gallionellaceae bacterium | reverse complement strand
GATCATTCCCCCCTTTGAAAAAGGGGGGAAGGGGGGGATTTACGGTGACCGCAAACCCGCTGTATGCACAAACATCACGCCCCCTCGCTTCGCTCTCCCCCTCAGCCCCCTTTTTACCCGCAAGGGGTACGCCGTTGGGTGCCCGCACTACGTGCGACCCTGCCTCTGGCAAAGGGGGAAGTGGAAGTGACCACCTGAGTAGTTACCATAAATTTATGTTCGGGTTAAGGGCACCTCGGTCGGTGTCCTCCCTTGGTTTTTGGCCAAGACCACACCTATGCCCTTACTTCCTGGCTCCCAGCGCCAGCGCCCGCAAGCGGCTCTGTTCCAATTGCGCCGCGTCGGGTTTGTCCAGCCAGCCGTGCAGATTGTCTAGCACCAGATCGGTCAGCGCATGGATCCACTCTGGACGGTCGTTGAGACAGGGGATGTAGTGATATTCACCGCCGCCCGCATGCTGAAAATCTTCTTTGCCTTCCTGCGCTATTTCTTCCAGCGTTTCCAGACAATCCACTACAAAGCCGGGGCAGACCACGTCCACGCGCTTGGTTTTGTGTTTCCCCAGCTCCTTGAGCGTGGCGGTGGTATACGGCTGTATCCATTCGGCCTTGCCGAAGCGCGACTGGAAGCTGACGGTGTATTGCTCCTTGCTTAATCCCAGCGCTTCCGCGATCAGGCGCCCGCTCTTGTGGCATTCGCAATGGTAGGGGTCGCCCTTGTCCAGCGTGTAGCGCGGCACGCCGTGGAAGCTCAGCACCAGCTTGTCCGGGCGGCCATGCAGGGTCCAGTAGTCGCGGATATTCTGCGCCGTGGCCGCGATGTAGCCGGGGTGATCGTGAAAATGTTTGATGGTGCGCAGCGCCGGCATGTTGCGCTGTGTGGCCAGCTCGTTAAAGACCACATCGCAGGCGGTGCCGGTGGCGCTGGCAGCGTATTGTGGATACATCGGCAACAGCAGGATGCGCTGGCAATTTTGCGCTTTGAGTTTGGCCAGCACGCTGGGTATGGACGGGTTGCCATAGCGCATGGCGTAATCTACAACCAGCGGTACGCCTTTGGTTTTTTCGCCGAGGTAGCCTTGCAATAATGTGACTTGGCGCTCGGTATATACTCTCAGCGGCGAACCTTGTCTTAGCCAGATGGAGGCGTATTTGGCCGCAGATTTTTTCGGGCGCACGTTCAGGATGACAGCATTGAGTATCAGCCACCAAATTGGTTTGGAAATTTCCACCACGCGCGGATCCCCCAAAAATTCGCGTAAATAGGGTTTGACCGCTTCTGCGGTGGGTGCGTCCGGTGTGCCAAGATTGACCAGCAGAACTGCAGTTTTTTCCACGGTGCCGTGGGTGTAAGCGGGTTCGGGTTGATAGGACATTTATTCTCCAAAAAAATCTTTGTAGGGGCACGGCGCGCCGTGCCCCTACGGTCTGTGTTATTCAGTCCTCAGTTCTGCGACAGTGCATTGCTCAGCAGCTTGGCCGTTATGTCCACAATCGGCACCACTTTTTCGTAGTTCATGCGCTTGGGGCCGATTACCGCCAGTGTGCCGACAACCTGCCCATCGGTGGTATAAGGCGCGCTGACCACGCTGCACTCGTCCAGTCCGGCCAGGCCCGATTCGCTACCGACAAAGATATGCACGCCGGGTGCATGGCGGCCGGCGTTCAGCAGGTGCAGCAGCTCGGTCTTTTGTTCAAACACATTGAACAGGCTGCGCAACTGGTCCAAGTTGGAGGAGAGGTCGTTTATGTGCAGCAAATTTCGCTCGCCGCTGATTACATAATCCTCATTCTTGCGTGCAATTGCCGCATCGCTCGCTACCATCGCTGCGCTCATCAGCGCGGTCAGGTCATGCTGCAATTGGTGCAGCTCCGACTGCACGCGCTGGTGGATGTCCTGGAACGGGCAGTCGGCATAGTGCTGGCTCAGGAAATTGCCAGCCTCGGTGAGCTGCGATTGGGTGTAATCCCTGTGCGTTAACAACACGCGGTTCTCCACCTCGCCATCCGGCATCACGATAATCAGCAATACTCTTTTTTCTGACAGCCGCAGAAATTCGATCTGGCGCACGGTAAACGCGGTACGCTTGGGTGTAGCCACCACGGCGGCGAAGTGGGTCAGTTCGGACAGTAAATTGGAGGCCTGCATCAACAGGCGCGATGGCTGATCCGGCTGTAACTGATGTTCGAGCTGTTGTACACGCACGCTGCCCAGCGGCTGCACGACCATCAAAGTGTCTATGAACAAACGATAACCCAGCGCTGTCGGCACGCGTCCGGCGGAAGTGTGCGGGCTACGCACCAATCCCATTTCTTCCAGGTCGGCCATCACATTGCGGATAGTGGCGGAACTGACTTCCAGGCCGGAAAATTGTTGCAGCGCGCGCGAACCAACTGGCTGGCCATCGCTGATATAGCGATCCACCAGGATTTTTAACAGGATTTGGGCGCGGTCGTTGAGCATGGAGATTAGTCTTTGTCGAATAGTCTTGCGATCAGAATATCGCGTGTCAGGCCATGGTGTACGCACGCATCAGCGAGAATCGCCGCAAGCGTGCCCACCCGCAATGGATCATGCAGCGGCACGGTGAGATGATGTTCTTTGGGTAAGTTGCAAGACAAGCAGACATGGCTGCCCGTTTGCCGCGTTGCCCGGTAGCCCAGTTGATTCAGTGCTTTTATGAGTTGCCCGCCCGACAAATTTCGCGGCAGTTTCATACTGCCAGGACTTCCTCGCGGGTGAAATACAGGCGGATAATTTTCGGCGCCTTGCCTTCCTCAAAATGGCAATGTACCGCATCACGCACTTGCTGGTGCAAACTTTCCAGATCATCCGCCTCGGTGAAAATGGACTCCCCCAAGGCACGAGCGATTAGCCCGCCTTCTGGCGCTTCTTCAACAACAAACAGGATTTCGTTCATAGACTACCCTTTCTTTCAAGTTTTTGCCGTGCACGGTCATAAGCATGGTTATCATTCTAACCCGAACGTTTCATAAATTTGCGTGATGATTGCACAGGATTTTGTTTGCCAGGCAAATTTTGTGGAGGAGCGGTGTAGTTATTCGTACACCCGACGGAACAAAACCATGACGCCCGCTACGCTGGCTACAGCAAACAAAAGACTAGCGAGGGCGCGCGTCACAAATGAAATGTTCGGGTTAGCACTGCCGCTTTGTCATTAAACCCGCGATATGGTTTAATCGCGGGGATGAAATTCCCTTTCAAAACCGTTGCCCTGATCGGCAAGTACAAGACGCCGGAAATTACCGAGCCGCTACTGCGGCTGGCCGCCTTTCTTTCCGGCAAAGGGGTGGCTGTCGTGGTGAACAGCCGCACCGCAGAAAATATCAGCCAGCATCCCTATCAGGAAATTGCACTGGAGCAGATGGGCGACAAAGTTGATCTGGCCATAGTGCTGGGCGGTGACGGCACCATGCTGAACATTGTGCGCACACTGGCACCCCACGGCGTGCCGTTGGTGGGCGTGAACCAGGGGCGGCTGGGTTTTTTGACCGACATCTCGCTGGAAACCATGCAGCAGACTATCGGTGCGATGCTGGAGGGGAAATTTGTCACTGAGCAGCGCATGTTGCTGTCCGCGCGTATCTTGCGCGATGGCGCAGAAGTGTTCAGTTCGCTGGCGTTCAACGAAGTGGTGCTGCATCGCGGTAGCGGCAGCAGCATGATCGAATTTGAGGTGCGCATAGACGGCGAGTATCTATACAATCAGCGCGCCGACGGACTGATTGTGGCGACCCCAACCGGCTCGACTGCCTATGCGCTATCGGCAGGCGGCCCTATTCTGCATCCTTCGCTTGATCTCATTGCACTGGTGCCGGTGTGCCCACACACCTTAAGCAACCGCCCCATCGTGGTAAAGAGCGAAGCTATGCTGGAAATCCTGCCGCTGAGCAACGGTGATGTACGTGTGCGCTGCGACAGCCACAATTTTTTTGATCTGCGCGCGAATGACAAGGTGGTGGTGACCCGCCATGCCCAGCCGGCATGCCTGCTGCATCCGGTTGGGCATAGTTATTACCGTACATTGCGCGAGAAGTTATTGTGGAATAAAACGCCTTGAACCTAAATTCAACAATTGGATCGCGGACGTCCCGTCCGCGATCCCAGGTCGACCGCCGTTTCCAGGTTGAATGATTCCACCCAGATATACTCAAACCAGACATGCTCAAATTTCTAAGCATCCGCGACTTCGTCATTGTTGATTCCCTCGAGCTTGATTTTGCCGGCGGCTTCACCGCGCTCACCGGCGAGACCGGTGCCGGAAAGTCTATCTTGATTGATGCCTTGTCACTGGCGCTGGGCGAGCGGGGTGATGCAGGCATGGTGCGCAATGGCTGTGAGCGCGCCGAAATCAGCGCGGAGTTTGATACGGCCAAATTGCCGCAGTTGCAATCTTGGATCCTCGAGCAAGAGTTGCAAGGCGACGCAGATGGTTGTCTGCTGCGCCGTGTGTTGGATGCAAATGGACGGTCACGCGGCTTTATAAACGGGCGCAGCGCCACGCTGCAACAGATGCGCGAGGCGGGCGAACATCTGCTCGACATACACGGCCAGCATGCGCACCAATCCTTGCTGCGCCCGGACTCGCAACGTGGTTTGCTGGACGGCTATGCCGGATTGCAGCGCGAAGCGGAAGCGTTGGCGGGATTGTTCCGCGAGTGGCAAAGCATTCACCGCCGCCGTGTGCTGCTGGAGCAGAACGCCGAAGCGGTGGCGGCCGAGCGCGAATTGCTGTTGTTCCAGCGGCGCGAGTTGGAAACGATGAACTTCAGTACGCAGGAATGGGCAGCATTGCAGGCCGATCACGCGCGCCTGTCACACGCCGCAGGGCTGCTAGAAACCGCGCAGTTTGGTGTGGAAATATTGAGCGAAGCCGACACGGCTTGTCTGGCGCAGTTGAACGCGCTGACTGCCCGCTTGCGCGCGGGGCTGGAATTCGACACCTCGCTGCAGGACACGCTATCCATGCTGGAAAGCGCGCAAAACGAATTGCAGGAAGCGGTGTATGCGCTGCGCCATTACCAGCAAAAGCTCGACGCTGATCCGCAAACCTTGCGTGAACAGGAACGGCGCATGTCGGATGTCGTGGATGCAGCGCGCAAATATCGGGTGACGCCGGAGCAATTGCCGCAAGCGCTAGAGCGCATTGTTGCGCGCCTGGAGGAATTGGGCGGCGACGCTGATCTCGCGGCGCTGGCCAAGCAAGAAGATGCCGCGCGCGAGCTATATCTGGCCACTGCTACAAAACTGGGCGCAGCGCGCAAGAAGGCCGCAGCCAAACTGTCGCAGGAAATTACCGAGGCGATGCAGACCCTGGCCATGCAGGGCGGCAGTTTCGCTGTGGTGCTGACGCCGCTCGCGGAAGGCAATGCGCACGGACTGGAGGCGCTGGAATTTCAGGTGGCGACCAATCCTGGCGCGCCGCTGCGCAGCATGGCCAAAGTCGCCTCCGGCGGCGAATTGTCGCGTATCAGTCTGGCGATACAGGTCGCCGCCAGCCAGGTGGCCAGCGTGCCAACGCTGATTTTTGACGAGGTGGATAGCGGCATCGGCGGGCGCGTAGCTGAGATTGTAGGCGCACTGCTCAAGCGTTTAGGGCAGCGCCATCAAGTGATGTGCGTCACGCATTTGCCGCAAGTGGCGGCAATGGCGGATGCGCAATGGCAAGTCAGCAAAAGCACGCGCGATGGCGCCACTTTCAGCACGATAACCGCGCTTAAACCGGCGCAGCGCGTCGAGGAAATCGCGCGCATGCTGGGCGGGGTGAAAATTACCGAGACTACGCGCAAGCATGCCGCCGAAATGCTGGGCATTGCGGCATGATGTATCATACCGCTCGATTTTAAATAAGGTTCTTGCCATGCGCGTTATGTTATCCATCATTTCGTTGGTGCTTGCTTCATGCGGCGGAGTATCCAAGCTGCCTTCTTTTGCGCCGCACAAAATTGAGATCAACCAGGGTAACCTGATTGCGCCGGAGATGCGCGCCAAGCTCAAGCTGGGCATGTCGCGTTCTCAGGTGCGCGCACTCCTTGGAACGCCGTTGATCAACGATGTTTTTCATGCCAACCGCTGGGACTATGTGTATCGCCTCGAGCAAAATGGCAAGCTGGTTGAGCAGCAACGCATGACACTGTTTTTTGAGGGCGAAGAATTAAAACGAATTGATGATAGCAACATGCCGGCGCTGTCCCGTGCGGGCACGTCTGAACCAAACGGAGCCAGCCGCGAAAAAACAGGACAGGAACCGCAATGAATAAAATAAAAATTGCGCTTGCCGGGAGCGGCGGACGCATGGGCAAGACCCTGCTGGAAAGCGTGTTGCAATCGGATGACCTGATGTTGCACGCTGCGCTGGAACATTCTGCCAGCGCGCAACTGGGCCGGGATGCCGGCGAGCTGGCAGGCACAGCGTGCGGCGTGAAAATTACCGCCGATGTGGCGGCTGCCCTGAAGGGCGCGGATGTGCTGATAGACTTCACCCGCCCCGAAGGTACCCTGCTCCACCTCGATATTTGCCAAAAGCTCGGCGTGAACATGGTCATCGGCACCACAGGTTTTACCGCGCAGCAAAAGGCGCAACTGGGTGCGGCGGCGCAACACATCGGCATCGTGTTCGCCCCCAACATGAGCGTGGGTGTCAACCTTACGTTCAAATTGCTGGAAATGGCCGCCAAAGTATTGAGCCACGGCTATGACATTGAAATCATCGAAGCGCACCACCGCCACAAAGTGGATGCGCCATCCGGCACCGCGCTCGGCATGGGCGAGGTGATAGCCAGAACCTTGGGGCGTGACCTGTCACTATGCGCCGTGTATGGCCGCCAAGGCGTCACCGGCGAACGCGATCCTTCCACCATTGGCTTTGCCACCGTGCGCGGCGGCGACATTGTGGGCGATCACACCGTATTGTTCGCAGGCACCGGCGAACGCATCGAAATCACGCACAAGGCCAGCAGCCGCGCCACTTTTGCGCTCGGTGCGCTGCGTGCTGCGCGTTTCCTGCAAGCCAATGTGGCGGGTATGTATGACATGCAGGATGTGCTGGGGATCAAGTGAGGTGCAACGTAGTACCTTGGAACATCTAAAACCAACCCCCCTCGCAAACTCTCCCCCTTGTCAGGGGAGCCTTTAAGCCTCCCCTGACAAGGGGAGGTTTGGAGGGGTTTGGTGCGCAAGATTAAGTATTACATCGCACCAGCCTGAATGTTTCATAAATCTCGCCACCCTTCGCTACCATGGGCTTCGTCCGCTTTCATGAAATATCCAGGCTAAGCGGTGCAGCTTATATAGATGCACTTCAGGCAGCTACTGCCACTGAAGATATCGCCTACCGCAGCAGAATTTGATACCCCCATCACGTTCAGTTATAATTCGCCCTCAATCTAAAGCGGGATGAGCGAACCAGTTCTTCCCGCTTCTTTACGCCCTTTTCCTTGTTGGAGTATCCGGTGCCGCAAACGAACCCCGCCATTCTTGTGCTTGCCGATGGGACGGTGTTTCGCGGTACTGCCATCGGTGCGTCCGGCAGTAGCGTGGGTGAGGTGGTGTTCAACACTGCTATGACCGGCTATCAGGAAATTCTGACCGATCCTTCTTACTGCAAGCAAATCGTCACGCTGACTTGTCCGCACATCGGCAACGTTGGCGTGAATACCGAGGACGTGGAATCGCGTCAGGTGTTTGCCAGCGGGTTGGTGATCCGCGATTTGTCGCTGTCCGTGAGCAACTGGCGCAGTAGGCTATCGCTGCCTGAATACCTCAAAGCCAACAAAGTTGTGGCGATTGCCGACATTGATACACGCAAGCTGACGCGCATGCTGCGCGAAAAGGGCGCGCAGAACGGCTGTATAGCTACCGGCACTGATGAGGCAGCGGCGTTGCAAGCAGCGCGTGGCTTCGCCGGGCTGGACGGAATGGACTTTGCGCAGGTGGTATCGTGCGTAAAGCCTTATAACTGGACACAGCAAGAATGGAAACTGGGCGCGGGCTATGGCGAACACCCCCCCTCAGTCCCCAGTCCTCAGTCCTCAGTCCTCCATGTCGTGGCCTACGATTTCGGCGCGAAATACAACATCCTGCGCAAGCTCGCCGAGCGCGGCTGCAAGGTGACGGTGGTGCCAGCAAAAACCAGCGCCAAAGAAGCGCTGGCGCTGAAACCGGACGGCGTATTTTTATCGAACGGCCCGGGCGACCCGGAACCGTGCGATTACGCGATTGCGGCGATACAACAGTTTTTGCAGGCAGGTGTGCCGCTGTTCGGCATTTGTCTCGGCCATCAATTGATGGGTCTGGCTGTGGGCGCGAAAACGCTGAAGATGAAATTCGGCCATAGAGGCGCGAACCATCCGGTGCAGGACATGCACAGCAAGCGCGTGATGATTACCAGCCAGAACCATGGCTTTGCGGTGGATGCGGCGACGCTGCCCAAAAATGCGCGGGTGACGCATGTGTCGCTGTTCGACGGCACCTTGCAAGGATTCGAGCTGACCGACAAGCCCGCGTTCTGTTTTCAGGGTCATCCAGAAGCCAGCCCGGGGCCGCATGATGTGGATTATTTGTTCGATAAATTTATTGATTTGATGAAAAAAGTCGCCAGTAGTTAGACGTTAGTCGTTAGTTGGCGTGGTCGCTTCGCGGCTTTAACTAACGACTAGCGTCTAACGGCTAACGACTGAATAAATATGCCAAAACGTACAGACATTAAAAGTATTCTAATCATCGGCGCCGGCCCCATAATTATTGGCCAGGCGTGCGAGTTCGATTATTCCGGCGCGCAGGCGTGCAAGGCGCTGCGCGAGGAAGGCTATCGCGTGATTCTGGTGAATTCGAATCCGGCCACGATCATGACCGACCCGGACATGGCGGATGCGACTTACATCGAGCCGATTACCTGGAAGATGGTGGAGCGGATTATCGCCAAGGAAAAGCCGGACGCGATTCTGCCGACCATGGGCGGGCAGACGGCGCTGAATTGCGCGCTGGATCTGGTCAAGCACGGTGTGCTGGAAAAATATGGCGTGGAGATGATAGGCGCGTCACGTGAGGCCATAGACATGGCCGAAGACCGCGAGAAATTCAAGCAGGCGATGACGCGCATTGGGCTGGCCTCGGCGCGCTCGACCATTGCGCACAGCATGGAAGAAGCGTTGCAGGTGCAGCAGGTGCTGGGTTTTCCGACGGTTATCCGCCCCTCCTTCACCATGGGTGGCTCCGGTGGCGGCATCGCCTACAACCGCGAGGAATTCGTGGAGATTTGCGAACGCGGACTCGAAGCCAGTCCGACCAAAGAATTATTGATAGAAGAATCTCTGCTCGGTTGGAAAGAATTCGAGATGGAAGTGGTGCGCGACCGCGCCGACAACTGCATCATCATCTGCTCGATCGAAAACCTGGATCCTATGGGCGTACATACCGGCGATTCGATTACCGTGGCGCCCGCACAGACCCTGACCGACAAGGAATACCAGATCATGCGCGACGCCAGCATCGCGGTGTTGCGCGAAATCGGCG
>CAMTXD010000054.1:0-15354 GCA_947085625.1 uncultured Gallionellaceae bacterium | reverse complement strand
GCCGGGCTTCGACGCGCTAATGCCTTACGTTTCGATTCACCCATTGGGTGAGCCCTCCCTTGTCCAGAAACTCCCTGCTAACCAGCAGCCAGTAAGGCTTTAGCTTAACAGATTATGATTCAACTGCTTTTTACAGGATCATGAATAAATTTATTGAAATCATCTTGTTAAATACCCAGATTAGCGGTCAACTGGGGTTTCTAGGATTAATATACACGCATTGCATGTACAACAATTGAGAGATGCAAGGGGGTGTTTGTACATCTGGGAATTTTTGTCAAAGAACCTGAAAACCCGCCCCAGTTAGCGCGTTGTGCGTATCCGAGGCACATATGCGACGGAAGTTTGCCGCTCACGTGGACACAGGTACGAGTAATCTCTGAGGTGCCCTTTATTTGTTGAGCATGGCACACTCCAGCCCTGCACCACAGTGCCAGCATAACTGAAAATTGCGCGGATTTTCTTCACCGCATCCCCGGCAAATCAGAACGCCTGCTTCAACCGGCGCATTATCGTAATTTTTTGCCACTGCCCGCCCCCGCTCAAGATCGCTGTCATTAATAACCCATACCTCTGGATAAGCATGGGTAAAGGGAATTTCTCCCAAACCACCTTGGGCATTTTCATTAAACAGCCGCGCTCTTATCCCTGCGTGTCCTAGCAGATCAAGCATGATTTGTGCTTCCATTAAATTGGCTGCAGAATAAATTTTCTTCATGTGTTTTTCAGGGAATGCCTTCCGTATTTCACAGAATATCTGCCTGAGACATCAACCCAGGTCTTCTGACAGCAATGAACGATAAAGTTGTCACCATTTCATGTTCATTGCCCAGCATATTGAAAATGGCAATAAAGCCCTTGATCCGCCGTCCCCCCAGAGTTTGTTATACCCGCAACCTATTGGCGGCGGGTAAACCTCGTGGGATTGAACTCGAAGAGCGGTACCTATGGGGATTGTAAGGTTGCGCCGTCGAAAGTCAACCGGTGATATTTTATTATTTATGATTCTCGACACTAGCCTGAATTTTGCATAAAAAGGGCAGAAATGCATGTAAGTGTATGATATAATTGCGGTTACCAAGCCAGCAACTTGTAAAACACAAACAGCCTCTGCCCATGACGAATTCTACCCCAAACCAACTCCGTTTTGCCCCTTCCGCCGGTTTTACCCTTCGTGCCGACTTTGATGGTGGCGGACTCTCTTCCGATCTCGGCCCCTTGCTATTGCGCGGTGTTGACCGTCAAATCGGATTGACGGCTCGTTTGTCCAACGCACTGATTGACCGTCGCCACCCAGGCTACGTCAAACATGCCCTGCGCGATGTGCTGACCCAACGCATCTTCCAGATTGCCTCCGGCTACGAAGACGGCAATGACAGCAATTCGCTACGCCACGATCCGATGTTCCGTCTCGGCGCAGGACGCAAGCCGTTCGATGCGGACGAGGCGCTTGCCTCGGGAGCCACGATCTCACGCTTCGAACATGCCGCCACCCGCCGCGATATTTACCGTGCGAGCCAAGCGATGGTGGAGCAGTTCGTCGCCAGCTATGCGACTCCGCCCAAAGCCCTGGTGCTTGACCTCGATCATTCGGAAGACAAGGCTCACGGGCAGCAACCACTGGCCTTTTACAACGGTTATTACCGCAGCACCTGCTATCTCCCCTTGTTCATATTCGAGGGGCTATCCGGCGCGCTGATCACCGCTGTCTTGCGTCCCGGCAAGCGCCCTACCGGGGCTGAGAATGCGATGATCCTTGCGCGTGTGCTCAAACTGATTCGGCAGCATTTCCCCGACACCCACATACTGGTGCGCGGTGATGGCCATTTCTCCAATCCCGAACTGATGCAGTTGATCGATGCGATGCCCAACACGGATTTCATCTTCGGACTGGGCGGCAATGCAAATCTGTTGCGTTCTGCTGAACCTACATTGAAACAGGCGCGTGCGCTGTACGCACAGCGTCAGGCTTTCGGGGAGAGCGCGCCGATTCGTTTGTATGAGGAGTTCGACTATGCTGCCAAGTCTTGGGATAAGCCACATCGGGTGATTCTCAAAGCCTGTGTGATGGCGCTGGGCGACAATCCTCGCTTCGTGGTGACCTCAATGAGATTGCCCGACCCGCACACGATTTACACCGAGCTGTATTGCGCCAGAGGGAATGCAGAGAATTACATCAAGTTTCTGAAGTGTGATCTGTCCGCTGACCGGACTGCCTGCACGACCTTCCTTGCTAACTGTATGCGGCTTTTGCTGCACTCCGCAGCATACATACTGCACCAGCAGTTGCGCACTCAGGCACTTCAGCATACTGAACTCAAATCGGCTCAGCCTGTCAGCGTGATTCTCAAGCTGTTCAAGGTGGCGACTCAGGTCAAGCAGTACAAAGATCGAGTCATTCTGCATCTTCCGTCCGCCTATCCCTTCAAGCATCTGCTGTGGCAGCTGACCGAACGCCTGTATCTGCCCACACCGCTCCGCTTTAATTCTTCCTGAGCACGCCACGTCCGGCCAGTCGTGAATAGGCCACACACCCTCCGCACATAATCGTTCACCCTGAAACGCACCCATTGTGGGGCTGGGGAAGCTTTGCCCTGCGTTTCGCTACCGGGATAAATTCGACAGATTCACGCGTTCAATAAGGTTTGTGAAACATTCAGGCTAGCACCATGTAACACTTGATCTTGCGCACCAAACCCCTCCAAACCTCCCCTTGTCAGGGGAGGCTTAAAGGCTTCCTCCTGACAAGGGGAGGGGAGCTTGCGAGGGGGCCGAGGGGGTTGGTTTTAGATGTTCCAAGGTACCAGACTAATTTCTGTCTTGCCGGAGGGGCTCACTGCAGTGTTTCACAGTGCGTTGATCGGGATCTTCAGGTAAGACACCCCGTTGTCTTCCTTCGGCGGCATTTCGCCGGCGCGGATGTTGACCTGCACCGACGGCAGGATCAGCACCGGCATGTCCAGCGTAGCATCGCGTGCGGTGCGCATGCTCACGAACGCCTGCTCGCTGATGCCGTCGCGGATGTGGATATTGCCGGCGCGCTGCTCGGCCACCGTCGTTTCCCATGCTGCCGGTCGGCCCTCGGGCGGGTAGTCGTGGCACATGAATAGCCTAGTTTCGGGCGGCAGGCTCAGCAGCTTGCGCACCGATCGGTACAGGGTGGCGGCATCGCCGCCAGGAAAGTCGCAGCGCGCCGTACCCACATCGGGCATGAACAGGGTGTCGCCCACGAATACGGCGTCACTAATACGGTAGGCCATGCAGGCTGGGGTGTGCCCGGGCACGGACAGTGCTACGGCCTGGAGCGCACCGATGGCAAAGGTCTCGTCGTCCTGCAGCAGATGGTCGAACTGGTGGCCGTCGGGCTGGAATTCGGGCTCAAGGTTAAAGACGCGTTTGAAGACATCCTGCACATCGGTGATAGCCGCACCAATAGCGATTTTTCCGCCCAGTTTCTTTCTCAGGTAGTGCGCGGCTGACAGGTGGTCGGCATGGGCGTGGGTTTCCAGTATCCACGCGACCCGTAGGTTCTTCGCCTGAATAAACGCAACCAGCTTGTCGGCCGAGGTGGTGCGGGTACGCCCGGACTTGGGGTCATAGTCAAGCACGGAATCAATGATGGCGCAGGCCGCGCCTTCCTTCTCGTAAACCACGTAGCTCACGGTCCAGGTGGCGGGGTCGAAAAAGCTTTGTACGGTGGGTGTCATGAAACGTTCCTTGTCGAGTTAATTTCAATTTTAATATTATATTGACAAACAATATATATGTCAATATAATATTGTCATCTTAAGTAAAAAAGGAGTGGCGTCATCATGCAGGCAGACACCGTAATGGATATCGACATCTTGCGTAGCTCGGCCGACGAGGCCAGCCGCCTAATGAAAGTGCTGTCCAATCCCGACCGACTGCTGCTGCTGTGTCAACTGGCGCAGGGTGAGAAGCGGGTGGGTGAACTCGAAGATCTGGTCGGCATCGTGCAGCCCACCTTGTCTCAGCAATTGGGCGTGTTGCGTGACGAAGGCCTTGTTAGCACACGCCGCGAAGGCAAGAACATCTACTACCAGATCGACAGCCCGCACGCGCTGGCCGTGATGAATGTGTTGTACGAACAGTTTTGTGACAACCCCGAGAGCAAGAAACAATGACGATCGACTGGAATAATTTCACGCCCTGGGCCTCGCTGGCCGGAGGCATCTTACTGGGCCTGGCATCAGCGCTGTTCATTCTGTTGAACGGACGCATCCTTGGCGTCAGCGGCATCATCGGTGGCCTGTTTCGTCCGAAGGCAGGCGACGTGGGCTGGCGCCTGTTCTTTGTGCTGGGCATGCTGGCCGCTCCCTTACTCTACTTCGTAGTGGCCGGTTCGAGCGCTGTGCGCATCGACGCGGGCTGGGTCACCTTGGTCATTGCCGGGCTGCTGGTGGGTATCGGGACAAGCTACGGATCGGGCTGCACCAGCGGCCACGGGGTCTGCGGCCTCTCGCGCCTGTCGCCCCGCTCTCTGGTGGCCACACTGGCCTTTATGGGGGCGGGCTTCGTCACCGTGTATCTGGCACGCCACGTGCTGGCTGGATAAATCCAGCAACTAGGAGAACCGTATGAAACATAGTATTTCTGAATTCCTGGTCGGCCTGCTCTTCGGCACCGGCCTGATCCTCTCGGGTATGACAGACCCTGGCAAAGTGCTGGGCTTTCTGGATCTGTTTGGCGTCTGGGACCCGTCGCTGGTGCTGGTGATGGGCGGCGCCCTCATGGTCGGCGTTTTCGCATTCGCGCTGGCAAAAAAGCGCACCACCACCTTCCTGGGCGGCGCCATGCAGCTGCCCAGCTCGCGCGACATCGACAAACCGCTGGTCATTGGCGGCCTAATGTTTGGTACCGGCTGGGGACTGGCGGGCTTTTGCCCCGGCCCAGCGATTGTGTCGCTGGGCGCTGGCCAGCCCAAGGCTGCTGTGTTTGTGCTGGCCATGCTCATGGGTATGGCGCTCTTTAAGTGGTACGAACGGCGCACACAACCGATTCAATCGTAAGTTGCTGATTAACATGAAAGATTCCATCTGCCCCCTGAACCTGGCGTTCGCCGTCGCTGGGCAACTCACGGCTAGCGACATCCCCGGTGTCGCGACCCGGGGTTTCGCGACCCTGATCAACAACCGGCTCGGCGGTGAGGGTTGCAACGGCCAGCTGCCGAGCAGCGACATCGAGCTGGCCGCGCTGGCGGCTGGCTGAAGCCTGGCGACAGAGCCCCCCCTTCATTCCTGTCAAACAAGGCCACTCTCATGACTTGGTTACCCGTATGGATTCGCAACTACCGTCAGTCATGGCTAGCCGGAGACTTCACTGCCGGCCTGATCATCACGGTGATGCTCATTCCCCAGAGCATGGCGTACGCCATGCTCGCCGGACTGCCACCCGAAATCGGCCTCTATGCCAGCATCCTGCCCATCGTGGCCTATGCCTTGTTAGGATCAAGCATGACACTGGCGGTGGGCCCGGCGGCTGTTATCTCGCTCATGACAGCCAGCGCCTTGCAGCCACTGGCTGCCGCAGGGTCGGCCGAATACACGACGCTCGCTGTGCAGCTGTCGCTGATGTCGGGCGTCATGTTGCTGGCGTTCGGTGCTTTGCGTCTGGGTTTTCTCGCCCATTTCCTCAGCCACCCTGTTATCAGCGGCTTCATTACCGGTGCCGCCGTACTGATCTCCGTGGGGCAGCTCCAGCACATTCTCGGGGTCAAGGTGGCCGGTCAGGACGTACTGGCTACGCTCGCTGGTCTGGCCCAAGCGGCGCACCAAAGCAATCCAACCACGGTAGTCATTGGCATTACCAGTCTGCTGTTCCTGCTGCTGACCCGCCGCTACTTGGCCAGGCTATTGGTGCGGCTGGGATTGTCTGACAAGCCGGCAGACTTGTTGGCCAAACTCGCGCCCATGCTGGCCGTGATCGCGTCCACCGCAGTGGTGGCCTGGTTCAATCTCAACGAAAGCGCCGGCGTCAGTGTGGTGGGTCATGTGCCGCAGGGCTTGCCGCACCTGACCCTGTCTGTACCAGGCATGAACACATTGGGGCAGCTGTGGTTGCCTGCCCTCCTGATCACGCTGATCGGGTTCGTCGAGAGTGTGTCGGTAGCTCAATCGCTGGCGCTCAAGCGCCAGCAGAAGATTCAGCCCAATCGCGAATTGCTGGGCCTGGGCGCCGCCAACGTGGCCAGTGCGCTGTCAGGTGGCTACCCGGTGACCGGAGGCTTTGCGCGTTCCGTGGTGAATTTTGCCGCTGGCGCCCACACGCCGCTGGCCGGTGTGATTTCGGCCGCGCTGATGGCGCTGGTGATCGCCATGCTGACCGGCCTCTTCTATTATTTGCCGCATGCTGTGCTGGCCGCCACCATTATTGTGGCGGTGACCTCGCTGATTGACCTACAGAAGCTCAAGGAGGTCTGGCACTACGATCGCGCTGATGCGTTGTCCCTGCTTACCACGGCGCTGGGCGTGGTGGTGCTGGGTGTGGAAGCGGGCATTCTGACGGGTGTGGTGCTGTCCCTGGGTGTGCTGGTCTGGCGCAGCAGCCACCCGCACATGGCTGTGGTCGGGCGGATGCCAGGCACCGAGCACTATCGCAACATCGAGCGACACGCGGTGCAAACCGTCCCTGGCCTGCTGGCCCTGCGTATCGATGAGAGCCTATTTTTTGCCAACGCCACCGCGCTGGAAGACCGGGTCGAAGAGCTTCTGGCTCAGGACCCGTCACTCCGGCGCGTGCTGTTGATTTGCTCGGCGGTGAACCAGATCGACACCACCGCGCTGGGCGTGCTGACCCAGCTCGAGCGCATCTTGGCAGACAGAAACATTGAGTTCATGTTGGCCGAAGTCAAAGGTCCGGTGATGGATCGGCTGCGCTGCACCGATCTTGGTCAGCGACTGCATGGTAAAGTGTTTCTGAGCGTACACGAAGCCTTTGAATACGCGGCGCACGCGGACGACTAACAACGCACATGATGGCAGACTACCGCTACGGCATCCGCAACAATCTCGCCCAGTTCACGCATCAATTAGTGCAGGTGTTTTTCGTCGGCCTCACCATCGGCATGTTCCGCACTGTGGTGCCGGCGCTGGCAGAATCCGAGTTCGGCGTGGCCAAGGGCTCGTTCATGATGCTGATGGCGTTCGTCACCGCGTTCGGATTCGTCAAGGGCACGCTCAACTTCGTCGCCGGGCGCCTGTCCGAGCGCATCGGCCGCAAGAAAGTGCTGCTCATCAGTTGGCTGGCAGCGCTGCCGATTCCCTTCATAATCTTGTACGCACCTTCGTGGGGCTGGATTGTGGCGGCGACGGTGCTGCTGGGGGTGAATCAGGGTCTCGCCTGGTCGATGACACAGACCTCCAAGCTCGACCTCACCACCGCCGACCAACGCGGCTTCACCATCGGGCTGAATGAATTTTCCGGTTACTTCGGCGTCGCAGTGGCGGGCATCGTCACCGGCTATCTAGCCACCGCCTACGGGCCACGCGAAGGCCTGATGATTTTCGGCCTGGTGGTGAGTCTGGCCGGCCTGCTGACCCTGCTGTGGGTGAAGGACACCCTGCCGTGGGCGCATGCCGAAGGCAAAAAACACGCTGCCAGGCAGATGACCGGCGCTGGATCTAAGGCTGGGTTCAGGCCACGCTACCCCGCCAATATTTCCGCGCAGCCCAGCACCTGGGAAGTGTTTACCCTGATGTCCTGGCGCGATGCGCGCATGGCGTCGATCAGCCAGGCCGGTCTGGTGGAGAAATTCGTCGACGCGCTGGTGTGGGTACTCTTTCCGGTCTATCTCTACCAGTATGGCTTGAGTCTCGCCGGCATCGGCTGGGTGGTCGGCGTGTATGGCTTCGTCTGGGGCATCTCGCAGCTCTTTACCGGATATTGGTCCGACCGCGTGGGCCGCAAAAAACCCATTGTCTGGGGTATGTGGCTGTGCGGCGCTGGCGTGGCACTGGTATTGATGGGCGAGGGCGTGCTGTGGTGGTCATTCGCCGCCGCAGTGATGGGATTCGGTATGGCGCTGTTGTATCCAACGTTGTCCGCCGCCGTATCCGACATCGCCCACCCCAACTGGCGCGGCTCGGCCATCGGCATCTACCGCTTCTGGCGCGACCTCGGCTATGGCATCGGCGCGCTGCTGCTGGGTGCGGTGGCGGGGCTGTTCGGCGGCATCGAGGCGGGCTTCTGGTTTACCGCCATCGCCATGTTCGTCTCAGGCCTCATCGTCCTGCTGGCGTGCGAGGAAACCCATCCGCGCCTCAATCCGGCAAAGGAGCAGGTATGAACAAACCCCTTCACTTGATCAAACTCGGCGCGCTGTTCGCCAGCCTAATGGGCATGACGTAAGTCACCCCTGACAATCCTAGAAACCCCAGTTGACCGCTTATCTGGGTATTTAATGCGTACTATGGTAGCGCACTGATATGCAATTTAAATATACTTGTATATACCAATGTTATAACTAAATATTATAAGAAAATTATCTTAAACCAGCATCAACACCTACCGAATATCGTTACCCCGGGACGCACGGACAACTCCCCGCACGGTACTTTAACCCGCTATATTTACTGCTGTTACTGCGAACGCGCAGGCTTATCTATTGCAAATCTGCCCGTTCTGATTATGTCGCCTTCACTACAGCGGCAATTAGTTATCAAAAATTCTTTCGCATTCAACCATGATCGACTGCCCGATTTCGGATTGATAGCGGGGATCCAACGATTCTTGCATTTCATGGCTGATATACAGCCCCGCTTCACGGGAGACCGTTGCAGTGATCTGCCTTGCCATCTGATCACTCAGCTCGGACAAGTGTCTGCGCATTGCCATAGGCATGCTCCGTTTAGATCGGGATAGCCAATCTGCGGCGAGTGTTGCACCCTGGGCCTGAGTCATCCATATTTCATGTTCGTAGTAAATGGATAGGCGCTCGGCCACGAGGGCGAAAATCAAAGCAAAGAAAACTCCACGATCTGTTGCAGACGATGGAGAATCATCCCGCTCGTTCAATTGGGCAGCCCAATTGCCAATCTCCTTCTGCACGAGTTTCACGCTACAGCGCACGCACCTTGACCGTCTTGCCTTTCACCTTACCTGCGGACAATTTGCGCACCGCTTCGTGGGCGATGTTGCGCGCCACGGCAACGTAGGTGGAGGTCTCGGTCACGGTGATCTTACCGACTTGTTCGCGTGTATAGCCCGCTTCCCCCGTGAGCGCGCCCAGCACGTCGCCGGGGCGAATCTTTTCTTTGCGCCCACCGAGTATTTGCAGCGTGACCATGGGCGGCACCAGCGGGGACGGGTCATCATTTTTCAGCTCATCCAGCTCATGCCACTCCGGAACGATGCGCATCTCTTTGGCAATGCTGACGATGCGGTTGCGGTCGCTAGCAGTGCACAGGCTCAAGGCCCAGCCGTTCTGATCAGCGCGCCCGGTGCGGCCGATGCGATGCACGTGGATTTCCGGGTCGGGCGTGACATCGACATTGATGACCGCTTCGAGTTTGTCTATATCCAGGCCGCGCGCGGCTACATCGGTCGCCACCAGTACCGAGCAGCTGCGATTGGCAAACTGGATCAGCACCTGATCGCGTTCGCGTTGCTCCATGTCTCCATTCAGCGTCAGTGCCTTGATGCCCTGGGCATGCAGCGCTTCCAGCAGTACGCGGCATTGTTGTTTGGTGTTGCAGAACGCCAGCGTGTTGACCGGGCGGTAGTGAAGCAGCAGGGCAGCGACTGCCTGCAAACGCTGCGCCTCTTCCACTTGATAGAAGCGCTGGCGTATCTTGCTTTCTTCATGTTTCTCCAGCAGCTTCACTTCCTGCGGGTCGCGCATGAACTGGTGCGCTAGCCGCGCGATGCCGTCGGGGTAGGTGGCCGAGAACAACAGGGTCTGGCGCTGTGCCGGGCAACGCTTTGCGACGAACGCGATGTCGTCATAAAAGCCCATGTCCAGCATACGATCCGCTTCGTCCAGCACCAGCGTGGCTAGCGCCGCAAGGTTCAGCGTGCCGCGCGTGAGGTGATCCATAATGCGCCCCGGGGTACCGACCACGATGTGCGCGCCGTGTTCCAGGCTGGTGATTTGCGGGCGCATGGTCGTGCCCCCGCACAGCGTCAGAATCTTGATGTTGTCGGCAGAGCGCGCCAGCCTGCGGATTTCCTGGGTGACCTGGTCGGCCAGTTCGCGCGTGGGGCAGAGCACCATCGCCTGCACTGCAAAGCGACGCGGGTTGAGTTTTGTGAGCAAGGCCAGCGCGAATGCCGCCGTCTTACCGCTGCCCGTTTTCGCCTGCGCGATGAGGTCGTGCCCCGCTAGCGTGATGGGCAGGCTGGCGGCTTGGATCGGCGTCATCGTTAGATAGCCGAGCTGTTGCAAGGTTGCCTGCATGGTGGATGCAAGGGGCAGCTCGTTGAATGAGCCGGCGTGAGTTGTGGCGGGTGAGGGTTCGGTCATGGTGCTCAAGGCTTGCGTCGTTTGGACGGGAGGTGTTGCCTGCCCTGATCCAGATCCTTTTTGGGAATCCAGACGGGCTTGGGTTTGGGTTTCGGCTTCAGCGAGTTTTTGCTGCTAGTTTTTTTGTCTGTCTGATAGGCCTCTACAGCGGCAAGAAGCTGAGCCGGACTGATCTTAATTGCCACGTGCTCGCCCTTGAGGGGATAGTCGGCGAGGGACTCTTTAAGGCGGGATAGCTTCATCTCGGTGTCATCTTTCTTGCGCTGACTCTCCATCATTTTCTGTGCATCGGCTGAGAGCGTATAGCCGCCGTCATTCCAATTACATTTCATCGGTGACACGGCGTTGGCTTCCTCGCTCACTCCTAGCCGTACTGAATGTACTGTCTTCGTCGTTCGCTCGTCGCCGCCTTGTTTCACCTTCGAAATGGAATTGGAATCAATCCCGACAATCAGGCCGTGAGCCGAAAGGCTGGCGAACGCTTTGGATAATTGAGCCCCGGAAGGGATCGCGCCGTGCGCCAGATCGATCGCCGCAAGGATCTCAGCCAGATCGGCAGGTCGGCGCTTCGCCGCAACGGACAAGGACAATAAAAGAATGGCATCAACTTCGTGGATTGGGTGCATCTTGAACCTTTAAGGAATAAGAGCGCGTCTGATTCAGGCGCGAGGGCAAGAGTGTAATGGATGCAACGGAGTTTAAGGCAGAAGCTTATTCTTTCAATTCAGGTTAAATCGTGTTTTGCTGCTTCAAAAATGATCTTGAGGGACATATCCCTGTCTGTGGCTGAGAGGTGGGGATGTTGCGCAGAAAGTTTGGCGATAAATTCAGAGCGAGTTATGGCCGCATTTTACATTGCTATCATCGATTGGTTAGCGGTCTGATGCACTCCGTGTTGGCGCGGGTTTAAAATTGAATAGCTAACTGGGTGTATGCGCGTTCAAAATTGATGAGGTAATCCGAGTGCAAAAAGGTGCAAACCGACTCAGGCTGGTAGACTTATCCACAACATCAGGTTAAATATGATGCAAAAATGCCTCATCAAAATTCAACGAGCATGACTCATTAATTTTATACGCGCGCCAACAGGCACTCATTACGGATTTAGAACCTTCGAAATGCTGGAAATTGCGCTATATCATACATTTGGAAAACTACCTGAGCGAAAGCTTACCCACTCATTTTACTGACGAACCTCATTTTTAAGAAGCTCGTCGAGGCGATCAGTGACTGCCCGATACTCGCCTGGGCGCAGCGCAGTGTTCCGCCGGTTTAAGCGGCGGCAAATAACGCACCAGCTCATTCAACGCCAGGCGATAAACATCGCGTTTGAACTCGATTACATGGTCCAGCTCGACCCAGTAATCGTTCCAGCGCCACGCATCAAATTCTGGGTGGCCGGAGGCACGCAGGCAGACATCACAGTCGCGCCCGACCAGACGCAGCAGAAACCAGATCTGCTTTTGCCCCTTATAACTGCCCCGCGATTCACCCTTGACCCAGTGTTGCGGCACTTCATAGCGCATCCACTCACGCGTGCGGCCCAGTATTTGCACATGGCAAGGAAGCAATCCGACCTCCTCCTGTAATTCGCGGTACATTGCCTGCTCCGGCGTTTCGCCATGCTGTATGCCACCTTGCGGAAACTGCCATGCATCCTGCCGGATGCGTTTACCCCAAAACACCTGATTCTTGGGATTAGAGATAATGATGCCGACATTGGGGCGGTAGCCATCCCGGTCTATCATTTCACACCTGCCTGATTAAATTTACATGCGCCATTTTTTCACATTTCGGGGAATATTGAAAGTCGCCTCATCATAATCGGTACTGCATGTTTGCTTCCTTCCCTGTAAAATCAGCACTTCTGTTTTTGAACAAGTAAAAACCATCATGCGCGTTTCACAATTTTTCATTTCCACCCTGAAAGAAGCCCCGTCCGAAGCCGAGCTGGTCAGCCATCGCCTGATGTTGCGCGCCGGTTACATCAAAAAACTGGCAAGCGGCCTGTACACCTGGATGCCGCTGGGTCTGCGTGTGTTGCGCAAGGTAGAAGCCGTGGTGCGCGAAGAGATGAATCGCAGCGGTGGTATCGAGCTACTGATGCCCGCAGTACAGCCCGCCGAACTGTGGCAGAAAACCGGACGCTGGGAAGTGTTCGGCCCGCAGATGCTGAAAATAAAGGACCGGCATGACAATCTTTTTTGCTTCGGCCCCACGCACGAGGAAGTCATTACCGACATCGCCCGCCGCGAAATAAAGAGCTATCGCCAGCTACCCGTCAATTTTTACCAGATCCAGACCAAATTCCGCGACGAGGTGCGGCCGCGCTTCGGCGTGATGCGCGCACGCGAGTTTCTGATGAAAGATGCTTATTCCTTCCACGCCAGCCTGGACAGCCTGGAGCAGACTTACCGCGCGATGTATGACACCTACAGCCGCATTTTTACCCGGCTGGGTCTGAAGTTCCGCGCTGTGGCGGCGGACACTGGCGCCATTGGCGGCAGCGGCTCGCACGAGTTTCATGTGCTGGCCGATTCCGGCGAAGATGCGCTGGCCTTCTGCCCTGACTCCGATTATGCCGCCAACGTCGAGATGGCAGAGGCCGTTGCGCCAACTACGCCCCGAGCCGCCACCAGCAAGCAGAAGGAAAAAGTGATTACCCCCGGCCAAAAAACAATAGCGGAGGTCGCTGCTTTTTTCGAGGTGACACCGCAACAGGTAATGAAGAGCATTGCTATCATCGCCGAAAGCGGTTCATTCATTTTGTTGTTGCTGCGTGGTGACCACACGCTGAACGAGATCAAGGCCAGCAAGATTCCTGACGTGGGCAACTTCCGCTTTGCCAGTGAGGAAGAAGTAAAAAATAACATGGGCTGCCGTCCCGGCTATATCGGCTCAATCAGAGCAGTGCAAACCATTGCTGACCATTCTGCTGCAGCAATGAGCAACTTCATCTGCGGAGCAAATGAAGACGGTTACCACCTGACCAGCGTCAATTTTGGTCGCGACCTGGATGAACCGTCAACCATTGCCGACATCCGCAATGTAGTGGCAGGCGACCCCAGCCCGGACGGCAAAGGCACGCTGGAACTGTGCCGAGGGATCGAGGTCGGCCACATTTTCCAGTTACGCTCCAAGTATTCAGAAGCGCTGAATGCCACCTTCCTGGATGAGAACGGCAAGACGCAATTCATGGAAATGGGCTGTTATGGCATCGGCGTGTCGCGCATCGTCGCCGCCGCCATCGAGCAGAATTACGACGAGCGCGGTATTATGCTGCCTGCTGGCATGGCACCGTTCCAGATTGCCATTGCCCCCATCGGCATGAAGAAAAGTGAGGCGGTACGCCATGCTGCGGAGCAACTTTACGCAGAACTATCCGCCATCTCGGGCATCGAAGTGTTGCTGGATGACCGCGATGAGCGCCCCGGCGTGATGTTCGCCGACCTGGAGCTGATCGGCATTCCGCACCGCATCGTGATCGGCGATCGCGGTCTCGGTCAGGAAATACCGATGGTTGAGTACAAGGGTCGCCGCGACATGGAAGCGCAACACATCCCCTTGCAAGATAGCGTCAAGCTCGTACAATCAAAACTAGGGCATCTCTAAAAATTCAGAGTTCGCCCAAATGCAAGGCGCGGAAAAAATTTTAGTTCCGGCTCTTAAGTCACTCCTTGTAACTAATTGATTTATTAGGTAATTTCAGAGTAACTTTCGGGCGATTTTCGGCTTTTACCCGATTACCCCGCTAACCTAAAGGTTACCCTGCACTGAAACTTCGTTTTGCAGCGCCGCATATGGTTGATATGTTAGCAAGAAATTTTTTCCGCAACGCGGCATAACCAGCCACTTAGCGCATGTTTCATCGCGCTTAGTGGAATGGCTAGTAGTTCCATCAGTTGGGATGAAATCTGGATTTTTAGAGGTGCCCGCTATGCGACTGAACAGAAGCCATCGACCATATTCTACTGCCATGCTGCTGACGGCAGGGCTACTGTTCGCCTGCGCCGCGCATGGCGGCGCGCAGATGTACGAGCCACTCTCCGCCAGCGTGCGCGGGGTGTTACACCATGCCATTTCGGATCAGGCCGCGCCCAAGCCGGTCTTTGCCTCGCAACAGGAAGCCGACGTTTGGCTGATCGAGATGTCGCGCCGCCTGGAGCGGCGCATCCCGGATGCAGCCTATCGCACAGACTTTCTCAAGACCGTGCATTACGAAGCCAAGCGCGCGGGGCTGGATCCGCTGCTGGTATTGGGCGTGATCGAAGTAGAAAGCCGCTTCAGGAAATATGCCGTATCCAAGGTGGGTGCGCGCGGCTATATGCAAGTGATGCCGTTTTGGGTAAAGCTGATCGGAGAGCGTGAGAACAACCTGTTCCACTTGAGCACCAACCTGCGTTATGGCTGCACCATCCTGCGCCACTACCTGGACATAGAAAAAGGCGATCTGTACCGCGCCCTGGGACGTTACAACGGCAGCCTGGGCAAGCCGAAATACCCCAACCTAGTGCACGCCGCCTGGCGCAAATACTCGGACACCACACCGCTACGCACTTCCAGCCTGAGTAAAGCAGATGGACAATCGTCTGCCCGTTATGCCGCTGATGACAGCGTCCGGCGCGCTGACTGAATCAAACGGATAATTAGGGGGGGTGCAGAAAATTTTGCGCGCCCAATTAAAACAAGGAATTCCATGAAAAATACCAGATTAGATACCTTGATGGTGTACTTGTAGGTATTTTTTAGGGTGTCTATTCTACGTTGAACTAAACCGCTAACGCGGTGGCGCGCTGGCGCCATCGTCCTCTCTCCAGTTTTCCAAATTACCTTGCTGCAACTTACGTAGAAATCTTCGATCCTTGAACGCGGGG
>CAMTXD010000053.1:0-3883 GCA_947085625.1 uncultured Gallionellaceae bacterium | reverse complement strand
GTAGCACGCATAGCGGGCGTCATGTTTTGTGGAGGAGCGGTGTAGTTATTCATACACCCGACGGAACAAAACTTTGCATAGCAAACAAAAGACAAGCGAGGGCGCGCGTTAATTTATGAAATGATCGGGTTAAGCGCGGCGAGCAAAATATATTTCAAAAAACCCCTAAAGTTTCTCCAGGCAGTGCCGATATGTAATTCGTGAGTATGAATTTGCCCCCTGGCAGATCATGCGGAACTTGGGGTTTCCATGTTGGCGTCCATAAGCGTCGACATGGTACTCCTATTTCGCTGTAGGAAATATTCTTACAAGGAAATCGGAAGTCTTCCGATTTCTTCCTTTTCGTTCGCGCCGCAAAATGCAACCGTCGAAAGAGACAGTGTTGTTAGCTTGCAAGGGGACGAATCATGAATACAGCTCAGCTGCATGAAGAAATCAAGGAAACCAATCTTTCCTATATGCTGCTCGCGCGGCAGATGATTCAGGAAGACAAGGCGGCAGCCATTTTCCGCCTTGGCATCAGCCAGGAAATGGCCGAACTTGTTGCTGGGTTAAGCCCCGCGCAATTGCTTAAAATGGCGGCATCCAACATGTTGCTGTGCCGTTTCCGCTTCGATGAAAAACTGCTGCTCAATATGATCACAGATTACAACAAGGACAGGATGATGTCGCAGGCGCACACCGCCATTCTGATGGCCAGTCAGCCGATGGAAGCGTTGGCTGCTTGATGGGCAGCATGATCTGAAACGGGGGGGCATCATGCGTAACAAGAGTGTAGTCACCGAAGCATACCAAATCCAGATCGCCGTAGAATTGATCGAAATGGGTGCGCGTTTGCAGTTGTTGCAGGAAGAAACCGCATTGAGCCGCGAGCGCCTGCTCAAGCTATACAAGGAAGTAAAGGGTGTGTCGCCATCCAAGGGCATGCTGCCCTACTCGACCGACTGGTTCATGAGCTGGTCGCCTAACATCCATTCCTCGCTGTTCATGGGTATTCATCAGTTCCTGGTGAAGAACGCCAGCCTGTCCGGCGTCGAGGCGCTGATTAAGAGCTATCGCCTGTATCTCGAACAAATCAGTACCAGCGGCGATGAGCCGGTGTTGAGCGTCACGCGCGCATGGTTCCTGCTGCGCTTCTTCAATGCGCGGATGCTGCAACTGACTGGCTGCACCGAATGCAGCGGGTGTTTCATCGCGCATGCCAATGAGCTGTATGCAGGCTATGTATGCGGCATCTGTCATCCACCTTCCCGTGCGGGCAAGACCAAAAAGAACGCTAGCGCTTACGCCACAAGCCTGTCGGCACCCAGCCCGGTACCCTAAAGTTTTCCCTGTAAGCGCCGTTACTACTGTACGATTAGTAGTAAGGTGTTTCTTTGCGAGTATCCGCTTAGCGGCTTGCTTATTTGCGCAACAGACGAAGTGATGCCAATTCCCTCGGCTGTTTTCCGGATGAGCACAGGTAAGCCGCTGTTACCCTGCTGCTGAATACCAAAGCTACGCAATCTCAAGGGATCTCGGTCATGTTGGTTATAGTTGGATATTTGATAGTCGTAGTATCGCTGTTCGGCGCCTTTGCGTTGGGAGGCGGGTTTCTGATGTCGTTGTTCCATCCGCTTGAACTGATGGCGATAGGCGGCGGCGGTATCGGCGCTTTTCTGGTGGGGAATACCGGCAAGACAATCAAGGCCACCTTCAAGGCACTGCCCAGTGTATTAAAGGGTGCCAAGTACACCAAAGACCACTACATGGAGCTCATGGCGTTGCTCTATGAGTTGCTCGGAAAAATCCGCAAGGAAGGCTTGATGTCCATCGAGGGCGATATCGAAAATCCAGATGAGAGTCCCGTCTTTGCCAAATATCCGAAAGTGCTGGCCGACCACCATGTGGTCGAATTCATAACCGATTACTTGCGCATCATGGTGAGCGGCAATCTCAATGCGATGGAAGTCGAGAACCTGATGGACGTGGAAATTGATACCCATCACCACGAGGCGATGGTGCCGTCGCACGCGGTCTCTAAGCTGGGTGACGCCCTGCCGGCCTTCGGCATCATAGCTGCGGTGATGGGGGTGGTGAAGACCATGGGATCTGTCCACTTGCCACCCGCAGAGTTGGGCATAATGATAGGCGCCGCCCTGGTCGGCACCTTCGTTGGCATCCTGCTGGCTTACGGATTCGTCGGCCCATTGGGGCCCCTGCTGGAGCAGAAGGCGGAAGAGTCCAGCAAGATGTTACAGGCTATTAAGATCACCTTGCTCGCCAACCTGAACGGCTACGCCCCGGCGATGGCAGTGGAGTTTGGCCGTAAGACGCTCAATTCCACCGAACGCCCAAGCTTCCTCGAGCTGGAAGAACACGTCAAACAAAAACGGTAAAGTGAAACTCACGCAGCGATAACCAGCGACTTAGCGCATGTTTTATCGCGCTTAGTCGAATGGCTAGTAGTTTCATCAGACTTTGCCCCCCCTTCGGGAGAGGGCTGGGGAGAGCGTAGCGAGGGGCCGGGAAACGGGCAGGATGTTTCATGATTTTTCATTATCAGGGGGGTGACTTACGTCATGACCGTTAGCGGTAGGTAGCACGTAGGTCGGATCAAGCGTAGCGATCCGACGTTTTTTTTATGGTCACATTGTCGGATCGTTGCGCTTAACCAGCGACTTGGCTGCGGTATTTTTCAGCCTAGTCGAATGACTATGCAGAGCTGATCCGACCTACAAAGGGCTAGTCTCTGGTTTCCAATCATGGCAAGCAACGATAAACGACCCATCGTAATCAAGCGCATTAAGAAAGTGGCGGGCGGTCATCACGGCGGTGCCTGGAAAATTGCCTACGCCGACTTCGTCACCGCGATGATGGCCTTTTTTCTGTTGATGTGGCTGCTGGGTTCCACCACTAAGGGTGATTTAAAAGGCATCTCTGATTATTTCAACACCCCGCTCAAGATTGCGATGGCGGGCGGATCAGGCAGCGGCGACAGTTCCAGCGTCATCCAGGGCGGCGGCAAAGATCTGACGCGCAGCGAAGGCCAGGTGAGGCTGGGTGAGCTGCCTGCCGAAAAGAAGACAATCGATCTCAAAGCGGCAGCAGAGGAAATCCTGCGCATCGAAAAAAAGAAGGAACTGGACAAGCTCAAGGAGTTGAAAGGCAGCCTCGAAAAGGCGATTGATGGCAACCCAAAATTGCAGCAGTTCAAAAACCAAATTCTGCTGGATATTACCTCTGAAGGGCTGCGCATCCAGATCGTGGATGAAAAAAACCGCCCCATGTTCAAGAGCGGGAGCGCGAAACTCGAATCCTACACCCAAGAAATCTTGCACGAGATCGGCGCGATGCTGAACCAGGTGCCCAACAAGGTGGGCTTGTCCGGGCACACCGACGCGCAGGCATATCCCGGCGGCGACCAGGGTTACAATAACTGGGACCTGTCGGCGGATCGCGCCAATGCCTCGCGTCGTGAACTGATTGCAGGGGGCATGGGGGGTGACAAGATGGTGCGCGTGGTGGGGCTGTCCTCCGCCGTGCTGTTTGACAAGATCGATCCGCTCAACCCGATCAACCGGCGCATCAGTATCATTGTGATGAACAAGACGGCGGAGGAGTCGGCGAAGAACGACGGCGGCACGGTCGAGGTGGAGGCTGAAGGCGGGGATGCGCAACAGGCGATCAAGGGCGGTGTGGAGACATTGCCGTCGGCGGCTAAACCTTAATCCTGGAAACCCTAGTTGACCGCTTATCTGGGTATTTAACAAGATGATTTCAATAAATTTATTCGTGATTCATCGTTTCACCCGATGGGTGAGACCGCTACGGGATGGATTGCACTATTTTTGCGGCACATGGCTGCGTTGCAACTCCTTGGAATGGAACGACCAAAGCCGCG
>CAMTXD010000052.1:0-26688 GCA_947085625.1 uncultured Gallionellaceae bacterium | reverse complement strand
TCCGATCTCCAGCACCGCCGTCAATCAAATCATCGCGGTCAACTGAGGTAATCACGACGTAATTGAGTTTCATCAAGGCGATAGTCCCGGCGAGCCGTTCCGGCTCGGTGCTATCGAGCGGGTCGGGACGCCCGGTGCTGACGTTACAGAAGCGACAGCGCCGCGTGCATTTGTCGCCCATGATCATGAAGGTCGCGGTGCCCTTACTCCAACATTCACCAATGTTAGGACAAGATGCTTCTTCACACACGGTCACCAGCCGATTGGTGCGCACGATGTCCTTGATCTCGCTGTAATGGCCTGGAGTTGAGGCAGCCTTGGCGCGGATCCAATTTGGCTTGGGCAATCTATCGGCGGCAAGAGTGTCGTCACGTTTGGTCTTGAGCGAGCCCCTTTGTTGATCGGGCCGAGTATGGGTCGATGATGTCTGCGCTAACACAGACACGATATTTCTAAAGCGGATGGTTTCGATAGTCATAGTGCTGCTGTCCTCGCCTTTAAGCTTGTAGATGTGCCCATAAGTAAAATTACCGTCCGTTCGCCAATGCCAGAAACTCCGTGCGCAACGCCAGATTAGACAGAAGTTCGCCCAGCATGGCTGAGGTGATGGTTTCTTCTCCTTGTGTGCGGATGCCCCGGCTTTCCATGCACAGGTGTCGGCAATGTATGACTACGCCAACCGCTTTCGGCTTGAGATGGTTCATGAAGGCATTGGCAATTTGGACGGTGAGTCTCTCCTGCCCCTGCAATCGCTTGGCGAAGCAATCAACCAGGCGCGTCAGCTTTGATAGACCGACTATTTTTCCGTCTGGAACATAGCCGATCGTGGCGGTACCAAAAAACGGTGCCAGATGGTGCTCACAATGGCTGTAGACCGGAATGCCTCGTATGATGATCAGCTCGTCGTACCCTTCCGCCCCGTCTTCGAACACTTTCAGCAGCTCAGCCGGGTCTTGCGCATAGCCAGAAGTCCAGTGTTTCCAGGCTTTTGCAACACGGGACGGTGTTTCTACCAGGCCGGCTCTATCTGGATCCTCGCCCAAGCTGATGAGAAGACGACGCCAATCGTGCTCGGTAAATTGCTGCTCCGGACTCTGTATTTTTTCTGTCGATGTTGCTGGTGTTGCGAACGTGTTATTCATACGGTTTATTGACCTTTAGTCGTAAGCGATGTAATGCTTAAATATTAAATACTTCAATCTGCATTTTTTGTCAGCTGACTGTCAGCCAAACAAGAGGTGCATCAATCCCAGCGGTTATCGCGTACCTGAACCTCGCCGTTTTCTATGCGTACCGGGAAGGTGCTGGTCGGCTCGTAAGCGGGCGCAGACAATGCCGCGCCGGTACGGATGCAGAAGCGTGCGCCGTGGCGCGGGCAAATGATCTGGTCGCCTTCGACGGCGCCGCCGGTAAGCTGTCCACCATCGTGGGTGCAGACGTCTTCGATGGCGTAATACTGGCCGTCGAGGTTAAATACGACGATCTGCGTGTCGTCTACATCGATCACCCGCCGCTCGCCTGGCGCGACTTCTTCGACCCGCGCTACCGTGACCCATGCACTCATAGCAATCCTTCTTTCATCGAGTGCGCGCGCGTCAGGATGCGTGCCACACGGCAGGCGGCACGCTGGTCAACTACGGAAATGAGTTTCGCGCTCATAGAGGTTTTGTCGCGTGGAGTGATTGTTTTTTCATGTCGTTTTGGGTCGTGCCAAGCGTTGCAAATGTTCTTTAGCAGTGAAATCGCCTTGTAGTGCTGCGAGGCTGTACCAGTGTGATGCCTGGCTAATGTCCGTCGCAATACCTGAACCGTATTCATACAGCTCGCCAAGACCACGCTGCGCCATAGCGAAATGTTGTTGTGCAGCGAGCTGCATCCAAGAAAAGGCGATGGCCTCGTCCTTATCCACGCCACGGCCGCGCAGGTAACGTAGCGCCAGCAAACGTTGTGCGCGGGCTACGCCATGATATGCGTCAGTTCGTAATACTTCCGCCGATTCTTCCCAGCTCAAAAAAGCCTTCAGCGCATTGAGTTCGTCAGTCATTTAACCCCCTTATTGATCTCTTCGCCACGCCTCATACCTTATCCGACCAGGTGATTTTCGATCAACTTCTGCGTGACGCTTTAGGTAGCGGACGCCAGAGGACTCTGCCCACTCACGTTTAGACATTCAAGTCTCCTGTCTCCATGATGCGCAGGTTGGCGGCGTAGACGCGCACGTCCTGCGATATCTTCATTGAACAGAAATGCGGGCCGCACATCGTGCAAAAGTGCGCGGACTTGGCGCCTTCCTGCGGTAGCGTTTCATCATGGAATTCGCGCGCCGTGTCCGGGTCGAGACCGAGATTGAACTGGTCTTCCCAACGGAACTCGAAGCGCGCCTTGGACAAGGCGTTGTCGCGGATTTGAGCACCGGGGTGGCCCTTGGCAAGGTCGGCCGCATGGGCCGCAATCTTGTAAGTGATGACACCCGTCTTGACGTCCTCTTTGTTCGGCAGGCCGAGGTGCTCCTTGGGTGTGACGTAACACAGCATGGCGGTGCCGTACCAGCCGATCATGGCCGCGCCGATGCCGGAGGTGATGTGGTCATAGCCGGGTGCGATGTCAGTGGCCAGCGGCCCGAGCGTGTAGAACGGTGCTTCGTGGCACTGGTCCAACTGCAATTCCATATTTTCTTTGATCATGTGCATCGGCACGTGACCGGGGCCTTCGATCATGACTTGCACGTCGTGCTTCCATGCGATCCGGGTCAGCTCACCCAGGGTTTTTAATTCACTGAACTGCGCTTCGTCATTGGCGTCGTAGATCGAACCGGGACGCAGACCATCACCCAGACTAAAGCTGACGTCATACGCCTTCATGATCTCGCAGATGTCTTCGAAATGGGTGTACAGGAACGACTCCTGCTTATGCGCCATGCACCACTTGGCCATGATCGAGCCGCCGCGCGACACTATCCCGGTCATGCGATTAGCACACATAGGTACATAGGCCAGCAACACACCGGCGTGGATGGTGAAGTAATCGACGCCCTGCTCAGCTTGCTCGATGAGCGTGTCACGGTAGATTTCCCAAGTCAGGTCTTCGGCCTTGCCGTTGACCTTTTCCAGCGCCTGATAAATCGGCACGGTGCCGATCGGCACGGGCGAGTTGCGGATGATCCATTCACGCGTCTCGTGGATATTCTTGCCGGTGGACAAGTCCATGACATTATCAGCACCCCAGCGAATCGCCCACGTCAGCTTGTCAACTTCTTCGCAGATGCTGGAGGTGGTGGCCGAGTTGCCGATGTTGGCGTTGATCTTCACCAGGAAATTGCGGCCGATGATCATCGGCTCGATTTCCGGATGGTTGATGTTTAAAGGGATAATTGCACGGCCGCAGGCGACTTCACTGCGCACAAACTCGGGCGTGATCTCGGCAGGTATGCTGGCGCCGAACGACTGGCCGACATGTTGGCGACCCATCATCTCGGCCAATTTCTTGCCAGTAGGGCCGGAAATCTTGAGCTCTTCCAGATATTCTTTACGGCGCATGTTTTCGCGGATTGCAACGTACTCCATCTCCGGCGTGATGATGCCTTGCCTAGCGTAGTGCATCTGCGACACGTTTTTGCCTGGCAATGCGCGGCGCGGCTTGCGTGTAAGGTTAAAACGCATGTCGGCCAGCTTCGGGTCATTCATGCGTTCAACGCCGTAAGCCGAACTCGGGCCGGATAACTCCTCGGTGTCGCCACGCTCAATAATCCATGGCGTGCGTGGCGTTTTCAGGCCGGAACTGATGTCGATGCTGACATGGGGATCGGTGTACGGCCCGGAGCAGTCATACACATAAATCGGCGGGTTCTTTTCCGCGTCGTAGGGGGCGGCGGTATCCGACTGGCTGATTTCGCGCATCGCTACCTGGATATCGGGGCGCGAGCCTTCGACATATATTTTGCGAGAATTTGGCAGCGGCAGGATGGCGCGTTCATCCACCGTAGCGGTGGCGGATAGGAATTTTGGATTGGCATTCATAGTCGTGCTCCTAAAGTAAAAATTGATAGGGAGCACAGACCGAGGTCAAAACGCTTCCCTACGACGGCATTACCCGTACAGGTTCAAAGGGTGTTTCTCACCCCGCCATATTCCCGGCGAGGACCCCTACGCAAGTGGACACGCTACTGGAAAAACGTGTTAAAAGCAAGTTATTCAAATTCTATTTCGAAGGTGAAACAAGGCGGCGGCGAGCGAGCTACAAAGACAGTAGGGGCACGGCGCGGCGCGCCCCTACGCAAGGAAGCCAACGCCGTATCACCGATGAAATGGAATTGGAATTAGACCGCAACCGGTGGCCTTGCTATACTGCTCACACGGAACCTCACCAAATTTTGGAGCAACATAGGGAATGAAGAACATGGAGCAGGAGCGTTTTAATATGGTGGAGCAGCAGATCCGGCCTTGGAATGTGCTGGATGTGCGGGTGTTGGATTTGCTGAGCAGGGTCAAGCGCGAACAATTCGTGCCTGCCGCCAGCCGGGAAATGACTTTTATGGAGCTGGAAATCCCGCTGGGACATGGTGCCTTTATGTGGGAACCCAAGGTGGAAGCGCGGGTGTTGCAGGAATTGCAGGTCAAGCCCCGCGACCACGTACTGGAAGTGGGCAGCGGCAGCGGTTATCTGGCGGCCTTGTTGTCGCGGCTGGCGGCGCAGGTGACCAGCGTGGAGATCGTGCCGGAACTGCACGCCTTTGCCGAAAAAAATCTGGCAGCGCGCCGTATTGATAATGTGACACTGGCGCTGGGTGATGCGGCGCTGGGCTGGCCGGGTTTGTATGATGTGATCGTATTGACCGGCTCAGTGCCGGTGTTGCCGGAAGCTTTTCAAAACAGCCTGAAGCCGGGTGGCCGCCTGTTCGCCATCGTGGGCGACGCGCCAGCGATGCAGGCCAGGTTGATTACCTGTGTGGCGCCCGGTATATTCGATAGTGTTACCCTGTTTGAAACCGTGGTCACGCCGTTGCAGAATGCGTTGCAACCCAAGCGCTTTGTGTTTTGACAGTTTCCCTCTCCCCAGCCCTCTCCCCGAGGGTGTGGGGGACAGGGTCTCGCTGCGCGAGTTTCACGTTAAAGTGCGGCGCTTGTAATTGTTCTTACCAGCAGGTAATGTTAGAAATCCCTAATATTAAACGCAAGCCATGACTTCCACAAAATATACCCTGTTCGCTTTGGCGGTATTAGGCATCGCCATCCCGGCAGAGGCGGCGGATCTGCTCGAAACTTATCATGCTGCACGAGGGCAGGATCCCGTGTTTGCCGCAGCGCGTGCGGCGCAACGGGCCGGTCAGGAGAAGCTGGCGCAAGGCCGTTCCCTGTTGCTGCCCAGCGTGAATCTGAGCGCCAATAGCACATACAGTGACAACACCACTCAGTATCGCGGTGCGTCCCCGTTTCCTTCCCGCACCAGCCGCTACAACAGCCACGGCTACGGCGTGAACCTGGTGCAGCCGCTGTTCCGCCAGCAGAACTGGCAGGCTTACAGCGCGGCCGAATTGCAGGTGGCGCAGAGCGACGCGCAATTCAAGGGTGCGGAGCAGGAGTTGATCCTGCGTGTGGCACAGGCTTATTTTGATGTGCTGATAGCGCAGGACAATGTGCAGCTGGCCGAGGCGCAGAAGACCGCCATTTTTGAGCAACTGGAGCAGGCCAAACTCAATTTTGAGGTCGGCACGGCCACCATCACCGACACGCATGAGGCGCAGGCGCGCTATGATCTGGTGAGTGCGCAGGCCATAGCCGCACAGGGCAATGTGGAAATCAAAAAAAGCGTGCTGCAACAATTAACCAACAGCAAGCCGGACAGCCTGCAGAAATTGGGCGCGCAATTCAAGCCGGAATTGCCGCAACCCGCTGATATGGAAAAGTGGGTGGAAGAAGCGCAGCAGCGCAATCCGCAACTGGCCGTGGCACAAGCGGCCGCAGAGCTGGCCGAGAAAGAAGTGGCGCGCAATCGCGGCGGCCATTATCCAACCCTCGACCTGGTCGCCAATTATTCCGAAAATTTCGCCAGCGGCGGCAGCTTCGGCGTGGGCAGCGACACGCGCAACGCGACCGTCGGCGTGCAATTCAACCTGCCGCTGTTCCAGGGCGGGGCAACCCAATCCAAATGGCGCGAGGCCGAGGCCAACCGCGATCGTGCCCGCGAGGAGCTGGAAAATGCGCGCCGCAACATTGCCGTGCAAACAAGCCAGGCCTATCTCGGCGTAGTGACTGGCATTGCCCAGGTGCAAGCCCTGCGGCAAGCGCTGCAATCCAGCGAGAGCCTGCTGCAAGCGAGCAAGCTGGGGCAGGAAGTGGGGGTGCGCACCAATCTCGACGTGCTGAACGCCCAGCAGCAGCTTTATTCCACGCGGCGCGATTTGTATCAGGCCGAATACAATTACCTGATCGGCCAGTTGCGGCTAAAGGCTGCGGCTGGGACGCTGGTTGAAGAGGATCTGGCTAAAGTTAACCAGGCGCTGTACTAATTCCAATTCCAGATCAAAACGACCCTAATTTTGTAGGGTGTCACTTTTGAGTGAGCAGACCGGTAGGATGAGTGGAGCGGCTTCATGCGCAACCCATCATTGCAACGTGCGCTTGATGGGTTACGCAAAAATGCTCCACCCATCCTACAAATCACTTTTGATTGAGCAATGGAATAAGCTCCAAGCACTGCCGCAGGGAGGTCTCCCAATCCGGCAATTGTGTGCCGAACTTCTCTAGCAGCTTGGCATTCGATAAAATCGAGTATATCGGCCGTCTGGCGGGGGTGGGGAATTCGGCGCTGCTGATTGCGCGCAAGACCGGCGGATGGGGGAGGTCATCAAATAGGCCGTACTTTGCTGCGGCTTGCGCAAAACCGAACCATGAAGTTTGTCCCTGGGCGGTGAGGTGGTAAATCCCGCTGAGTTGCTCTGGATGGGGATGGGCTAAATATTTTTCTATCGCTTGCGCCGTCGCGCGCGCAATCTCACGGCTCCAGGTTGGCGCGCCGATCTGGTCATTGACGATGCTTAATTCGCGCTTCTGGCTCGCCAGGCGTTTTATCGTGGTCAGGAAGTTTTTGCCTTGTCTGTCATACACCCAGGTGGTACGAAAAATCAGAAACCGCGCCGCCTGCACCACGATCGCTTGCTCTCCTGCTAGCTTGCTGCAGCCATAAACATTAAGCGGATGGGGAGTGTCCTGTTCGGTATAGGGAGCAGACTTCGAGCCATCAAACACATAATCGGTCGAGTAGTGAACCAGCAGGGCATTCAGCCGCGCCGCCTCTTCCGCCATGATGCCGGGCGCTGCACCATTGACTGCCATGGCCAGCTCAGGCTCGGATTCCGCCTTATCTACGGCGGTGTAGGCCGCAGCATTAACGATGACGTCGGGTTGCAAGCTGCAAATTTTCTCGCGGATTAAATCCGGGTTGGCCAGATCCAAAACCTGTCTATCACAAGCGGTTAACTCGCCGATAGTGGCAAGAGTTTTCTCCAGCTCCCGGCCTACCTGGCCATTCCTGCCCAGCAATAAAATTTTCACGGGAAAATTTCCGCCTTGCACAAGGGCAGGGCTTCCTGGTCTTTCCTAGACAAGAGCGGCGTGTTTCCTTGCAGTCGCCAGTCTATGGCCAGGTCCGGGTCATTCCACAGGACGGAACGCTCATATTCGGGCGCCCAGTAGTCGGTGGTCTTGTACAGAAACTCGGCCTGTTTGCTGAGTACGACAAAACCGTGGGCGAATCCTGGCGGCACCCATAACATGCGCTTGTTCTCAGCAGATAGGACGATGCCCTCCCATTGTCCAAAGGTGGGCGATGATTTGCGGATATCCACCGCCACGTCGTACACCTCACCGGCCACCACACGCACCAGTTTGCCCTGTGGCTGCCTGATTTGATAATGCAGCCCGCGCAGCACATGCTGCGCCGAGCGCGAGTGGTTATCCTGCACGAAGTTGACGGATAGCCCGGTCAGGCGCTCGAATACCTGTTGATTGAAGCTCTCAAAGAAAAATCCGCGCGCATCACCGAACACTTTTGGTTCGATAATCAACAGGCCAGGCAGTTTTGTCTGAATGGCTTGCATGGCTAATAGACCTTTTCTTTCAGGATGGCAAACAGGTACTGGCCATAACCATTCTTCGCCAGCGGATGGGCCAATTTTTCCAATTGCTCTGCGCTGATATAACCCCGGCGATAGGCAATTTCCTCCGGGCAGGCAATCTTGAGTCCCTGGCGTTTTTCCAGGGTCTGTATGAACAGCGAGGCTTCCAGCAAAGAATCATGCGTACCGGTATCCAGCCAGGCATAGCCGCGCCCCATCACTTGCACATCCAGCATTCCACGGCCCAGATAAATCTGGTTGACGGTGGTGATCTCCAGCTCACCGCGCGCTGATGGCTGGATGGATTTGGCAATTTCAACCACATCGTTGTCGTAGAAATACAGGCCGGTTACGGCATAGTTCGACTTCGGCAGGAGCGGCTTTTCTTCGATGCTGATGGCTAGGCCGCTGGCGTCGAACTCGACTACGCCATAGCGTTCCGGGTCATGCACATGGTAGGCAAACACGGTGGCCCCGTCTTTTTTGCCGACAGCTGCATTTAACAGACGATCAAAACCATGACCATAAAAAATATTATCGCCCAGCACCAGCGCGCAGGCATCATGGCCGATAAAGTCTGCGCCTATGATGAATGCCTGCGCCAGGCCGTCGGGAGATGGCTGCACGGCGTAAGTGAAATTCATCCCCCACTTCGAGCCGTCCCCCAGCAATTGCCGGAACAACGGCGTGTCCTGCGGGGTGGAGATGATGAGCACATCGCGGATTCCGGCCAGCATCAGCGTGCTTAACGGGTGATAGATCATCGGCTTGTCATACACCGGTAGCAGTTGCTTGGAGATGGCTTGGGTGGCCGGATAAAGCCGCGTGCCGGAGCCGCCGGCGAGTATGATGCCTTTCATGATGCTTTGCATTATGTCTTCCTGTCGCCGTAGTTTTGTTGGATCCAGTTTTGATATTCGCCGCTCGTGACGCCATTTATCCAATCCGTATTGGCTAAATACCATTCGACAGTTTTGCGCAGCCCGCTGTCAAAAGTTTCCTGCGGTTTCCAGCCCAGTTCGCGGGCGATCTTGCTGGCATCAATGGCATAGCGGTGGTCATGCCCGGGCCTATCCTGCACGTAAGTAATGAGTGATGCGTGCGGCGCTCCCTGAGGGTGAAGTTCATCGAGTATAGAGCAGATGGCCTGCACCACCTCCAGGTTGGTCTTTTCGTTCCAGCCGCCGATGTTGTAAGTCTCGCCCACTTGCCCCCTGGTCAGCACCAGGCGTAGCGCGCGCGCATGGTCGTCCACATACAGCCAGTCACGGATGTTGTCGCCCTTGCCATAAATCGGCAGCGGCTTGCCGTTGAGCGCATTCAGAATCACCAGCGGGATAAGTTTTTCCGGAAAATGAAAGGGGCCGTAATTGTTAGAGCAGTTGGTAGTGACCACCGGTAATCCATAAGTGTGATGCCAGGCGCGCACCAGATGATCCGAAGAGGCCTTGCTGGCGGAGTAAGGAGAGTTTGGTTGATACGCAGTGTTCTCGGTGAAGAAACCGCTGTCGCCCAGGCTGCCATACACCTCATCGGTGGAAATATGCTGGAAGCGGAAGGCGCTCTTGCGCTCCGCAGGTAGCGCATTCCAGTATTCCCGCGCCGCTTCCAGCAGGGTGTAAGTGCCTATGATATTGGTTTCAATAAAGTCCGCCGGGCCGGTGATGGAGCGGTCAACGTGCGATTCGGCCGCCAAGTGCATCACTCCATCCGGCTGGTGCTCGCGGAACAGGCGCGCGACTTCGGCGGCATCGCAAATATCCACGTGCTCGAAGCGGTAGCGCGGATTGTTTGCCACCGACGACAGGGATTGCAGATTGCCGGCGTAAGTCAGCTTGTCCACATTGATGACCGTGGCATCAGTTTCCACGATAAGTTGACGGATGACGGCAGAGCCGATAAATCCGGCGCCGCCGGTGATGAGGATTTTATTCATCGTGTGCTTTGCAATTTTGGTTCGTCAGTAAAAAACTGTTGGCCTAATTTTACTGGAAATGCCGGTCAAGAAATCGGCTATTAGCTTTTGCATAACTCATGGCGGTTACGCGATCAACTGTAGGGCGGGCTTTGCCCGCCATGTCGGGCGTAGCCCGACCTACTGAGTGCCGAGGCAATGAGCGACAGGGCACGTGATGTCGCGCCGCGATGGGCGTTCACAAAACGCAGCCCGGCGTTGCCGATTGCCATTATCTGCTCGGGATGAGCAAGCAGATTTTTTAGGCTTTGTGCCAGGTCAGCGGGGTTCTGCACGCGCACCGCCGCACCACTGTCAACCGCATTCTCGCTGGCTTGCGCGAAGTTGTAGGTGTGCGGGCCGATGAGCACGGGCTTGCCCACGGCGCAGGCTTCGATCAGGTTTTGCCCGCCGAACGGCAGCAAGCTGCCGCCGATAAAGGCCAGGTCGCAGGCGGCAAAATAGGCGAACATCTCGCCCATGCTGTCACCCAGCACCACTTGGGTGTCTGGCGAAATCGGATGGCCTTCACTTCTGCGCTGGAAGCGGATGCCGTGCTGCGCGAGCAGGGCGGCCACTTCATCGAAGCGCTGCGGGTGGCGCGGCACAATGACGGTGAGCAGATGCTGAATGTCGGCTTGCTGGAGTGCGTTGAGTAACAGCGCCTCTTCCCCTGCTCTGGTGCTGGCCGCCAGAAATACTTTTCTGCTTTCACCGAACTGGGTGCGCAATTTCTTGCCCAGTTCCAGCATGGCCAGTGGCGGCTCGATGTCGAACTTGAGATTGCCCATGACGGAGATATTATTTGCACCCAGGGTAGTCAGGCGATCCGCGTCGGCCTCAGTCTGTGCGGCGATGGCGCTCAATTCCCGCAAGCCTGAGCGCACAATGTTCGGGTAGCGCGTATAGCGCGCGGCAGATTTTTCCGACAGACGGGCGTTGAGCAACAGCAGCGGAATTTTTTCAGCATGACAGGCGTGGATCAGATTGAACCAGATTTCGGTTTCCAGCAGGATGCCGATACTTGGCCGAAAATGGCGCAGGAAATATTGAACCGCAAACGGATAATCGTACGGCAGATATACGCGCAACACGTCATCACCATATAGCTGTACGCTGGCAGCCCGACCAGTGGGGGTGGTATGCGTAAGCAGCAATTGATGGCCCGGATATTTTTCCCGCAAACGCTGGATCAGGCTGGCGGCAGCACGCGTTTCACCGACCGATACGGTGTGTAGCCAGATCACTGGCTTGTTGCTGCGTGGGGAATAAAAACCAAAACGCTCGGCAACGTGCTGAAGATATTCTGGCTGTTTGCGTGCGCGCCACAGCAGATGGAAAAATATGTAGGGCAACAACAGCCACAACAAAATTGTATAAATCCGGCGCAGATTAAAGTTAAACATGAGAGTACCTCTAAAAATCCATAGCTCGCCCAAATGCAGGGCGCGGGAAAACGAAGTTTCAGAGCAGGGTAACCTTTAGGTTAGCCGGAACTAAAATCTGGTTTTTTAGAGGTGCCCTTAACCCGCATGGCCGCCCCCACTTGTTTTTGACCGTAGCTATTTCATCGTCCGCTGCAAAATCTGTTTTATCCCTATTCATCTGACACCAACACCTGTGGAATTGACAGCACTACGCTCCACCCATCCTACGTGATAATCCCGCCGCCTAGGCAGATGTCGCCGTCATACACCACCACCGATTGTCCCGGCGTGACCGCCCATTGGGCTTGGGTGAATTTAAAGCTACCATTGCTATCGGACATTGTGTTTATGTGGCAGGCTGCGTCGGTCTGGCGGTAGCGGGTTTTGGCGGCATAATCTCGCGCGATATCGGGGGCGTGACCGCTGATCCAGTGCAGTTCTGCCCCATCCAGGTGGTGTGTCAGCAAGGCAGGATGGTCGTGTCCTTGCACCACGATCAGGAGGTTGTTCGTCATGTCCTTGCCCGCCACGAACCAGGGCTCGCCGCTGGAATCCTTGCTGCCGCCTATGCCTAAGCCCTGCCGCTGGCCGATGGTGTAGAACGACAGGCCGACATGCTCGCCGACCGTGCGCCCGCCCGGTGTGCGCATCTCGCCCGGTCGGGTGGGCAGATAGCGGTTGAGGAATTCGCGGAACGGGCGCTCGCCGATGAAGCAGATGCCAGTGCTGTCCTTCTTGGCGTGGTTGGGCAGCTGGTGCTGACGTGCGATGTCGCGCACTTGCGACTTGAGCAACTCGCCCAGCGGGAACATCGCGCTGGATAATTGCGCCTGATTCAGGCGATATAAAAAATAGCTTTGATCCTTGCTGCCGTCTTTTGCCTTTAATAGCTCGTATAATCCGTTATTTTCTTGTACTTTAGCGTAATGTCCGGTGGCGATGGTATCTGCCCCCAGTTTGACGGCATGTTCCAGAAAGGCCTTGAATTTGATTTCTGAGTTGCACAGGATGTCCGGATTGGGCGTGCGTCCGGCCTCATATTCGCGCAGAAAATAACTGAACACGCGCTCCTTATATTCCTTGGAGAAATTCACCGCTTCGATGGGAATGCCGATGGTGTCGGCCACCGACACGGCATCAATCAGATCCTGGCGCGTGGAGCAATAGTCGCCATCGTCATCGTCTTCCCAGTTCTTCATGAACAGGCCGATGACCTCATAGCCCTGCTGTTTCAGGAGCAGGGCGGTGACGGCAGAATCCACGCCGCCGGACATGCCGACGACGACAGTGACGCTGGGTTTTCGGCTCATGGGTACCTCTAAAAATTCAGAGTTCGCCCAAATGCAAGGCGCGGGAAAAATTTTAGTTCCGGCATAACCTAAAGGCTACCCTACACTGAAACTTCGTTTTGCAGCGCCGCATATGCTTGATATGTAAGCAAGAAATTTTTAGTTCCGGCTAACCTGAAGGTTACCCTACTCTGAAACTTCGTTTTCCCGCAACGCAGCAGTTGGGATGAAATCTGGATTTTTGAATGGGTGTGGTGCCGGGAGGGGGAATCGAACCCCCACATCCTCGCAGATACTGGATTTTGAGTCCAGCGCGTCTACCAATTCCGCCATCCCGGCCCGGGAAGCGGCGAATTATCCATGAAACTACAGGCTTCATCAAGCTACAATGCGACCTTTCACATGCCTGCAACATTGGTACGATGCGCACCGACGAATTTGACTTTCAGCTTCCTGACTACTTGATTGCTCAACACCCGCCGGAACGGCGTGGCGCCAGCCGTTTGCTGCATGTGCGCGGAGCTGGGCTGGAAGATCGCCTGTTCGCCGATTTGACGGATATGGTGCGGGAGCATGACCTGCTGGTGTTCAACGACACACGCGTGTTGAAAGCGCGTTTGTTCGGGACGAAAGCCAGCGGCGGCAAGGTCGAAGTATTGATCGAGCGCCTGCTGGATGAACATCATGCGCTGGCGCAAGTGCGCGCCAGCCATGCGCCGCAGCCAGGCAGCCAACTATTGCTGGCAGAGGAGTTGCCGGTTACCGTGCTGGGGCGCGAGGGGGAGTTTTTCCGCTTGCGCTTCGACAGCGCGGAGAGTGTATCGGCTCTACTGGAGCAATCTGGCCAGTTGCCGCTGCCGCACTACATTACGCACGCAGCGGATGCCGAAGACGAAGCGCGCTACCAAACGGTATATGCAAGTCAGCCCGGCTCGGTGGCTGCGCCTACGGCAGGGCTGCATTTTGACGAGGCCATGCTGGCCGCCTTGCGCGCTCAAGGAACACAACTGGCGTACCTTACGCTGCATGTCGGCGCAGGCACCTTCCAGCCGGTGCGCACGAAAAACATCCAAGAGCACGTCATGCACAGCGAACGCTATGTCATTACGCAGGCCACGGTAGAGGCTATCCGGCAAGCAAAAGCACTGGGCGGGCGCGTCATCGCGGTGGGCACCACCAGCATGCGCGCGCTGGAAAGTGCAGCGATCAGCGGTGAGTTGATCGCGGGGGAAAGCGAGACCAATATTTTTATTACACCGGGCTATCGCTTCAAGGTGGTGGACGTGCTGCTCACCAATTTCCACTTGCCCAAATCCACCCTGCTGATGCTGGTGTGCGCATTCGGCGGCACGGAAGCGCTGCTCGCCGCCTACCGACACGCAGTGGAAAGCGAATATCGCTTTTTCAGCTATGGTGATGCGATGTTGATTGAACGGCGCGAGGAGTGAGGAGCGCGGGCGAGACGCCCGCATGTTAGAGTTGCGCAGGAATAATTAACGTGAAACTCGCGCAGCGATAACCAGCGACTTAGCGCACACCCTCTCGTGCTATTCGCACTGCCGGGTACAAGAACCTCTTCGAGGTGTTTTATCGCACTTAGTCGAATGGCTAGTTGTTTCATCAGACTTTGCCCCCCTCTCCCTCTCGGGGAGAGCGCAGCGAGGGGCCGGGAAACGGGCATGATGTTTCATTATCAGGGGTGACTTACGTCATGCCCGTTGGGGAGGAATCATGGAGTCATACATTTATTGGTTTGTGCTGGCCTTGGTGTTGCTGGGGCTGGAAATGGCGACGGGTACGTTTTATATGCTGGTGCTGGCGCTTGCCCTGGGTGTAGGAGGTGTGGCAGCATTACTCGGAGTGAGTGTGCCATGGCAGCTCGCGTTCAGTGCGGTGGCGGGCATCATAGGCACACTGCTGGTAAGCAGGATGAGAGGCGTTCGTGGCCGCGCGGCAGTCAACCAGAACCTGGACATCGGACAATATGTGAAGATCATTACCTGGCGTGAGGATGGGTCGGCACGGGTGTTTTACCGTGGCGCCGAATGGGATGCGGAGCCTGAATCTGCCGGCATGGCGCACGATGGAGTGTTCTATATCAAGGCAATACGCGGCTCAAAGTTGGTTTTAACGCAGCATAAATCGTAACTGTGTAAGGAGGAAATATGGAAAACTCGCTATATATTTTGGCTTTGATTGTAGTCGGCATTTTTGTCATCAAGACGTTCAATGTAGTGCCGCAACAGCATGCATGGGTAGTCGAGCGCCTGGGTCGCTTTCACGCAACATTGGAGCCTGGTTTGAGACCTGTGATACCGTTCGTAGACCGGATCGCCTACAGGCACGTGCTTAAGGAAGTCCCGTGGGATGTGCCGAGCCAGATTTGCATCACCAAGGACAATACCCAGTTGCAAGTGGATGGTGTGCTTTATTTTCAGGTGACCGATCCCAAGCTGGCTTCCTACGGCAGCAGCGATTATCTCAGCGCGATCACCCAGCTCGCCCAGACCACCCTGCGCTCGGCCATCGGCAAGATGGAATTGGACAAGACCTTCGAGGAGCGCGATGAGATCAACCGCACCGTAGTCGCGGCCCTGGACGAAGCGGCCGCCAGTTGGGGGGTGAAAGTGTTGCGCTATGAGATTAAGGATTTGGTGCCGCCCAAGGAGATTCTCCTCGCCATGCAGGCGCAGATCACGGCGGAGCGGGAAAAGCGCGCGCTGATTGCCGCCTCCGAAGGGCGCAAGCAGGAGCAGATCAACATCGCCACCGGTGAGCGCGAGGCATTCATCCAGCGTTCCGAAGGCGAAAAACAGGCGGTGATTAACGCTGCGAATGGCGAAGCCGAGGCCATCAAGGCCGTAGCCATAGCTACCGCTACGGCCATCCAGCAAGTCGCACTGGCCATCCAGTCTCCCGGCGGCATGGAAGCGGTCAACCTCAAGGTCGCGGAAAAATATGTAGAGGCTTTTGGCAATATCGCCAAGCAAGGCAATACCCTCATCCTGCCCGGCAACCTGGCCGACATGGGCGGACTGGTGGCGGCGGCGATGAGTATTGTGAAGACGCAAAAGTAGGGCGGGCTCTGCCCGCCGTCAATTAAAATGATGTCGGGCATAGCCCGACCTACAACACCTGATGTCAAATTATCGCCGCGCCCGTGTACCAGGAGGCTGCTATTTCTTTACGCTGGTGGCGTATGGTCGCCGTCCTGTACTGACCAACGAAAATATCAGGACTGCCCTGCGCACCGCCGTGCAAACGGTGCGCGACGAACATCCGTTTGTTGTAGGGGCGTGGATGTTGCTGCCCGATCATTTGCATTGCCTCTGGCGTCTGCCGGAGGGCGACGCCGATTACTCATTGCGTTGGGCAAAGATCAAGCGGCTCACCCGGCATTATTTGGGCATGGCCGCCGGAGAGAAATTGTGGCAACCCCGCTATTGGGAGCATTGCATCCGCGACGAAAACGATTTCGCGCGACACGCCGATTACATTCATTGGAACCCGGTGAAACACGGTTTGGTAAGATGCGCGGCGGATTGGCCTTATTCTACCTTCCGTCGTTTCGTGGCGGCTGGCGCATATCCAGAAAATTGGGGCATCGCTGACGACGATATGGGCGGTAAAAATTTCGGCGAGTAGGGCGGGCTATGCCCGCCGTTGATTGATGATGTCGGGCGGAGCCCGACCTACGACTGACCAGCATTAAAATTATTTACGGCGGGGGAATCCCGCCTTGTGTGATATGAATTTCACCTTACATAAAACTGACGGCCTCGCCCGTCGCGGCACGCTGCACCTCGCGCATGGCACGGTCGAAACCCCGGTCTTTATGCCGGTCGGCACTTACGGCACGGTCAAGGCGATGTCGCCGGTCGAGTTAAAAGAGATCGGCGCACAAATCGTGCTGGGCAATACTTTTCATTTGTGGCTGCGTCCGGGGATAGAGGTGATCGCGGCGCATGGCGGCCTGCATCGGTTCATGGGCTGGGATGGGCCGATACTGACCGACTCGGGTGGCTTTCAGGTATTCAGCCTGGGGGCGCTGCGCAAGATCAGCGAGGAGGGGGTCGCGTTTCAATCGCCGGTGAATGGCGACAAATGTTTTTTGTCGCCGGAAGAATCCATGCGCATCCAGAAGGTGTTGAATTCCGACATCGTGATGGTGTTTGACGAATGTACGCCATATCCGGCAGATGAAGCAACTGCGGCGGAGTCCATGCGTCTGTCTTTGCGCTGGGCAGTGCGCAGCAAGGCGGCTCATGAGGGCAATCCTAACGCGCTGTTTGGCATCGTGCAGGGCGGGATGCACGAGGGTTTGCGCGATGAATCGCTGGCGGGGCTGGTGCAGATCGGCTTTGACGGCTATGCCATCGGCGGGCTGTCGGTAGGTGAGCCTAAAGAAGACATGCTGCGCATTTTGCGGCATACCGCACCGCAATTGCCCGCTGACAAGCCGCGCTACCTGATGGGCGTGGGCACGCCGGAAGATATCGTGGATGCGGTATCGCAGGGCATAGACATGTTTGATTGCGTGATGCCGACGCGCAACGCGCGCAACGGTATGCTGTTCACCCGCCACGGCGACATCAAGATCAAGAACGCGCAATACCGTATGGACACGCGCCCATTGGACGGGCAGTGCGCTTGCTACACTTGCCGCAACTTTACCCGAGCCTACCTGCACCATCTGCATCGCATCGGCGAGATTCTGGGCGCGCGCCTGAATACCATCCACAACCTGTATTATTATCAGGAGCTGATGGGCGGGATTCGTGCGGCCATAGCGGATGGGCAGTTCGACGCCTTTGTTGCCGGCTTCAGGCAAGGACGCGCTGGTTCGTGCTAGTATTCGCCACCGTAAATTTTTTACCGGCCACTAAATTTTAACTGGGAGACGAGAGTCATGTTTATTAGTAATGCATATGCACAAGCCGCCGCGCCCGCGGGTGGCGCTGGCTTCACGGATTTCCTGCCGCTGATCGCGCTGATCGCGGTGTTCTATTTTCTGATACTGCGCCCGCAGATGACGCGCGGCAAGGCGCAGAAGGCCATGCTGGCCGCGCTGCAAAAGGGCGACGAAATTGTCACCTTAGGCGGTGAGTTGGGTCACGTGATCAAAGTGGGCGAAAACTATGTGAGCGTGGAAATCGCTGACAACGTCACGGTGACAATTCAGAAAAGCGCGGTGCAGACCGTGCTGCCCAAGGGAACCATCAAGTCAATTTAAAAATTCACATTTCATCCCAACTGCTGCGTTGCTCAAAAATTTTAGTTCCGGCCAACCTGAAGGTTACCCTGCACTGAAACTTTGTTTTCTCGCTTAACATAACGGCGCTGCAAAATTTTTTCGCGCCTTGCATTTGGGCGAACTTTGAATTTTTAGCGGTAAACAAGGTAATGCCATGAACCAATACCCGCTGTGGAAATACCTGCTTATTTTTGGCACGCTTGTGCTGGGGCTGGTCTATGCCTTGCCCAATTTTTATGGGGAATCCCCGGCGGTGCAGGTGTTGCCGCTGCGCTCCAGCATTAAGGCCGACAGCGCGTTAATGAAGCGGGTGGAGGACGTCCTCAGGGCGGCCAATCTCAATGCAGAAACCATCGCGCTGGATGTCACCAGTGTCAAGGCGCGTTTCAATGATACCGACAGCCAGCTCAAGGCCAAGGATATTCTGCAGGCGCAACTGGGTGAGGATTATGTGGTGGCGCTCAACCTGTTGCCGCGATCGCCGGGGTGGCTGACCGATCTCAACGCGCTGCCCATGTATCTCGGCCTGGACTTGCGCGGCGGCGTGCACTTCCTGTTGCAGATAGATATGAAGGGCGCGCTGGACAAGGCGCTGGAGGCGGCTTCTGGTGATATCCGCAGCACCCTGCGTGAGCAGAATATCGCCTATTCCGGCGTCAGCCGCGAGGGCAGTCTGGTAACAATCAAGTTCCGCGATGCAGCGGCGCGCGGCAAAGGCGAAAACGAAATCAAGCAGCGTTTTGGCGGTCTGGCGCTGACTGAAAAGGATGAAGGCGGCGAATATTTTCTGCTGGCCACGCTTAAGCCGGAAGAGGAAAAGCGCATACAAGAATCCGCAGTGCAGCAGAACCTGGTTACCTTGCGCAATCGCGTAAATGAACTGGGCGTGGCCGAACCGGTGATCCAACGGCAGGGAGCGGATCGTATCGTGGTGCAACTGCCCGGCGTGCAGGACACGGCGCGTGCGAAAGACATTCTGGGGCGCACCGCGACACTGGAAGTGCGATTGGTGGACGACGAGCAGCAGCCTGGCATGGGCGGCGCCGCGCCGTTCGGCACCGAGATGTTCAAGGACAGGGACGGCACAATGGTGCTGGTGAAGAAGAGCGTGCTGTTCACTGGTGAGCGCATCAACGATGCCCAGCCCGGTTTTGACAGCACCGACAACCAGCCAGCGGTGCACATCAATCTGGACGGCGTGGGTGCGCGCAAATTTAAAGAAGCGACGCGCGAGAATGTCGGTAAGCGCATGGCCATCATCCTGTTTGAAAAGGGCAGAGGCGAGATTGTCACGGCACCGGTGATACGCGAAGAAATCGGCGGCGGGCGCGTGCAGATCACCGGCAGCATGAACAGCGAAGAAGCCAGGGATATATCGTTGCTGTTGCGTGCTGGCGCGCTGGCTGCGCCGATGGAAATTATTGAAGAGCGTACCGTCGGTCCCAGCCTGGGCAAGGACAACATCGCGCGCGGCTACCTTTCCACCCAGGTTGGTTTCGCCGTTATCGCGATTTTCATGATTGCTTATTACCTGACGTTCGGCGTCATTTCCGTGCTGGCGCTGGGCGCTAACCTGCTGCTGCTGGTGGCGCTGTTGTCCCTGATGCAAGCCACGCTGACTTTGCCCGGCATGGCGGCTATCGCGCTGACGCTGGGCATGGCGATTGATTCCAACGTGCTGATCAACGAGCGCATCCGCGAGGAGCTGCGCAACGGAAATTCGCCGCAGGCCTCCATCCACGCGGGTTATGAGCAGGCGTTCCGCACCATCCTCGATTCCAATATCACCACCCTGATCGCGGGCATCGCGTTGTTCATATTTGGTTCCGGTGCAATACGCGGCTTCGCTGTGGTGCTGTGCCTGGGCCTCCTGACTTCGATGTTCAGCGCCGTGCTGGTGTCACGCGCGCTGGTTAATTTAATTTATGGACGCAAGCTGCGGCTGGCCAAAGTGGCGATTGGTTGAGGGATATTTAACTGTAGGGCGGGTTCCACCCGCCCTGTCGGGCGTAGCCCGACCTACATTTTGTTCCGGCATGTCCGGTTAGGATAAAAAGAGATGGATTTTTTCAAGATCAAACGCGACATCCCGTTCATGAGTTACGGGAAGCTCACCACCAGCATCTCGCTGGTGACTTTCATCCTGGCCGTGTTTTTTCTCGCCACCAAAGGGCTGAACTTCGGTGTGGATTTCACCGGCGGCACGGTGATGGAAGTGCGTTACGCGCAGCCTGCCGACCTGAACAAGGTGCGCGAGCAACTGACCGATATGGGAATGCATGAAGTGCTGGTGCAGAATTTCGGCTCCAGTAAGGATGTGCTGATCCAGGTGCCGCTCAAGCAGAATGTGGCGGGCGCAAAACTGAGCGAGCAGGTGCTGGAAAAACTGCGATCACAGGATGCCAGCGTAGAAATGCTCCGCGTCGAATTCGTCGGTCCGCAGGTGGGCAGTGAGCTGGTGGAGGACGGCGCGCTCGCGCTGCTGCTGGTGTCTATCGGCATCGCCTGTTACCTGTGGATGCGCTTTGAGTGGAAGTTCGGCGTGGCCGCAGTCATCGCCAACCTGCACGACGTGGTCATCATTCTCGGTTTTTTCGCCTTTTTCCAGTGGGAATTTTCGCTCCCCGTGCTGGCAGCGGTACTGGCCGTGCTGGGTTATTCAGTCAACGAATCGGTGGTGGTGTTCGACCGCATACGCGAAAATTTCCGCAAGATGCGCAAGGCCGAGGTGGCCGAGATCATAGACAACGCCATCACCTGCACCATGTCGCGCACCATCATCACCCACCTCTCCACCCAGATGATGGTGACCGCAATGCTGTTCCTTGGCGGTGATACGCTGCATTACTTCGCAGTGGCGCTGACCATCGGCATCCTGTTCAGCATCTATTCCTCGGTGCTGGTGGCAAGTCCAATCCTGATGTTGCTGGGCGTGTCGCGCGAGGATTTTATCAAGCCAGAAAAGACCGAAGCAGAAGAAGTGCTGCCCTGATTTCAATTCTAACTTAAAAGTGCACTAACAACATCAGACTTTCGTATAAAGTCGGGCTTCAGCCCAACATGTCGCCCTGAAGGGTGGCCTACAGAATTAATGTAGTTTTAAATTAGAATTGGAATAAGCCATGGAATTACTCGCTTTGTTCGTTGACATCGTCCTGAACCTGGACACCCACCTGCTGGCGTTGACGCAGGAATATGGCATGTGGGTGTATGCCATCTTGTTCCTGATCATCTTCGCCGAAACCGGGCTGGTGGTCACGCCCTTCCTGCCGGGCGATTCGCTGCTGTTCGTGGCGGGCGCGCTGTGCGGGTTGGGTGTGCTGCAAATCGAGCTGCTTGCGCCGCTGCTGATAGTTGCGTCATTCACCGGGGATAACACCAACTACTGGGTCGGACGGCTGGTCGGCACACGCCTGGTCAAGCGCATCAACTCCGTCTACCTGGACAGGACCCATGCGTTCTACAAGAAGCACGGCGGCAAGACCATTATTTTCGCGCGATTCCTGCCCATCGTGCGCACCTACGCGCCTTTTGTGGCGGGTGTAGGCAGGATGGATTACCGCTTGTTCGTGTCATTCAGCGCGCTGGGCAGTGTCGCGTGGATCACTTTTTTCACCGTGGGCGGTTACTTTTTAGGCAACATCCCGGTGATCAGGGACAACCTCACGCTGGTGATTATTGCTATCGTGTTCATTTCCATTCTTCCCGCGCTGGTCAAGTATATCCAGCATCGCCGCGCGTAGGGGTGTGATTCATCACGCCCCTACATTTTCCAGCATTCCCATTTGCTATCGCCCATTGCTATACCGTTTGTAAATCATCGCTAGTCAGTGCTGCTGGCGTTTTTTGACTCGAGGGTATCCCTAAAAAGTGAGCGCACGCAGCAGCGTGGCAACTGGCGGCGGCGACTAAAGAACCGAGATGCAGCGAGCTGGTAGGGGGCGAGACGACCGCGATATTGAGATGTGGATAGCATTCGGATTTTGCAGGATGGGTGGAGCGTATTTTGCGTAACCCATCAAGCGCACGTTAAACCCAGATTGTCCCACGGCTTAAACCCCTCCCAGCCTCCCCTTGTCAGGGGAGGGGCAGATTGGCTCTCCCCCTGACAAGGGGGAGCTGGAGGGGGTTTTGGTGCTAATGGATTATTTTTGATAATGATGGGTTTCGCTACGCTCCACCCATCCTACCGGTCTGGCTAATATCAAGCAGCCACCGCCTCTTCCTCAAACCCCAGCTTCACCTTCTTGTCTGCATCTACATCCACCGTCACCTTGCCGCCGTTTGCCAGTCTGCCGAACAGCAGTTCATCGGCCAGCGCGCTACGGATGGTGTCCTGAATCAGCCGCGCCATCGGGCGGGCGCCCATGAGCGGGTCGAAGCCGGCCTGGGCAAGAAATTCCTTCAGAGCATCGGTGAATACCACTTCCACTTTTTTCTCGTGCAGTTGTTCCTCAAGCTGCATCAGGAATTTGTCCACCACGCGCAGGATGACTTCACGATCCAGTGCCGCGAAGGAGATGATGGCATCCAGGCGGTTGCGGAATTCCGGGGTGAACATCCGCTTGATCTCGGCCATCTCGTCGCCGCTCACGCCGTTCTTGGTGAAGCCAATCTGTATTTTGCTCAACGCCTCGGCGCCGGCGTTGGTGGTCATGATGATGACTACGTTGCGGAAATCCGCTTTGCGCCCGTTGTTGTCGGTGAGTGTGCCGTGATCCATCACTTGCAGCAGGATGTTGAAAATATCCGGGTGCGCCTTTTCGATTTCATCCAGCAGCAGCACGCAATGTGGCTGCTTGCTGATGGCCTCGGTAAGCAGGCCGCCCTGGTCGAAACCGACGTAGCCGGGCGGTGCGCCAATCAGGCGCGACACAGCATGACGTTCCATGTATTCGGACATGTCGAAGCGGTGCAGTGGCATGCCCATGGCGTAGGCAAGCTGGCGCGCTACTTCGGTTTTGCCCACCCCGGTGGGGCCGGAAAACAAAAAGCTGCCTATGGGTTTTTGCGGATTACCCAGGCCGCTGCGCGACATCTTGATGGCGCGTGCCAGCACGTCTATGGCCTTGTTCTGGCCAAACACCACGGCCTTGAGATCACGATCCAGCGTCTTCAAGGTGTTGCGGTCATCCGAAGAAACGGTGCGCGGTGGGATGCGGGCGATCTTGGCAATAATTTCCTCGATCTCGTGCTTGCCGATGAGTTTTTTCTGTTTGGATTTGGGCAGGATGCGCTGCGCCGCACCTGCTTCGTCTATCACGTCTATGGCCTTGTCCGGCAGGTGGCGGTCGTTGATGAAGCGCGCGGAAAGCTCGGCCGCGCTGGTCAGCGCGGCGGCGCTGTATTTGATGCCGTGATGGGTCTCGTAGCGCTGCTTCAGCCCACGCAGGATTTCTATGGTTTGCTCTACCGTGGGTTCGGGTACATCCACTTTCTGGAAGCGGCGCGACAGCGCGTGATCTTTCTCGAAAATGCCGCGGTATTCCTGATAGGTGGTGGCGCCTATACATTTGAGCGCGCCGCTGGACAGCGCGGGCTTGAGTAAGTTGGAAGCATCCATTGTCCCGCCCGAGGCCGCGCCAGCGCCTATCAGCGTGTGGATTTCGTCTATGAACAGAATGGCGTGCGACGCCGCGGCCAATTCTTTGAGCACCGCCTTCAGGCGCTGCTCAAAGTCACCGCGATACTTGGTGCCGGCCAGCAACGCACCCATGTCGAGCGAATAGACGTGCGCGTCCTTGAGAATATCTGGTACGTTGCCTTCGGTAATGCGGCGCGCCAGGCCTTCGGCGATGGCGGTCTTGCCCACGCCAGCCTCGCCCACCAGCAACGGGTTGTTCTTGCGGCGGCGGCACAAGGTTTGAATGACGCGCTCCAGCTCGATATCGCGCCCGATCAGCGGATCTATCTTGCCCTCCAGCGCCAGCGCATTGAGGTCGATCGTGTAGTCGTGCAGCGCACCCTTTTGCTCCGCTTCCTGCTCCGCGTCGGCATCCGCCTGGGGTTTCTGACTGCCGGGCTGGGTGGTTTTGTTTATGCCATGCGCGATGTAGTTCACCACGTCCAGCCGCGTGATCCCACGCTGGTTGAGGAAGAACACCGCGTGTGAATCTTTTTCGCTGAACAAGGCCACCAGGATGTTGGCGCCGGTGACCTCTTTGCGGTTGGTAGATTGCACGTGCAGGATGGCGCGCTGGATGACGCGCTGAAAGCCGACTGTGGGCTGGGTGTCCACCTCGCCACTGCCCGGCACGATGGGCGTATGGGAGTTGATAAAATTAACCAGTACCGCGCGCAGCTCTGCGATGTCCGCGCCACAGGCGCGCAAAACATGGGCTGCGGAGGGGTTGTCCAGCATGGCGAGCAGCAAGTGCTCGACCGTGATGAATTCGTGCCGCTTCTGGCGCGCTTCGACAAAGGCCAAGTGCAGGCTGACTTCAAGTTCTTGCGCGATCATGTTATGTTTCCTCCAATTCGCATCGTAGCGGATGTCCGTGCTGCTTGGCAAATGCCGCTACCTGCCCTACCTTGGTTGCGGCAATGTCCTTGGGATAGACGCCGCATATAGCGGAGCCCTCTTGATGCACTCTGAGCATTACTTCTGCGGCGCGTTCACGGTTCATGGCAAAAAATGTTTGCAAAACCTCGATGACAAAATCCATCGTGGTGAAATCGTCGTTGAACAGCCTTACCTGATACAGCCTGGGTGGCTTGCTTTTGCTGCGCTCCAGCAGAGCGGTACTTTCCTGTTTCGTTGCCATTTTCGTCATTGTTACATTATATCTGACTGTGTGTTTGACGATTAGCGGGGCTTTTTCCAGCGTATTTTGAAAAAACTTGCATAACCACTTGACGTTACTGGTCAAACAGGAGTAAAAAGCGCGTGGGTGTTTGAATCAAGTTACCTGCAGTACTGGTTTTGCCATGTGCGGTCTTGGAATTCAAACAGTTTAACGGGAATCCACCCGGTTTTTAGTTAAGGAAGTTTAAGACATGGCAAACGGTACAGTTAAGTGGTTCAACGACGCAAAAGGTTTTGGCTTTATTACACCGGATGATGGCAGCGAAGATTTGTTCGCGCATTTTTCCGCAATCAACATGAGCGGCTTCAAGTCGCTTAAAGAAGGCCAGAAGGTCACCTTTGACATCGTTCAAGGCCCCAAAGGCAAGCAAGCTTCTAACATCCAGGCTCCTTAAGCGGTTCCTGTGTTGAATAAAAAAAGCCCGCGCAAGCGGGCTTTTTTTATTTGCCGAGAAAAACTACATGTGTTTGATGATTTCTTCACCAAACGCCGAGCACGATACCTGTTGTGCTCCTTTCATCAAGCGCGCGAAGTCGTAGGTGACGGTCTTCGCGCCGATCGCCTTTTTCATGCCCTTGATAATGAGATCAGCCGCTTCCACCCAGCCCATATGGCGCAACATCATTTCTGCCGAGAGGATCAACGAGCCGGGATTGACGTAATCCTTGCCCGCGTACTTCGGTGCGGTGCCGTGGGTGGCTTCAAACATGGCGATTGTATCTGACAAGTTAGCGCCTGGTGCAATCCCTATCCCGCCAACTTCTGCCGCCAGCGCATCAGAGATGTAATCGCCATTCAGATTCAAGGTGGCGATCACGTCGTATTCCGCCGGACGCAATAAAATTTGCTGCAGGAAGGCATCTGCAATCACGTCTTTAATCACAATTCCCCCGTTTCCATTTTTATCTGGCTGTAATTTCAGCCACGGCCCGCCGTCTATTTCCACACCGCCGAATTCTCGTTTGGCCAGCTCATAGCCCCACTTCTTGAAGCCCCCTTCGGTGAACTTCATGATGTTGCCTTTGTGCACCAGCGTGACGGATTCGCGCTTGTTGTCTATGGCATATTGTATGGCGCGGCGGATCAGGCGCTCGCTGCCTTCGATGGACACCGGCTTGATGCCGATGGCTGAAGTAGCCGGGAAGCGGATTTTGCTGACACCCATTTCCTGTTGCAGGAAGGTGATCACTTTTTTTGCTTCAGGCGAGCCAGACTCCCACTCTATGCCGGCATAAATATCTTCAGTGTTTTCGCGGAAAATCACCATGTCCACTTTGCCCGGCGCTTTCACCGGGCTGGGCACACCCCTGAACCAGCGCACGGGGCGCAGGCACACATACAAATCGAGCAATTGGCGCAAGGCTACATTCAGCGAGCGCATGCCGCCGGAGGTGGGCGTGGTGAGCGGGCCTTTGATGGACACCACATGATCGCGCACAGCTGCCACTGTTTCATCCGGCAACCAGGTGTCATTGCCATATACCTTCACCGCTTTTTCACCGGCATATACTTCCATCCACGCAATTTTGCGCTTGCCACCGTAGGCTTTAGCTACTGCCGCATCCACCACGCGCATCATCGGCGGCGTAATGTCCACGCCGATGCCATCGCCCTCGATGAAAGGAATGATGGGCTGGTCAGGAACGTTTAATGAATAGTCCTTGTTAACGGTGATTTTATGGCCTTGTGCGGGCACTTTGATGTGTTGGTACATTTAGCTCTCCGAGGGTAGGTATGCGGTAATTCCAATTCCATTTCATCGGTGACACTGCGTTGGCTTCCTCTCTCGCTCCTAGCCGTGCTCAATGCACTGTCTTCGTCGCTCGCTCGTCGCCGCCTTGTTTC
>CAMTXD010000051.1:0-9188 GCA_947085625.1 uncultured Gallionellaceae bacterium | reverse complement strand
GGTGAGACCGCTACGGGATGGATTGCACTATTTTTGCGGCACATGGCTGCGTTGCAACTCCTTGGAATGGAACGACCATTCCGCGTCGTTGCGCCTTGCCCAGCACCCCAAAAATAGCACACTCCATCCCGTCCAACTGAGGTTTCTAGGATGATGGACAAGCTTAGCGTCGCCGGCCTGGTGCTTGGCCTGAGCAGCGTCATAGTAGGGCAGATTCTTGAAGGTGGGGCGGTCACCGCCCTGTGGCAGGGCGCAGCCTTATTCATCGTGTTGGGCGGCACGGTGGGCGCGGTGATGCTGCAAAGCCCGTTCAAGGTTTTTGTCAGCAGCCTCAAGATAGCGCGCTGGGTGTTCATCCCGCCGCCACTCCCCATGCAGGAGATGGTATATCAGATCGCCGAATGGGGCATCCGGGCGCGCAAGGACGGCACGCTAGCGCTGGAAGTATATACCGATGAGGTCAGCGATCCGTTCATGAAAAAAGGGTTGCAATTACTGATAGACGGCAACAGCGCGGAAAAAATCCGCGAGGTGCTGGAGGTGGACATCCACACCTATGAGCAATTGCGCTGGCAGTCCGCGCGGGTGTGGGAAGCGGCGGGAGGTTATGCGCCGACCATCGGCATCCTGGGCGCGGTGCTGGGATTAATTCACGTCATGGGGAACCTGGCCGACCCGACCAAGCTGGGCGCGGGCATCGCGGTCGCGTTCATTGCCACCATTTATGGCGTGGGTCTGGCCAATCTGGTGTTCCTGCCCATAGCCAATAAGCTGAAGGCGCTGATCACGCAACAGGTGGAGATGCGCGAAATGCTGGTGGACGGGCTGGAGGCCATCGCCAGAGGCGAAAATCCGCGTTTCATCGAGAATAAGTTGCAGGGTTATATTTCTTAGAGCCTGGAAATGAATAACATGGACAATTATGGGTGTGCTGGCGGGATGCAAGTGCACGGTAACGCAGCAGCGCGCCCGCCAGCGCAGCCAGAATGTTCAACCTAGAAACCCCAGTTGACCGCTCATCTGGATATTTAACAAGATGATTTCAATAAATTTATTCATGACTCATCGTTTCCCCCGATTAGTGAGACCGCTACGGGATGGATTGCACTATTTTTGCGGCACATGTCTGCGTTGCAACTCCTTGGAATGGAACAACCATTCCGCGTCGTTGCGCCTTGCCCTGCACCCCAAAAATAGCACACTCCATCCCGTCCAACTGAGGTTTCTAGGTTCAAGTTATTCATTTTTAGGTCCTTAGGCCATGGCACGCCGGGCCAAACGTGAGGAACATGACAACCATGAGCGCTGGCTGATTTCCTACGCCGATTTCATCACCCTGATGTTCGCCCTCTTCGTGGTGCTGTATGGGCTTTCCTCGGTGGACGAGGGCAAGTACAAGGTGTTCAGCGCGTCGCTCAGCAGCGAATTCGGCAAGCAGGTGCTTAAACCGGAGGCGATGGTGTCGCTCAACGAGCAGGAGCGGTTGCTGAAATTGATGGTGGAACGGAAGAATGCCAAGCTGGCCGAGCAGCAGCGCATGCAGCAGGAGCGCATGCAGCGTATGGTCAATAGCCTCAATCAGGTCATGGCACCGCTGCTGGAAAGCGGCCAAGTTAGCATCACCCAGACCAATCGCGGCGTAGTGCTGGATATCAATGCCAGCGCGCTATTCAACATAGGTGATGCAAAGTTGCAGGGCGATTCGGCAAACACTCTGGCCGAGGTGGCTCGGGTGCTGGGGCAGAGCAACCATGCCATCGAAGTAGAGGGGCATACCGATGACATTCCCATCCGTACCACGCAGTTCCCATCCAATTGGGAGTTATCTTCGGCACGCGCCAGCAGCGTGGTGCGCTTGTTCATCGAGTATGGGGTGACGGCGATGCGCCTGACCGCCATAGGTTCCGCCGCCAACTACCCGGTGGTATCCAACGATACGCCCGAGGGGCGCGCCCGCAACCGCCGGATCACGGTAACGATCATGGCGTCAGATCAGAAGATAGAGGACAGGGGATTGAGGATTGAGGATTGAGGATTGAGGATTGAGGATTGAGGATTGAATTTTTGTGCAGCTACGCCACGCCTTTATAAAACTAAGCCGCACCGCGGCTACAACCCCTGAATCCTCAATCCTATATCCTCAATCCTGTTTTTTTAGTCCTCAGTCTAACCACTGCCCAGGGAGCGGCCTGAGGTCGGCAGGTTAGTCTGGCCGTCCGGGCCGTACAGGCCGCTGGCGCTGCGTGCGGCAAGGTGCAGCACGGTCAGCGCCTGCTGGTTGTGCCGCAGCTTGGATTGGATCAATTCCCCGTTGATGTGGTTCAGTTGCCGGGAGTGTGTGGCCAGTTGCTGGATTTCGCGCCATAGCGGAAGGCTGCCTGCAGCATGGGTTTGCAACCAGGTTTCCATGCCGCTGGGCTCGGTTCCTACGTTGCGCGCGTTCGCCAGCTTGTTTAACTCATGCACAGCCTGGGTCTTGTCACCGGCCAATTTCAGCAGTTGCTCGGGCTGTCCGCCGAGCAAGGCTTGCTGCTCGGTTTCGAGCAGCGTGACAAACGCGCGCAAGGCATCGCGTTCAGTATGCAGACGGGAGGTGAGTTCTGCCAGTACGGCGGGGGTGTCGCGGCTCATAGTGCGTCAGGCTTTGTGCGAGCCTATCAATTCCTTCACCGTCTCGATCAGGCGATCTGCCACCACGCTGGAATTGACCCGGAAGCGGCCTTCGCTGATGGCTTGTTTGATTTCCGCAACTTTTGCCATATCTGCCAGCGGCGTGTTCGCCATGCTGGCTTCCATGCTCTGCAACTGTGCGGCAGTCGCGCCCAAGTGCACGCTGGTGCCGCCAACGGCTGCGGATTGCGCGCCGCCAGCGGAGGGCCTGGCGGCAGGCGCACGCGCCTGCCCTCCCCCGACGGGGGCGATGGGCAACGGCTTGTTATTTTTTTCGATTTTCACGGACATAACCTTTTTGCAGATTCGATATAGCCTTAGCATCGGCAGTCTGGCGCGAAACTTTAGGGCGGCGTCAGGCTTTTATACACCAGCGCACCTTTCGGCACAATACTTAATTACTTAATGCTGCGGATAGGTAGGGCTACTGAATTGGCAATAGAATCAGGGGAGCACTTCCACGGTTCCGTCCGCCCGCGCCGTGCCGCTCACCACCTGGCCAGATGAGGTTTTGACCCGCACGCTTTGCCCTTCCGACGCGTTGTTCAGCGCCTGGCCTGTGGCGCGGATTTTGAAACCCGCCCCTTCGGTCTGTAGTTGTATTGTCTGCCCCTGCGTCACCGCGTAGGGGTCGCGCAGCATGTCCTGCTTCAACACCTGACCGGCACCGACACTGTATTTGAGCACCCGGCCGATGGCCTGCGCGGGGTCGGTGAGCATGCCGACCTGCGCCAGTTCGCCGTTCTGGCTGGCGAGGTCGTCGGTTTGCAGCATCTGCCCCTGTTGCAGCGGCCTGTTGGCGATGAGCAGGGTCGCGCTGACTTTGACCTGCACCGGCACGAACAGCCTCCAGCCTTTTTTTGCGCTAGGGCAGCGCACGCCTACCGTGCTGTTGCCAAGCAATTTTCCGCCAGGTGGGACGAAGGCTTCCAGCGTTGGGCAGGCAGGCAGCACGAGGCGCCGGTCTATCTCGCCCACCTGGATGGCAACTTGGCCCGGCAGAGTGAGGGTTTGCGCGCGCACGAAGGATTCGATGGCCGCGCGGATTTCGGCGTGGCTTTGCTGTGTGGCCGCTTGGGCGGGCAAGGTAGTTAGCAGTAGGACGGAGAGCAGCAGGGGGCGGATATTTTTCATGCACCTATTGTCGGCTTGCAGCGGCGTTTATGGAAGCTTTTTAACGCAGGAAATAAGGCCTGTTTCTACGCTTAATCGGGTAATGGCCACAGCACATAGATGTTTAGGATACGCGTTATGGGAGTAGCAGGAAAGCAAAAATCGGGAGATGAACATGAGCGACAAAATTGGCCAGTCCCTACAGTTTAACCGTACCGCGCTGAACCTGCGCGCGGCGCGCCAGGAGTTGATCGCGTCTAATATCGCCAACGCCGACACGCCGAACTACAAGGCCCGGGATATTGATTTTGCCAGCGCCTTGCAAGGGGCGCTGTCGGGCAGCACGGAAAAGCTGCCCATGACGGCCAGTACGCCGCGCCATCTGGCTGGCGCGACCGGTACCAGCGTGATGGGCGCTCCGGTGCAGTACCGCACCGTGTTGCAGCCTTCCGCCGATGGTAATACGGTGGATATGGATGTCGAGCGCGCGCAGTTTGCCGACAACGCCTTGCGTTATGAAGCCAGTGTGAGGTTCATTGACAGCAGAATTAAAGGGTTATTAAGTGCTATACGGGGGTGATTACCATGTCCTTATTCAATATTTTTAACATCTCCGGTTCTGCCATGACGGCGCAGTCGCAGCGGCTGAACGTGGTGGCCAGCAATCTGGCTAACGCTGACAGCACCACGGGGCCGGACGGCCAGCCTTATCGCGCCAAACAGGTGGTGTTTTCCGCCACACCGGTGGGCGGGCAGGGTGGCGCGGGAGTGAAAGTGGCTGCGGTGGTGGATGATCCCTCGCCGATGAAAATGCTGTATGACCCCAAACACCCGATGGCGAACGACCAGGGTTATGTGACCATGCCCAACGTGAATATGGTGGAGGAAATGGTGAATATGATTTCTGCCTCGCGCTCGTATCAAAACAACGTGGAGGTGATGAATACCTCCAAGAGCTTGTTGCTCAAGACTCTCAGTATCGGGCAGTAACTTAATCATGTGATTTTTTGCGTGTAGCCTAAGGAAAGGAAATAATCATGCTTAACGGAACTCAAGATACTGGCCCCACCGCTGCGCTGTTCGCCTCGCTCAACGGGTCGCGCACTGCCAAGAGCAGCGCTATAGACCCGCAGGACAGATTCCTGAAGCTGCTTGTCACGCAGATGCAGAATCAGGATCCGCTCAACCCGCTGGATAACGCGCAGGTCACCTCGCAACTGGCGCAGATCAGCACGGTGGGCGGCATAGACAAGCTCAACGCGACCTTAAAGGCGTTGGGAGCTTCGATGAATTCAAGCCAGGCCATGCAGGCGGCCACCATGATCGGGCGCGGCGTACTGGTGCCTGGCTCTACGCTGGAGCTGGCGAACGGACGGGCGTTCGCCGGGCTGGAATTGCCGCAGCCCGCCGACAGCATCCGCGTGACCATACAGAATACGGCGGGCAACATCGTGCGCACGCTGCAACTGGGCGGGCAAAATGCCGGACTGGTGCCGCTGCAATGGGATGGATTAACGGATAGCGGTGCGCCTGCGGCAAATGGCGCTTACCGGTTCTCGGCCAGCGCCGTGCTGAACGGCGGCAAGACGGACGTCAATACACTGGCTTTCGGGCTGGTGGGTAGCGTCACTCCGGCGGCGCAGGGCGTGACCATGGAAGTGGGGCGGCTGGGCAGTTTCGATTTATCCGCAGTCAGACAAATTAGCTAACGCAAGGAGAACATCATGGGCTTTCAGGCGGGATTGAGTGGGTTAAATGCGGCGTCCAAGAACCTGGACGTAATCGGCAACAACGTGGCGAATGCGAATACGGTGGGGTTCAAGCAATCGCAGGCGCAGTTCGCCGACGTGTATGCGGCTGCATTGACCGGCGCGGGTGGCTCGCAGATCGGGATCGGCACCCAACTGGCGGCGGTGGCGCAGCAATTCACGCAAGGGAATATCAGTGTGACCAACAATGCGTTGGATATGGCAATCAACGGCCAGGGATTTTTCCGCATGGACGACAATGGTGCGATTTCTTATGCCCGGAATGGCCAGTTTCAACTGGATAAAGACGGCTTTATAGTCAGCAGCCAGGGAAATAAACTCACTGGCTTTGCCGCCGATGTCGCCGGCAACATTGTGGCCGCGGCGCCGGTGCCATTGCAGATTCCCACGGCCGACCTGGTGCCGCGGGCCTCTACCGCTGTCGAGGTCGGCCTGAATCTGGATGCGCGCGATACAGTGCCCACTACCGCCCTGTTTAATCCGAATGATCCAACCTCATACAATAGGTCAACTTCGACGACGATCTATGACAGTCTGGGCAACAACCATATTGCCACCATGTACTTTGCGAAAGCAGCTGCGCCTGTGAATACCTGGAATACCTATATGACGGTAAATAATCTGGCTCCCAATGGTGCAGCAGCCACGGCAACCAATACATTGCTGGGCAGCATGACTTTCAGCCCGACAGGGCTGCTCGCTTCGACTGTTCCTGCAACTGTGCCGCTGGGTACCTTTACCGTCCCGGGTGGAATCACATACATAAACGGCTCAGTCACGCCGCAACCGATGACGCTGGATTTTCTTTCTTCCACCCAGTTTGGCGCGGCGTTCGGGGTCAATAAATTGAGCCAGGACGGTTTTACCTCCGGCCGGTTGAACGATTTCAGCGCCAGCGCGGATGGCGTGATCCTGGGGCGTTATACCAATGGCCAATCCAGGGCGTTGGGCCAGGTGGTGCTGGCGAACTTCTCCAACCCGCAGGGCTTGCAGCCATTCGGCGGCAATGAATGGGGTGAAACTTCCACTTCCGGCGCGCCGCTGGTGGGCGCGCCGGGCAGCGGCAGCCTGGGCGTGTTGCAGTCGGCTGCGGTGGAAGATTCCAACGTGGATCTGACCGCCGAGCTGGTTAACATGATCATGGCGCAGCGCGTCTATCAGGCCAACGCGCAGACCATCAAGGCGCAGGATGCGATACTGCAAACGCTGGTGAATCTGAGGTAACTGGGGGTAGGTAGGGCGGGCAGAGCCCACCCTAATATCTGCGGACTGGGGAGATTGTTATGGACAGGCTGATTTACACCGCGATGAGCGGGGCATCACACACGCTGAACCAGCAGGCGACGGTGGCGCAGAATTTATCCAATGTCAACACCCCGGGCTATCGCGCCGCCGTCAACACCTTCCGCGCCGTGCCGCTGGTGGGCGAAGGTTTGCCGACGCGCACTTTCGTGGTGGACTCCACCGCCGGTGCCGATTTTACCGCAGGGGTGATGCAGCAAACCGGACGCAGCCTGGACGTGGCGGTGCAGGGGTCAGGCTGGATTGCCGTGCAAATGGAGGATGGCAGCGAGGCCTATACCCGTAACGGCAGTCTTCAGCTTAGCCCGAACGGCATCCTGCAAACCCGCAGCGGCTTGAACGTGGCGGGGGATGCCGGCCCGATCTCCGTCCCGCCGGATAGCGAGCTTACCTTTGCCAAGGATGGCACCCTCTCCACCGTGCCCAGCGGACCCCAACCCAGCCAGGTAGTAGTGGCGGGACGCATCAAGCTGGTGAACCCGCCGGAAGGGCAGATGGTGCGCGGCGACGATGGGCTGTTCCGCACCAGGGATGGCAACCCGGCCGAGGCCGATGCCGGGGTCACCGTGGCGCCCGGCAGCCTGGAGGGCAGCAACGTGAATACTGTGGAAGCGCTGGTGAACATGATTTCGTTGGCGCGGCAGTTCGATATGCAGATGAAAATGTTGCAGAACGCCGACAGCAATGCGAAGCAGGCCAGTTCAATACTTAGCATCTAGTTGAAACAGTTGTTAGTCGTCAGTCGTAAGTTAAACCAAAACCCGCGCAGCGGACAACGCTAACTAACGACTAACGACTGCCGACTAATAACTGAAAGGATCCAATCATGATACGCTCCCTATATATTTCCAAGACCGGCCTGGAGGCGCAGCAGACCCAGATGGACGTGATCGCCAACAACCTGGCGAACGTCAGCACCACCGGCTTCAAGCGCTCGCGCGCGGTGTTTGAGGACTTGCTGTACCAGACTATACGCCAGCCCGGCGCGCAGTCTTCGCAGCAGACCCAAATCCCTTCTGGTTTGCAAATCGGCACCGGGGTACGCCCGATTGCCACCGAGCGCATTCAAACTCAAGGCAACCTGCAACAGACCGGCAACAATCTGGACGTGGCCATCAACGGCAGCGGGTTCTTCCAGGTGCTGATGCCGGACGGCACCACGGGATACACGCGCGACGGTTCGTTCCAGACTGACAGCCAAGGACAACTGGTGACTTCCAGTGGCTATGCCGTGCAGCCTGCCATGACCATTCCCGCCAATGCCACTAGCGTGACCATCGCGCGCGACGGCACGGTGTCGATCACACAGGCGGGCGTGCCCGCGCCGGTGCAGATCGGCAGCCTGCAACTGGCCACCTTCATCAATCCAACCGGCCTGCAAAGCCAGGGCGAAAATCTATATGTGGAAACCGCCTCGTCCGGCACCCCTGGCACCAATGTGCCGGGTACCAATGGCTCAGGGTTGCTGAATCAGGGTTATGTGGAAACTTCCAACGTGAACGTAGTGGAGGAGCTGGTGAATATGATCCAGACGCAGCGCGCTTACGAAATCAACTCCAAGGCGATCTCGACTTCGGATCAAATGTTGCAGAAACTGTCGCAGATGTAATCGGAATGAGGTGCGCTATGTGGAACTTGTCTAGCTGGGGTGTGGTGGGGGCGATGCTGCTGATGTTGGCCGGTTGCATACCGTCCACCAATATCAAGCAGCCGCTGACGGCGCGTCCAGTCGAAAGGGCGGCACTTTTTTCGGATAATGGTGCCATCTTTCATCCTGGGCATAATGAGCGGCCATTGTTCGAAGACAGGCGCGCGCGTAACGTGGGTGACGTACTCACCATCAACATTGCCGAAACGACTGCGGCCAGCGGAAAATCAAGCAGCGGCGCGGAACATAGTGGCAGCGTGAGCGTGCTAACACCGAGTATCACGCGAAATGGCGTGGATAAAATAGATGTCATTGGGGTTGCTGGCAGCTCCAGCGGTAAGCTGTCCAACAAAAACGATAGCGCCGGCAACAACACATTTAGCGGAACCATCACGGTAACGGTGATTGAAGTGCTGGCGAATGGGAATTTACTGGTCAGCGGCGAGAAACAGATAGCGATTAACCAGGCTAATGAGTACATTCGTTTTTCCGGCGTGGTCAATCCCAACACTATCAGCGGCAGCAATACCGTGCAATCCACCAAGGTGGCCGATGCGCACATTGAATACAAGGGCGCCAACAAGATAGACCTGTCTGTGATCGCGAGTATGCTGGGGCGAGTTTTTCTGTCAGTGTTGCCGTTCTGACGTCACAGGATAGTATCGTAGGATGGGTGGAGCGTTTTT
>CAMTXD010000050.1:0-13048 GCA_947085625.1 uncultured Gallionellaceae bacterium | reverse complement strand
TGGTGAGACCGCTACGGGATAGATTGCACTATTTTTGTGGCACATGGCTGCGTTGCAACTCCTTGGAATGGAACGACCATTCCGCGTCGTTGCGCCTTGCCCTGCACCCCAAAAATAGCACACTCCATCCCGTCCAACTGAGGTTTCTAGGATAATATTTTTGAAGGGGAGCGCTTTGGCTTATGCCCACCGGTCGGCGCTTATAGACCACCGATAAAAACAAGTGTTGTTTTTTGCAGAAAACGATATACTTGTATATCAAGTGGGGCCGGAATTGCTCCATGCCATTGATTGAAGGGGTTCACTATGTTAGCCATACGCCTACCTGAGGAAATTGAAGCACGGCTCGACAACCTTGCCAAGCGCACTGGTCGCAGCAAAACCTTTTACGCCCGCGAGGCCATTCTGGAATATTTGGATGATATGGAAGATCTTTATCTGGCCGAGCAAGTGGTGAGGCGCGTACGAAGCGGAGAAGAGCGCATTTCCACGTTAGAGGAAGTGGAGAAGCGACTTGGTTTGGAAAATTAGCGTTTCCGAAACTGCAGAAAAACAGCTAGGCAAACTTGATAGACAGGTTGCCCAACGCATTAAATCTTTTCTACGGGAAAGGGTCGCGGTGCTGGAAAATCCGCGCAGCATTGGTGACGCGCTCAAGGGCAGCGAGTTAGGCGAATTCTGGAAGTATCGTGTTGGCGACTGGCGCTTGATTTGCGAGATTCAGGATAAGCAAATTTTAATCACCGTTTTGAGCTTGGGAAACCGGCGCGAAGTGTACCGATAAGCCGCTGGTTGCGCCAACGTAATTCACCTCATCAATATTTTTCACAGGCATAAAAAGTAAATGGAACTCACTCCGCGCGAGAAAGACAAGCTGCTCATCTTTACCGCTGCCCTGCTGGCCGAACGGCGCAAGGCGCGCGGACTCAAGCTCAATTACCCGGAGGCCGTGGCTTATATTTCCGCTGCCATCATGGAAGGTGCGCGCGACGGCATGACTGTGGCGCAGCTCATGGGACATGGTGCCACTCTGCTCAAGCGCGCCGATGTCATGGAAGGGATAGCGGAAATGATACCCGACATTCAAGTGGAAGCGACTTTCCCCGACGGTACCAAACTGGTGACCGTACATCACCCTATCGTTTAATGGAGTAGTCACTATGATTCCCGGAGAAATGCAGATTGCAGATGGCGAGATTGAATTGAATAGCGGTCGCGCCACCGTCCAACTCGATGTCGCCAACAGCGGCGACCGACCGATACAAATCGGTTCGCACTACCATTTTTTTGAAACCAATGAAGCACTGGCCTTCGACCGCAGTAAAGCCTACGGCTACCGCCTGGATATTGCCGCTGGCACAGCGGTGCGTTTCGAACCTGGCCAGACACGCTCGGTGCGGCTGGTGGCGCTGGCAGGCGCGCGCAAAGTGTATGGATTTTCCGGCAAGGTTATGGGGGCGCTTTGAAAATTTTATCGAGCTTTTTATTCTACAAGGAGACGACCATCATGAAAAAATTCACTCTACTTATTCTGTTAATTCTGCCCGCCACGGCGTTGGCGCATCCAGGCCATGACATCCACAGTTTTTCCGCTGGCTTTACCCATCCATTGGGTGGATTTGACCACCTGCTGGCGATGCTTGCGCTGGGCATCTGGGCGGCAATGCGCAATCGTGGCCTAGGGCGAGTGTTGGGCAGTTTTCTCGTCGGCATGGGGCTGGGCGGCGTACTGGGTATACAGGGAATTATTCCGCCCATGCTCGAATCCTGGGTGCTGGGCTCGACTTTATTGGCGACGCTGTTGGTCGCATGGGCGGTGCGCTTGCCGATTTATGCGCAAACTATGGTGGCGGTCTTGTTTGCCCTGGTGCATGGCATGGCGCACGGCACGGAGTTACCCGCTAGCGGCGCGGCATGGCTTTATGTAAGCGGATTTCTGTTTGCTACGGCGTTGCTTATTGTCGCAGGGTGGCTAGCCGGACGGTCTTTGGGGACGCAACTTCGCCAGCGCTGGCTAGGTGTTGGCCTGGTGGCCGCAACGGCCAGCCTGTTTTAGCGCAACGAGAACCTGCCATGACTACTCGCATCTCCCGCCATGCCTATGCCGAAATGTTCGGCCCCACTGTAGGCGACCGTGTGCGCCTGGCCGACACCGAGTTGTGGATAGAGGTGGAAAAAGATTTCACCATTTACGGCGAAGAAGTCAAATTCGGCGGCGGCAAAGTCATCCGCGATGGCATGGGGCAAAGTCAGCTTGTTTCCGCAAAAGTGGCGGACACAGTGATTACCAATGCGCTGATCGTAGACCATTGGGGTATCGTCAAGGCCGATATAGGGCTTAAAGACGGGAAAATTTGGGCGATAGGCAAAGCGGGCAATCCGGATATCCAGCCAGGCGTGACCATTCCCATCGGCGCAGGCACGGAAATTATCGCAGGTGAAGGCATGATTATCACCGCTGGCGGCATTGATACCCACATCCACTTCATTTGCCCACAGCAAATCGAAGAAGCTTTGGTGTCCGGCATTACCACCATGCTCGGCGGAGGCACGGGGCCGGCGACCGGTACGTTCGCTACCACCTGCACTCCCGGTCCATGGCATATCCACAACATGCTGCAAGCGGCGGATGCGTTTGCCATGAATATCGGTTTTACTGGCAAGGGCAACGTCAGCTTGCCTGACCCGTTGCGGGAACAAGTCTACGCAGGTGTCATCGGCCTCAAGTTGCACGAGGATTGGGGCAGCACGCCAGCGGCGATAGACAATTGTCTCTCGGTCGCAGACGAGATGGACGTGCAGGTGGCGATCCACACCGACACGTTGAATGAAGCGGGTTTTATCGAATCCACGCTGGCCGCTTTCAAAGGCCGCACCATCCACACTTATCACACCGAAGGCGCGGGCGGCGGCCATGCACCGGACATTATCAAGGCAGTAGGTCAGCCCAATGTATTGCCGTCATCGACCAATCCGACACGTCCTTACACAGTAAATACCATAGCCGAGCACCTCGATATGTTGATGGTGTGCCATCACCTCGACCCGGCCATCGCCGAAGATATCGCCTTTGCAGAAAGCCGCATCCGGCGCGAAACCATCGCCGCCGAAGACATCCTGCACGACCTCGGCGCGTTCTCCATGATGGCGTCCGATTCGCAGGCGATGGGTCGGGTGGGCGAAGTAATCATCCGCACCTGGCAGACCGCGCACAAAATGAAAATGCAACGTGGCGCATTGCCGGGCGATGGCGCGCACAACGACAACTTTCGCGTCAAACGCTACATTGCCAAATACACCATCAACCCGGCCATCACCCACGGCATCAGTCATATCGTTGGCTCAATTGCGGTCGGCAAGCTGGCCGACCTGGTACTGTGGAAGCCCGCATTCTTTGGTGTTAAACCAACATTGATACTCAAGGGCGGCATGATAGCCGCAGCAGCCATGGGTGATCCCAATGCCTCTATCCCAACCCCGCAGCCAGTGCATTACCGGCCTATGTTCGGCGCATTCGGCGGCGCGCTGAAAACCTCAGTCACTTTTGTGTCGCAGGCATCACTGGAAAATCCGGCGGTGGCTGCGCTCAAACTGAACAAGCCTCTGGTCGCTATACACAGTACGCGCACCGTCAAAAAAGTTGACATGGTGCATAACGATTACCAGCCCAACATCGAAGTGGATCCGGAAACTTATCTGGTACACGCCGACGGTGTGTTGCTCACTTGCGAACCCGCTATCGTGCTGCCGATGGCGCAACGCTACTTTCTGTTCTGATGATGTTAAGCATTTCGCAACGCCTGCCGTCAGGTGAAAAATACGATGACCGATTGGTGTTGCCGTTTGACCGCCGCCAGAAGAGCCGCTTGCGCGTGCGCCTGGAATCAGGCGAGGAAGCCGCGCTGATGCTGGAGCGTGGCACCATCCTGCGCGGCGGAGATAGGTTGTTGGCGGACGATGGCCGTATCGTGCAAGTCGTTGCGGCAGATGAAGCGGTGCTGCATGTCAGCGCCGAAAATTCCCGGCAGCTGGCGCGCGCCGCCTATCACCTCGGCAACCGTCACGTCCCGTTGCAAATCGGCGCGGACTGGCTACGCCTGGAACAAGATCACGTACTGAAAGACATGTTGCTTGGTCTAAACGTGACAGTGACCGAACAAAGCGCGCCGTTTGAGCCAGAAGCCGGTGCTTACGGCGGCGGCCACCGCCATCATCATGACGACGGGCTGCTCATACGCCCACCTGTACGAATGCAGCGCAATGCCTGAAAACATTGCCCTCAGCCGCCTGTTGCAACTGGCCAGCCCATTGCTGCCAGTGGGCGCATACAGTTATTCGCAGGGACTGGAGTGGGCTATCGAATCGGGTGCAGTACATAATGCCGACAGTGCGCAGTGTTGGATAAGCGATGCGCTGGAACTCTATCTATGCCGCTTCGAATTGCCCCTGCTGTGGCGGCTGCGACAGGCTTGGGAAGCTGGTGACGAAGCTGCGCTGGAACACTGGAATAATTATTTCTGTGCCGGTCGCGAAACTGCCGAATCACGCGCCGAGACTTTGCAAATGGGATACTCGCTGGTGCGCCTGTTAAAAGAGCTGGATGGATTCGACCCGGACATCATCTGTCAACTGACACGCATCACTCCGGCCACTTTCCCGTTGGCCTACGCCTGCGCGGCAACCGTGTGGCACATTCCTGTCGCGGCTTGCGTGCAAGCCTACGCCTGGTCGTGGGCGGAAAACCAGGTGAGCGCCGCGATGAAAACCATCCCGCTCGGACAAGTGGCGGGGCAGCGCATGTTGCTGGCGCTGGGCACACGCATACCAGCCGCAGTGCAAGCGGCTGGCGAATGGGAAGACGATGAATTAAGCAACTTCGCACCCGCGCTGACACTGGCCGGTTGCCGCCATGAAACACAGTACAGCCGCTTGTTTAGATCTTGAGATGCTTGGGAGAAATATATGAACCTTTCCGAACCATTGCGCATCGGCATCGGCGGCCCAGTCGGGTCAGGCAAGACCGCCCTCACCTTGTTGCTGTGCCGCCAACTGCGCGATTTATACAGTATCGCGGTGGTCACCAACGACATTTACACCAAGGAAGATGCCGAGTTCCTGACGCGCAACGAAGCACTGGCGCCAGAACGCATTATCGGCGTGGAAACTGGCGGCTGCCCGCACACCGCCATCCGCGAGGATGCTTCGATGAACCTGGAAGCGATCGCCCAACTGTGCACGCGCTTTGACAACTTGGACATCGTGTTCGTGGAAAGCGGTGGCGACAATCTGGCAGCCACCTTCAGTCCAGAGCTGTCCGACTTGACCCTGTATGTCATAGACGTGGCGGCGGGAGAAAAAATCCCGCGCAAGGGCGGACCCGGCATTACCAAATCCGACCTGCTCATCATCAACAAAATAGACCTAGCACCCATGGTCGGCGCGTCACTTGAAGTCATGGCGCGCGATGCCACCCGTATGCGTGGCGAACGTCCTTTCCTGTTTACCAACCTGAAAACCGGGCAGGGAGTAAGTGAGATTGTCCATTTTATTGAAACGCGTGGGCTCATGAAAAACTGACAGGAGGTGGATTCAAGTTTGAAGGGCAACAACTTATGTAGGTTTAACGAATAAAGCTATTCTGGTGCATTAAATTCTTTATTGCACCAAGTTAGAGCGCTGGTGTGGAACAAACTGGTGCATCAATTTCCATATAATATACCTGTTAATACAGCTAGTTATAGTATCTATACATTTATGGCACAAATGTTGCTTAAGGGCAGAACGATGTAGCATCCACAAATCATTTCTTACAAGGGCAACTATGAAAACCAGTTTCTGGAACGCAGGTCACAAGCCGACATTATTTGCCTCCTTTCTCTACTTCGACCTGAGCTTTATGGTGTGGGTGGTGCTGGGGCCGCTGGCGGTGCAGATCGCTGCTGACCTGCAACTCACGGCGGCGCAGAAAGGCATGATGGTGGCAACGCCCATCCTGTCCGGCGCGTTGCTGCGTATCGTGATGGGCGTGCTGGTAGATCACCTCAAGCCAAAAAAGGCCGGGCTGATCGGCCAGGTTATCGTGCTAGTGGCGCTCGCCTTCGCCTGGTTAAATGGTGTGGATAGTTATCATCAAGTGCTGTTGCTGGGCGTGTTCCTCGGCGTGGCCGGCGCGTCATTCGCCGTGGCATTGCCGCTGGCTTCGCGCTGGTATCCGCCGGAGCATCAGGGCACCGCCTTGGGCATTGCCGGTGCGGGCAACTCGGGCACCGTGCTGGCGGCCCTGTTAGCGCCCGGCTTGGCGCTAGCCTTCGGCTGGAACAATGTGTTTGGTCTGGCACTGATCCCGCTGGCGATCGCTCTCGTGGTGTATGTCCTCTTCGCAAAGGATAGCCCGGACTGTCCGCCTGCCAAATCGTTGCACCAGTATCTGGCGGTACTCAAGGACAAGGATGCTTGGTGGTTCATGTTCTTCTATAGCGTTACCTTTGGTGGCTTCGTCGGCATGGCTGCCTCACTTACCATTTATTTCAACGTCCAGTACGGCCTGCCGCCAGTGATGGCAGGTTATTTCACCGCCGCCTGCGTGTTAGCCGGTTCCTTGTTGCGTCCGCTGGGCGGCAATATGGCTGACCGCATCGGCGGTATCCGCACCTTGTCGGTGATGTATGCGTTCTCCGCGCTATTCCTGTTTATCTTCAGCTTCGGCATGACGCAAGCCTGGCTCGCGCTGACCGTGGCAATAGCCGCCATGGCCGCGCTGGGCATGGGTAATGGCGCGGTGTTTCAGTTAGTGCCGCAGCGTTTCCGCAAGGAAATCGGCGTGATGACCGGCTTTATCGGAATGGCGGGCGGCATAGGCGGTTTTTATCTAGCCGCCAGCCTGGGATACTCCAGGCAGATCACTGGCAGTTACCAGATTGGCCTGCTGATTTTCGCCGCGCTGGCGGTGGTGGCTATGGTTGGCCTGTTCAGCGTCAAGAAGCGCTGGCGCACCACCTGGGGTTCAGCGACAGTGACCTCGGCGAAGATATAAAATGGTGACAGGTGATGGGTGACAGGTAAAATCCCATCACCCATCACAGCAACTATGCCACTAAAAATCATCATAGGTCAGGCCAGCCAGACTGGCCCACGCGAGCGCAATGAAGACTATTGCGGCGCGGTCACGCCTACCGACGAGCAACTCGCCACCAAGGGCGCGCTGCTGGCCGTGGCCGACGGCGTCGGCGGCAATGCGGGCGGGCGCGAGGCGGCGGAAATCACGGTGCGCGGCGTACTCTCCGACTACTACGCGACGCCGGAAACCTGGGGCATCACCGCCGCGCTAGACAAGGTACTGATGGCGATCAACCGCTGGGTCATCGCGCAAGCGAGCAGCCACGGTGAAATGGCCGGTATGGCCACTACGCTTTCGCTGCTGGTGTTGCGCGGCAAACGCTACACCCTGGCGCATGTCGGCGACAGCCGTGTTTATCGCTTGCGCGGCGGCGAGTTGCAGCAGCTTACCACCGACCATGTATGGGACAGGCCGGACATGCGGCACGTACTCAAGCGCGCGGTCGGGCTGGATCAGCAACTGCTGGTGGACTATGCCGAAGGAGAATTGCAGGCGGATGACGTGTTTGCGCTGATGAGCGACGGCGTGTGGGAACCGCTGGGGCAGGCGGATATCCACAAAATCCTCCGGCTCTATAATAGCCCGCAAATGGCGGCAGATGATCTCGTCAAACACGCCCTGGCGAATAGCGGCCAAGACAATGCTACCGTGCTGGTGGTGCGTATTGAAAAAACGGGCGAGGATAATCTCGCCGATCTGGTGGCCGAAGCCAAACGCCTACGCGTGCCGCCACGCCTCAAGCCAGGCGAACAACTGGATGATTTTGAGGTGCTGGAAGTGCTGCACGAATCGCGCGCCAGTCTGCTGTACAAAGTAAAAAATCTGGCCAACGGTCAGATGTGCGTGCTCAAGACCTTGCAGCCACTGCTGGCGGAAGATGCAGAAAGCTGCAACGGTTTGCTCAATGAAGAATGGCTGGGCAAGCGCGTGCTATCACATTATTTTTCGCAAGTCCTGCCCGTACCCACTGAACGGCGCAGTTGCCTGTATTACGCGATGAGCTGGCACTCCGGCGCGACGCTACAACAGAAGCTGGACATCGGCCAGCATTTTTCCGCTGCGGATGTTGGTAGCATCGGCCTGCGTTTGGCAAAAGGCTTGGGCGCGTTGCATCGCCTGAATATTATCCATCGCGACATCAAACCGGCCAACCTGCACCAGGGCGACGACGGCAAACTACGCATCCTAGATCTCGGTGTGGCGACCAGTCCCGGCACCAGCAGCGCACAACTGGCGGGCAATCCCGGCACGCCAAGTTTCATGGCGCCGGAATTATTTTCAGGAGAAACCGCGAATGCGCAGAGCGACCTGTATGCCGCAGGCGTCACGCTATATCACCTGCTGACGCGGCGCTACCCCTACGGTGAAATCGAACCCTTTCAGCGCCCGCGCTTTGGCGACCCGGTGCCGCCTACGCGCTACCGCCCGGACATACCGCAATGGCTGGAAAACATCGTGTTGAAAGCGGTTGCGCATGATCCAAAGTTGCGCTTCGAGACGGCGGAAGAAATGGTGCTGGCACTGGAAGTCGGCGAGCGCAAACCCATCCTGCAACCACCGCGCACACCACTGGCGGGGCGCGACCCATTGTTGCTGTGGCAATGGATTGCGGTTTTTTCGCTGCTGCTGAATGTGTTGCTGGTTTACCTTTTGATTATTTCCTAGTCTTACTGTGTCATAAATCAAGTTTCTCACCGCTCCGGTTGCAGTGAGGGCAGTGGCCCAGGCTTCTTGCGAGTGCGACGCTCAGGAGCATGCGCAGCGTCGTGATCGAGTCTGCCACGTGGCGCTGCGCTCGATGCGCTGCCCCGAGGGATGTAATTGTTGGATACGGCAGGGACTTGGCGTTGGTTGCGCACACTCGCCATGATGGCGGCATCTGACCACTCGGACTTGGCTACAAAGTGATGCAACGCCTGATGGCGTGCGCTGGCATGAAGCGGGTCCACGCGCGCGGCCATGGGTTCTATGCTTTTGCGTGGTAGCGGCAGCATCAGGCCGGTGCAATATCCGCTGAATCCTGCGTGGCGATCAGCATGGCCAAGCCCCTGGCATAAATGGGCAACGTATCGACTGAATTCCTCGGATATTCCCATCGCGTTCTCCACAAAATATGTGGCTTTAATGATCACATGTTTTATGACACAGTAAGACTAGGTGTGAGTGGCAAATGAACGTGATTCGTCATCAACGCGTAGGCGGGCAAGGTGCAGCACTCTTTTTCCAGGGCTACACCGAGCCAGTGGAGGTAAGCGTGACAATCTTCTTCCGCGTAAAAACAAGCCTCGCGGTTATGCCCGCGCTGCACGATGTGCAACGGAACTTCACCCAGATGAGTGCGGGGGCGACGGAGCATGGCTCATGTTATCAAAACGACCCGAGCCTAGCCCCTTTAATTTGCGCGCTTCACCACCTATGCCATCCGTGCGGCATGGGGTTCAGGGGTGATTTCGGTCAATGGCATCGCAGCGCATCACGCCAGGCCGGGAGACATCGTGATCATTGCGACTTATGCGGTCTACCATGAAATCTAGCTGACCCGCTACGCACCCGATCTGGTGTGCGTCGACGAGAGCAGCCATATCGTGGAAACCCGCCACGCCATTCCGATTCAGGCCGCCTGACGGCCTGTTTATCGTCATTCGCCCTGGCGTGCCACCGGGGCAAGCTTCCAAATATCGCGGTTATATTCGTGCATGGTGCGGTCGGTGGAAAAAAATCCACTCGCGGCGGTATTCAAAATGCTTAGTCTCGTCCAGCTGGCCTGATCCTGCCAGGCCAGCGAGACCTGCTGCTGCGCGTTCACATAGCTCCGAAAATCCGCCAGCGTCATCCATGGATCGTGGGGGCTGCGCAAGGCGTCGAGGATTATGTCGAAAATGCCCGGTTCCTGCGGATTGAAGTGACCGGTGCTTAACAGGGTTATCACCTCTCGCAGGTCCGTGTCCGCATCTAGGTAAACCTGTGGCTGATAATGACCGTGCAAGGCATCAACTTCGTTGGCGCGTAGCCCGAACAAAAAGAAATGGTCTGCGCCCACCGCGTCCATGATTTCAATATTCGCGCCATCGTAGGTGCCGATGGTGGCCGCGCCGTTCATCATGAATTTCATGTTGCCGGTGCCGGAAGCTTCCTTGCCGGCGGTCGAAATCTGCTCGGATAAATCGGTCGCCGGCGCGATTATTTCCATACTCGACACCCGATAATTGGGTAGGAAGGCCACTTTTAGACGGCCGTTCACGTCGGGATCGTTATTCACCACATCGGCCACGCTGTTGACCAGCTTGATGATGCGTTTGGCCATCACATACCCCGGCGCAGCTTTGCCGCCTATCAGCACGCAACGGTTGGCCCAGTTGTCGAGCCGCCCCTGCTTGATGCGGTTATACAAATGGATCACGTGCAAGATGTTGAGGAGTTGCCGCTTGTATTCGTGGATGCGCTTGACCTGCACATCAAACAGCGCGTCGGGATCGAATACCACCTTACATTCGTCTTGTACCAGCGCCGCCAGGCGGCGCTTGTTCGCCCGCTTGACCTCATGCCAGGCGTTTTGGAACGCCGTCTGGCCGGGTTCGGCAAAAGGTTTCAGAGCTTGCAGATGCGCCAGATCGGCAATCCATTGCGTGCCGATGTGTTCGCTGATCAACGCACTCATGCCGGGATTGGCGTGGGCAATCCAGCGGCGCGGCGTCACGCCATTGGTTTTGTTGTTGAATTTGGTCGGCCACAAATCGACAAAATCGCGAAACAAGCCCTCGCGCAACAACTGCGAATGCAGCGCCGCCACGCCGTTGATCGAGAAGCTGCCGACAATGGCGAGCCAGGCCATGCGCACTTGCGGCGCATGACCTTCCTCGATAATCGACATGCGCCGCTGGCGATCGATGTCGCCCGGCCATTTCAACGACACCTGACGCAAAAACCGTGCATTGATTTCATAAATGATCTCCAGTAGACGTGGCAACAGGCGGGCGAACAGCGCCACCGACCAGCGCTCGAGCGCTTCGGGTAACAAAGTGTGATTGGTATACGCCATGCACCGCGTGGTGATCGCCCACGCGGCATCCCAGCCCATGCCCTCCAGATCCATGAGTATTCGCATCAGCTCCGCCACCGCCACAGTGGGATGCGTGTCGTTCATCTGAAACACGTTGTGTTCGGCAAATTTGCTCAGATCACTGTTGCCCGCCGCGCGCCACTGGCGCAACGCATCCTGCAAGCTGGCCGACGCCAGAAAATACTGCTGGCGCAGGCGCAGCTCCTTGCCGTTTTCGCTGCTGTCGTTGGGGTACAGCACCATCGAAATATGTTCGGCGTGATTTTTCGCCTGTACCGCTTCGGTGTAGCTGCCGGCATTGAATTCGTTCAGATCGAATTCGTCGGTCGCGGCCGCTTTCCACAGACGTAAGGTATTGACGACCTGATTACGGTAGCCGCTGATCGGCATGTCATACGGAATCGCCAGTACGTCGCTGGTACCGACCCAGCGTGTGCGCAGCGCACCGAATGCGTCGCGGTAGTGCTCAGTGTAACCGCCAAAAGGCACGCGCCGGGTAAATTCCGAACGCTCGACTTCCCACGGATTGCCATCGCGCAGCCAGTGATCGGGGTCTTCCTTCTGGTAGCCATTTTCAATGTGCTGGCGAAACATGCCGTACTCGTAATGAATGCCGTAGCCCATCACGGGCAGGTTCAGGGTGGCGCAACTGTCCATAAAGCATGCCGCGAGCCGCCCCAGGCCGCCATTGCCGAGGCCGGCGTCGGGCTCTTCTTCGGCTATATCTTCCAGCGTTTGCGAAAACCCCTGCAAGGCTGCGCGCGCCGATTCAGCTAGCCCCAGATTCAATATATGGTTGGACAGCGCGCGGCCGATCAGAAATTCCAGCGACATATAATAGGCGCGCCGGTTGCCGGGCACATCGCGGCGCGCATAGGTATTCATCCAGTCGGTCATCAATCGGTCGCGCAAGGTCCAGGCCAGCGCCTGATAGGTGTAGAGCGGGGGGCAGCCCTGCAAACGTCCCAGATGATAGAACTGGTAACGCTCGAAATCCTGATTGACCGAAGCCGGATCGTTGGGCAAGGGCTTGAGGGTGGGATTGCTGGCTGGCAGTGATGTGGGCGCGGTCATGGGATTCCCCTTGGAAGTTTAATTTGAATGTAAGGGCACATAATGGCTGGCGCTCTGAAGGATAGTAATTTCTCGGAAAAATCACAGTACAATTGATGTAGCACCTTATATGTATACTAGCAAAATATGTATACTAGCAAATTCCATACCCAATTAAAATTAGCAGTTGCCCGCTGTATTTTCTAGCTCATGCCTTTTGCCACTAGACCGATAAGCAGCTTGTTGGTGAGCCGTTTGCGGGTGCTTCGCTAATTCCTTCTCGACTTGACGCAAACACGTTTTCACTAGGTAGTGCATAGAGTTAATTGCACCAATATCGTGCGTGGAGCGCTGTCGGTGTGCGTCAGAAATCCTGGGTCAGGCCTCAATATTGTTCGGATAAACCTGTTCGCCCTGAGCCCAAAATCGAAAATGGGTTAATTCTTAATGCTGTTCGGTTTAAAGAAACTAATCAAATAAAATCAATTAGATGAAATATTTAAAAACAGGGAATTCAACCCTACCCGAACAGTATTGAGACTTGACCCTAAGGCAGCGCAAGAGGCTCGAACGAATTAAGGGCACCTCTAAAAATCCAGATTTCATCCCAACTGATGGAACTACTAGCCATTCGACTAAGCGCGATGAAACCCGCGCTAAGTCGCTGGTTATGCTGCGTTGCGGAAAAAATTTCTTGCTGACATATCAATCATATGCGGCGCTGCGAAATTTTTAGTTCCGGCTAACCTAAAGGTTACCCTACTCTGAAACTTCGTTTTCCCGCGCCTTGCATTTGGGCGAACTCTGAATTTTTAGAG
>CAMTXD010000049.1:0-28053 GCA_947085625.1 uncultured Gallionellaceae bacterium | reverse complement strand
AGAGCCACCTTGGCCTTGAATCCGCTGCTAAAATTCTTGCGCTTGCTTTCACTCATTAACCTGCTCCTTTTTTACGGCAGGCTTCCATCTTAATTCACTGTCTTAAATTTGGGGTCCACTATAAACACGCTGCGCAGCAGCTTGTTGCGGCGGAGACTCATATCGGTTTCATCGATGTGATGTCGGAACCAAAGTAGGTCATCGTCAGACTCCTTATGAAGCAAAAACCCTCAGGTGAAACCTGGGGGTTTTTGCTTTGTTGGTTTGATCTTGACTTACTTGAAAATAGTGACAAGACACTCGCACAGCGAGCTTCTTGCGGCTGAGGTTAACATTCGCTTGCGAATATTAATTCCAATTCTAATTTGGAGGGTATCCGCGATTTTGTGTAATCGGGTTATCGTTTAATACTGTGGCATACGCTCATCGAACATGATACTAAACCGATTCAGCGCCTCTTTCCAGTTCTGAATTGGCATTGTCCATTTCTTGCTAATGTTGCGCAGTGCCAGATAATACAGCTTGATCAATGCGTCGTCACTAGGAAATGATCCGCGGCTTTTGGTGACCTTGCGCAGGCTCATGTTAACGGACTCGATGGCATTGGTCGTGTAAATCACTTTCCGGATTTCAGCAGGATAGTCGAAGAACGGCACAATGCGTGGCCAGTTGCGCTGCCAGGACTGCACGATAGACGGATAGTCATCTCCCCATTTTGTATCAAATTCTGTCAAACGCATTTCTGCTTCTTCAACGGTCGCGGCCGTATAAATGGTGCGCAAATCAGCTGCGACTGTCTTGCGTAATTTCCAACCTACGAAATTCAAGCTGTAACGCACCATGTGCACGATACACAGTTGCACCGCCGTCTTTGGGAACACCGCCTCAATCGCCTCAGGGAAGCCCTTGAGTCCATCCACACAAGCAATGAAGATGTCCTGCACGCCTCGATTCTTGAGCTCGGTGACAACCTGTAGCCAGAACTTGGCTCCTTCGGTCTGAGCCACCCATAGGCCCAGTAATTCCTTGTCGCCATTGAGATTCACGCCCAATGCCAGATAGACGGCTTTGACCCGCACTGCGCCGCTGTCACGCACCTTGGCATGGATACAGTCAAGATAAACGATCGGGTAAAGCGCATCCAGAGGGCGAGCCTGCCAGGCTTTGACTTCATCCATGACGGCATCGGTAACCGAGGAAATCAGTGTCGGCGAGATTTCAGTGCCGTACATTTCTTCGAGGTGGCTTTGAATTTCCCGTACCGTCATGCCGCGTGCATACAGCGACAGAATTTTGTCGTCAAAGCCTGTCCAACGGGTCTGATGTTTGGCAATGAGCTGCGGCTCAAAACTGCCGTCACGGTCACGCGGGATGTCGATGGGTAAGGCGCCAAAGTCTCCTTTGAGCGTCTTGGCGCTACTGCCGTTGCGTGTATTACCACTCTCGTTGGCCACAGCTTCATGCTTGTCGTGACCTAGATGGACAGCTAGCTCGGCTTGCAAGGCACGTTCAACAATGGCCTTGGTGAGTTGCTTTAAAATCCCGTTCTCGCCAAGCAGGTCTTCAGGTTTCTTGTAATCGGCAAGTAAAAGATCAATCAGGTCGGGTTGTACTACTTTGCGTTTGGTCATGTTTTTCCTTTGTAGGCGACAGTCTCCTGTCTAATGACCGATTACACAAAACTATTTACACCCCCCTAATTTGAAACTACAATAATTCTGTAGGTCTCCCTTCAGGGCGACATGTCGGGCTGAAACCCGACCTATCTGATATGAGTTATATGCTAGGCACTAAATTTCTCTTGCGCCTTGTCTCGCATAGAATTTTGAATTTTTAGAGGCGCCCTTGTGTGCGATTTTGATAGGTATCGCAAAAATGCTCTGTCCATCCTACGCCACTGCTCCCCTGATGTCATGCAGTAGTTGCGCCATGTCGTCCGGCAAGGACGCCTGCCATTCCAGCCATTCGCCCGTTACCGGATGCTCTAGGCCGAGCTGCGCCGCATGCAAGGCCTGGCGCGGGAAGGCGGCAAGGATGGGGCGCAGGCGCGGCGGGCATGTCTGCGCGCCCTTGATGTAAATACTGTCACCGACCAGCGGATGGCGGATCGAGGCAAGATGCACGCGGATCTGGTGGGTGCGCCCAGTTTCCAGTTTGCAGCGCAACAGGGTGCAGCTCTGTCCTGAGTCAGTCGAAGTGGCTGGGAAGCGCTCGGAGACGCTGTAATGTGTAGTGGCAGGCTTGCCATCCGCCACTACCGCCATCTTGGTGCGCTGCGTGGGATGGCGTCCCAAGGGCGCATCCACCCTGCCCGCGCGCAACAGTTCGCCATATACTAGCGCATAGTATTCGCGCTGCACGGTGCGTGCCTGCAACTGGCGCACCAGCGCGGTTTGCGCGGTGAGGGTCTTGGCCACCACCAGCAGGCCGCTGGTGTCCTTGTCCAGCCTGTGCACGATGCCGGCGCGCGGTATTTCAGCTAGTTGCGGCGAGTGGTGCAGCAGGGCGTTGAGCAGCGTGCCTTCCCAGTTGCCACTGCCGGGATGCACTACCAGCCCGGTCGGCTTGTTGATAATGAGGATGCTGTCGTCTTCATACACAATGTCGAGCGCGATGTCCTCGGCCAAATACGGTTGCTCGGCGGGAATCGACTGCGGGATTACTTCGATCGCCTCGCCACCCCACATTTTTTGCTTAATGGTGGCCGCCGCGCCATCCACCTTAACCTGTTCCTGCGCGATCCACTCTTGCAGGCGGCTGCGCGAATACTCCGGCAGCAGCTTGGCCAATACCTGGTCGAGGCGCATCCCCGCGCAGTCCATGGGGACCTTGAAGACCAGCGGGGAAGGTACAGCGTGGTTTGCGGTAGTATCAATTCCACCCGCGACAAGTCGCGTAGCAGATTGCCCATCTTTGCTATAATCAGCTAATATTTTTTCGGATTTAGTCATGCGCCATAGTTTAACTTTAATCCTGCTGCTTATGCTAACCGCTTGCAGTACTTTTTCGTCGGACAAAGATACCGACCCCTTGAAAGGCCTGTCCGCTGAGGAAATCTACGCCCAGGCCAAAGAGCAGATGGCTGCAGCCAGCTACGAAAAGGCCATAAAATTATTCGAAGGCCTGCAAGCTCGCTACCCCTACGGCCGCCATGCCCAGCAGGCACAGTTGGAGGTGGCGTATGCCTATTACAAACAGAATGAACCCGACTCGGCACTTTCCACCATAGAGCGCTTCATCAAGCAGCACCCGAATAACCCGCACGTAGATTACGCCTATTACCTGAAAGGGCTGGTCAATTTTGACGAAGACCTCGGCCTGTTTGGCGGTCTGACGCAACCGGACCTGTCTGAACGTGACCCAAAATCGGCGCGTGCAGCCTTCGACGCATTCAAGGATCTGGTTACGCGCTTCCCCAACAGCAAATATGCCGCCGATTCCAGATTGCGCATGCAGCACCTAGTCAATACACTGGCGCGCCATGAAATTCAGGTTGCCAGTTATTATTTGCGCCGTGGCGCCTACACCGCCGCTGTCAACCGTGCCAATGGCGTGCTGGCCGAGTTCCCGCAAACCCCCGCTACACGTGACGCGCTGCAAATCATGGTGCAGGCATATGACGCGATGGATTTAAAGGATTTGCGCGATGATACGCAGCGCGTGCTCGACTTGAACATCGCCAAGGATAGCATCCGGCCTGGCACCAAAGACTCGCCGGAAAACAAAGCATCGTGGTGGCAGTTCTGGAAATGAAATTCTGCCCAGAATGTGGCGCCCCGGTCGAATTTCGGCTGCCGCCCGACGACAACCGACCGCGCCATATCTGCACTGCCTGCACCACTATCCACTATCAAAACCCCAAGCTGGTCATTGGCTCCATCCCGGAATGGGATGATGGCCGCATCCTGCTGTGTCGCCGCGCCATCGAGCCACGCCACGGGCTGTGGACGCTGCCCGGCGGCTTTATGGAAAACGGCGAGAGCACCACCGAGGCCGCGATACGCGAAACAATGGAAGAAGCCAATGCGCGCGTCGACCTTGGCGAACTGTATTCAATGGTTAACCTACCCTACATCAATCAGGTGCATCTGCTGTTCCGCGCCAGACTGCTAGCCCTGGATTTTTCACCCGGCGCGGAAAGCCTGGAAGTTGAACTATTCGAAGAACAGGATATCCCGTGGGACAAGATTGCCTTCCGCCCGGTAAGCATGACTCTGCAACACTATTTCGCCGACCGCAAGGCTGACCACTTCCAGTTCCGCATCGGTGATTTGGCAGCCTCCCTGCCTTACCCATAAATGCACATACACCAAATATAATACTTGGAATGAATCTTGTTGTGCTCAGCATTCGGCCATTTTCCGCAATTAGCATTGCGTCTATAATGAACGAAAAATAAACCCTCCACCTTCAGGTACTTCGTTCATGCTAACAGCCAGAATTTATTTATTGTTCGCCAGCCTTGTGCTGGGCGGTTGCGCTTCGAACCACAACCCGAAAGATCCGCTCGAACCCCTCAACCGCAGCATCTATAAATTTAATGACACAGTGGACAAGGCAGTCGTCAAGCCGGTCGCCAAAGCCTACCAGGCCGTCATACCCGATCCGGCCAAGAACATGGTGAGAAATTTCTTCTCCAACCTGGACGATGTTGTCGTCATGGTAAACAACCTGTTGCAACTCAAGTTTACCCAAGCCGCATCCGATGGCAGTCGTGTCGTATTCAACTCAACCTTTGGCATCTTCGGTCTGTTTAATATTATCGACCGAGTGGAAAAACAGGATGAAGATTTTGGCCAGACCCTGGGCTACTGGGGGGTCGGCAGCGGGCCGTATATTGTCCTGCCCTTCTTCGGTTCCAGCACTGTGCGTGACAGTGCAGGATTGTATGCGGACAGCCAGTTGGGCGTGATAGGCCACATTGATCACATCCCCACGCGCAACCAAGCGTATTTGACCGGGATAATCAGTCAGCGTGCAGGGCTGCTGGATCAGGAAAATGTGCTGAATGAAGCCGCCACCATTGATCGCTACGCCTTTATCCGTGACGCCTATCTGCAACGCAGGTTAAGTTTGGTGCATGACGGTGATCCGCCGCGCGAAATATTTCATGATGATGAGTGGGATGACATACCCGATAAACCCTCAGACAATGACAGTGGGCAGGGTGCGCAGCCCGAGAGTGAGGTGACTCCCGTCGCTGCCCCTGATGCTACCGCTCCCTAGTAGTCAGTCAAGTTAAAGCAGCGGAATATCCCCCCTTTGAAAAGGGGGGTAGGGGGGATTTAAAAAGGTGGCAAGTGCTGCTACCGTTAAATCCCCCTCAGTCCCCTTTTACAAAGGGAGAAGCTGCCAGCGCATTTTGCATTCATACAATTCAACTTGACTGCCTACTAGCCTGCGTTATTTCACATAAGAATACAGCTATAATTTTGCAGGGTGCGCGTGCGTTCTCTTGGCGTGAGATGATGGCTTGCGCGCCCAAAAATCCGGGCGCTTCACCCATTCTACATTACTGCATACGACAAAAAAGCTTGCATCGCTGCAAGCCTTTTTTTATTTTGTTATTGGCAATTTATATTCCCGCGCGCAGCGCCGCAATACGTTCATCCAGCGGCGGGTGGGTCATGAACAGGCGCGAGAATCCGCCGCCGCCAGAGATGCCGAATGCGGCCATTTTTTCCGGCAGGGCGGCCTGTTCGTGGTTCATTTTTAGCTTCTCCAGCGCGGCGATCATTTTGCTGCGTCCGGCCAGTCTGGCTCCGCCCGCATCGGCGCGAAACTCGCGCTGGCGCGAGAACCACCTGACGATAATGCTGGCCAGCACGCCCAGCACCACCTGCGCCACAATTTCTGCGACGAAAGCGCCGGGGCCACGGCCATTGCTCCCGTTATTCTTGAGCAGCACGCGATCTACCAGGATGCCGAACAATTTGGCAAAGAAAATCACGAAGGTGTTCACCACGCCCTGGATCAGCGCCAGCGTCACCATGTCGCCGTTGGCGATGTGGCTGACCTCGTGCGCCAGTCCGGCCTCTGTCTCATCCCGGCACATGTTGCGCAGCAGGCCGCTGCTCACCGCCACCAGCGCGGCGTTGCGGTTCCAGCCGGTGGCGAAGGCGTTCACGTCCGGCGCGTCATAAACCGCCACTTCCGGCATGCCTATGCCCGCCGCACCCGCCTGCCTGCGCACGGTTTCTACCAACCAGCGTTCGGTCGGATCGGTCGGGTCGGTGATGACCCGCGCGCCCACCATGCGCTTGGCCGACCACTTGGACATGAGCAATGAAATAATCGAACCGGCAAAGCCGATCACCGCCGACATGATCAGCAGCGCGTTAAAGTTAATGTTGCCACTCTGGTCGAGCACTTTGTCCACGCCGAGCAGGCGCAAGGTAACGCTGATGACCACCAGCACCGCCAAGTTGGTCATGATAAACAGGGAAATGCGTTTCATACATTTGTCTCCATCAAAATAAAAATAGCCGGGCGCAGTTTACCACCCTCGCTCCCCCGCCGATTATGTGGGGGGTCACCCATGAAATTTCAAGGCACTACACGCCACTGGCAAACTCGTGCGGTGGATTGGAACACCTGCAAGGGAATAAGTTGCCTCAGGGAGGAAACTTATGCTTGACTTTTGTTCTAACTAGAACTTATAATGTCCTAGCTAGAACATATTGCGGTAGCCATGGCACAAAAACCTTGTATTCCAGTCTTGCGTGAACTTGCCCGAGCCTATCAGGATTTCGAGTCATATTCCGCTATCCACATCCGCACCATTGGCCTTACCCCGTCCCAGTTTGACATCATCGCCACGCTAGGTAACACAACCGGCATGAGCTTCAGGAATCTGGGCGAAAAAACCCTGATCACCAAGGGCACGCTCACCGGCGTGGTGAATCGTCTGGAGGCCAAGAATCTGGTGCGGCGCGTTGCTTCGCCCAGCGACGGGCGCAGCCAGATCGTGCAACTGACCCGCAAAGGGGAGGCTTTTTTCGCCCAGGTGTTTCCGGCCCATATGAACCATATTGAACAGGTATTCGCCGCCTTCTCGCAAACAGACCTGGACAACACAGAGGCCACGTTACATCGCTTGCGCGAGGCATTTTCTGCGGCCAGCAAAAAAGTATCAGCAGCAAAATAAAGTCCCGTTATAACCACTACGAGAAGGAAAAGTCATGACTGAACCTGTATGCGTACAAAAGAGTCCCTATGCCGTTGAGCTTGAGCCCAGAGATTACTACTGGTGTGCGTGCGGACGTTCCAAGAATCAACCATTCTGTGATGGTGCCCATGCAGGAACGGGTATCGAACCTGTCAAATTCACGGTTACCCAAAAAGAAACCAAGTATCTTTGCGGTTGCAAGGCCACCAAGAGTTCGCCATTCTGTGACGGCTCGCACAGTCAGCTTTAACCCGAACATTGCATAAATCCTGCGCGATCATCACGCGAATTTATGCAATGTTCGGGTTAAGTTGTCATGATTGAGATTGATTTGCCGGGAATTTTAAAATGCAGGAATGGCTGAACCACCCCGCCGTGCAAAGCGGTCTCGCTCCTTTTGTCGTCGCGTTATTGGCGGCTGAACTATTGCGGCGGCTGTGCTTGAGCGGACTGGCCATCATTGCCGGGTTCGCTGTGACGGTTTATCTAGCCAGCAATTTTTCCGTAGACCCGCTCACCGCCACGCGCAAGATAGTGTGGCTGGGGATAGCCTCCAGCCTGCTTGGGATTGCCTTGATCTGGTTTAATGGGTCGCTATGGCGGCCCATCCTCAGCGTAATTGCCGCCGCTGCCGCGATCTGGGTTAGCTTGCGCATATTACAGCAACAACCTCTGGGTGTGGCCATGCAGTGGGGCGTGGGATGTGCGTTGTATGTCGGCTGGCTGGTATTCTGGATGGACGATTTGCGCGATGCCCCGGTGCGTGCAGGCAGCGCAGGCGTGGCTTTGGGGCTGGGTACGGGCGGGGCGGCATTGTTTGGCGGCTCTGCCCTGCTCGGCCAGTTCGGCCTGGCGCTGGGCGCGGCGGCAGGCGCTTACCTGACGATACTAGCCGTGACTGGCAGTCGCCTGCCGTGCGGTCGCAGCTTTACCCTGTCGCTGTCGCTCATCGCCGGATTGACTGGTTGTCTCGCGGTGCTGACCACACAGCTACCTTGGTATGCGCTGGCACCACTGGCCGCTATTCCCCTGGTTGCCCAAATTCCGGTTTCCGAAAAACTGGCTTTATGGATACAATCACTATCTCTGTCTGTTGCCACCCTGGCGTGCGCAGCGGGTGCAGTATATTTAACCTGGCGTGTGGCCGGTGCGCCACCGTTTTAACCTCAAGGAGAACATAATGCTGAAACGCAATACCATTGCCGTATTACTGCTTGCAAGTTTGCCGCTGGCCGCACACGCAACCGAGACCTATACCATAGACCCGCAACATACCTATACCCACTTCAGCGCCAGTCATCTGGGCTTCTCCACCACGCACGGTCGCTTTGACAAGAGCAGCGGCAAGGTGACACTGGACCGCGCCGCCAAAAGCGGCTCGGTGGACATCAGCATGGAGGCCGCCTCGATCAGCACTGGCTTGGGCAAGCGCGACGAACACCTGCGCGGGCCGGATTTCTTCAACTCCGCCGAATTCCCCAACGTCACTTATAAATCGAGCGCGGTGAAATTCAAGGGCGACACTCCATCCAGCGTGGAGGGCAACCTTACCCTGCTCGGCGTAAGTAAACCGGTGACCCTCACTATCAGCGCCTTCAAGTGCGGCATCCACCCGATGAACAAAAAGTATCTATGCGGCGCGGACGCCAGCGCGCAAATAAAACGCTCGGACTTCGGCATGAAATACGCCCTGCCTAATGTAGGTGACGAGGTCAAGCTGGTGTTTCAGGTGGAAGCATACAAGGATTAAGAGCACACCCCGCGCAAGCAAGAATGGTAAGCAAGATCATGCGTAAACTTTCCCGCTTAGTCAGTCTCTCGCCGCAATCATGCCCTTTGCAGCCCATGCTGCCGAGGGCTACACGATTGATCCACAGCATAGCTTCGTAAACTTCAGTGCCAGCCATTTTTGGTTCGCTACTACACACGGGCGTTTCGACAAGATCAGTGGCAAAGTGACGCTGGATAGCGTTGCCAAAACTGGTTCAGTAGATATCACTATTGATGCTGGCTCGATCAACACCGATATGGCCTTGCGTGACAAAAATCTGCGCTCACCGAACTTCTTCGACGTGGCCAAATTTCCCAGTATAAGCTACCAGTCGAGCGTCCTGATATTCAGCGACGATACCCTGACCGGCATAGCAGGCAACCTCACACTACTTGGTGTGACCAAGCCCGTGACGCTCACCATCAATCCCTACAAATGTGATACCAATCCGATAAACCAAAAAGAAAGATGCCGCACAGCCGCCACCACACAGATCAAGCGGACTTTGGCATGACGTATGCGCTGCCGCTGGTGGGTGATGAGATCAAGTTGGTGTTCGAGGTAGAAGCATACAAGGACTAGCCGTTTTTTATTTCGAAGAAATACGCCAGGGTGGACACGGCAAAATCGGTGCGGATTTTCACCAAAGCGTTCGCCTGGTTTTTCTTGCGCCAAATGAAAGCCATCCGGCGCAACGCGCTACGCCCTTCGACCAAGCTCAGGACAGGCTTGTTGCACCCACAAAATCTATTATAGGGGCGCAATTCATTGCGCTAAAGGGCGTGATAATTCACGCTCCTACGCCCCAAGGTAAGCGCGTTGTACCGCATCACTGCCTAACAGTTCGCTGGCCGCACCCGACAAGGTGATCTTTCCGCTTTCCATCACGTAGCCGCGCTGCGCCACTTCGAGCGCGAGCTTCGCATTCTGCTCGACCAGCAGGATGCTCATACCTTGTGCCGCGATGTTGCGGATGGTCTCGAATATCTTTTGCACCATCAGCGGCGCGAGCCCCATGCTCGGTTCGTCCAGCATCAGCAAGCGCGGGCGGCTCATCAATGCGCGCGCCATTGCGACCATTTGCTGCTCGCCACCTGAAAGTGTTCCTGCCAACTGATCTTTGCGTTCTGCCAGGCGCGGGAACAGTTCGACCATGCGCGCGAGGTCGGCAGAAATTTCATGCGGTGTGCTGCGTGTGTATGCGCCCATTTGCAGGTTCTCCTTCACAGTGAGGCGCGCGAATATGCCGCGACCTTCCGGCACCAGGGAGATACCCATCGCTACGCGCTGATGCGCCGCAACGTTGTGCAGGCTTTTACCGTTGTAGTGGATTTGTCCGCTGGCAGAATGGAGCAGTCCGGCCAGCGTTTTTAGCGTGGTGGTCTTGCCCGCGCCATTGCTGCCGATCAGCGCGACCAATTCACCGGGGGCGATGTGCAGATCGATTCCTTTCACGGCCTGGATGCCGCCGTAGGCGACCTTGAGGTTTTCTACTGAGAGCAGATTCATGTTGCCTCTCCGCCCAGATACGCGGCAATCACCGCCGGGTTGCGGCGCACTTCCTCCGGCACATCTTCAGCGATTTTTTTGCCGTAATTCAGCACAGCCACGCGGTCACACAGGCCAAGGATGAGTTTTACGTCGTGTTCGATCAGTAGCACGGTGACACCGCTGGCGCGTATGGTTTGCAGCAGTGTTTTCAGGCTTTCGGTTTCGGTGGCGTTCATGCCCGCCGCTGGTTCATCCAGCGCCAGCAGCTTGGGATCGGTGGCCAGTGCGCGGGCGATTTCCAGGCGGCGCTGTTCGCCGTAGGATAAATTTTTCGCCAGGGTTTGTGTGCGGCGAGCTATGCCGACATAGCGTAACAACTCGTGCGCGCGCTGGGCTGTGGCATGCTCTTCATTGCGCGCGGCAGTGCTGCGCGTGAGCGCGCCCCAGATGCCGGTGCGCGTGCGTACATGACGCCCGACCATGACGTTTTCCAGCACGCTCATATTGGCAAACAAGCGGATATTCTGGAAGGTGCGCGCGATGCCGGCCTGCGCCAGCACATGCGGCTTGCAGCGGCCGCCATGCTCCAAGTTGTCAAACTGGAAACGCCCACTGTCTGCTTGATACAGCCCCGTGAGGATATTAAAGAGAGTTGTTTTGCCCGCACCGTTGGGGCCGATCAGGCCGTAAATTTCGCCGCGCTGGATATGCAGCGACACATCGGACAGCGCCGCTAAACCGCCGAAGCGTTTGCCGATGCCAGTGAGTTCGAGCAAAGTATTCATGAATTAATAAAAATTTTATTTGCTGCTGTCATACACTGTGTCCTGTTCCTGTTGCACTACGCCGTCCTCTGCGACCAGTTCGCGGCGGCGCTGGGCGGAGGGCCATAATCCGGCCGGACGCCACAACATCACCAGGATAAGCGCTAACCCGAACAGCAACATGCGCAGGCTCTCCGGATCAACCAATGTTTTTCCGAACAGTGCTTGTTGCACTGGGCCTGCACCGTGGCGCAGCGCTTCCGGCAGCAACACCAACAGCACAGCGCCCAGCACCACGCCGCCGATGTTGCCCATGCCGCCCAGCACCACCATGCACAAAATCATTATTGATTCGGTCAGACCGAAACTTTCCGGGCTGACAAAGCCCTGGAATCCGGCAAACAAGCCGCCCGCCAGGCCGGCAAAAGACGCGCCCATGGCAAATGCCAGCAGCTTGATATTGCGCGTGTTGATGCCCATCGCTTCGGCCGCCACTTCGTCTTCGCGGATCGCCATCCAGGCGCGGCCTATGCGCGAATATTGCAGGCGCTGCGAAATAAAAATCAGCAGCAGGGTGAGGCACAGGAACAGGTAGTAGTACAGATGCACGGCAGGAAAGGTGAGGCCGAACAATTCGTGTGTTCTGCCCAGCGAAAACTCGCCGACGTGGATAGGGTCTATCATGCCGATGCCCTGCGGGCCGTTGGTGATGTTGACCGGCGCGTCCAGGTTATTGAGGAAGATGCGGATGATCTCGCCGAAACCCAGCGTGACGATGGCGAGGTAATCGCCGCGCAGGCGCAGGGTAGGCGCGCCCAGCAGCACGCCGAATAAACAGGCCAGCAGCGCGCCCAGCGGCAGGGTTATCCAAAAGGGAAAGTGCAGGCCGAATTGCGGCGAGCCGAGCAGGGCGTAGGTGTAAGCGCCCACCGCGAAGAAAGCGACGTAGCCGAGATCGAGCAGTCCGGCATAGCCCACCACAATATTCAGCCCCAGCGCCAGCATGATGTAGAGCAGCGCGAAATCCAGGATGCGCACCCAGCCGCGCCCGAGCAGCGCGTCGGTGGCGAAGGGCAGGAGCAGCAGCACGATGGCGAGCGCGGCGAACGCAACCCATGCATTGCGTTTGTTCAGATGCAGCAGATTGTTAAGAGCGTTCCGCAACGCGCTCTCCCAATAATCCGGACGGACGGAAAACCAGCACGGCAATTAGCACGAAGAAGGCGATTGCATCCTGGTAGTGGCTGCCGAGAAAGCCGCCGGTCAAATCACCGATGTAACCCGCGCCCAAGCTCTCGATCAGCCCCAGCAGTAGGCCACCCAACATCGCGCCGCGCATGTTGCCGATGCCGCCCAGCACGGCGGCGGTGAAGGCCTTGAGTCCCAGGATGGCGCCCATGTAATAGTGTACGATGCCGTAGTTAGCGCTCACCATGAGACCCGCTACCGCCGCCAGTGCCGAACCCAGCATAAAGGTAATGGAAATCACGCGATTGATGTCCACCCCCATCAGTGCAGCGGCAGAAGGGTTCTCCGCTACGGCACGCATGGCGCGACCCAAGCGGGTGCGCTGTACCAGCAACAGCAAGCCACCCATCATCGCCAGCGCTACCAGCACAATAATGATCTGCACCTCGGTGATAATCGCGCCGAAAAATATGTGCGGATTGTTCGGCAGCAAGGGTGGAAAGGCATGGTATTCACGTCCCCAGAACATCATCGCCAGATTTTGCAAAACGATGGATACGCCTATCGCGGTGATCAGCGGAGCGAGACGCGGCGCATTGCGCAGGGGGCGATAGGCGATGCGCTCGATGCCATAGCCCAGCGCCATGCACACTGCCATAGCAACCATCAGGCTGACCAGCAACACCAGCAATGGTGGCAGGCCGGAACCGGCTAAGAGCATGAGCACCGACAGCGCTACCATCGCCCCTATCATCACCACTTCGCCGTGCGCGAAATTGATCAGGCCGAGGATGCCGTACACCATGGTGTAACCGAGCGCGACCAGGGCGTAGACGCTGCCTTGCACGAGGCCGTTGATGATTTGTTGTAGCAGAATTTCCAAAAAACTACCCGTAAATAAAAAGCGACACACGGAGTGTCGCTTTGTTTTTCCAACTCAATCCCATCATGGCGCTGCCGTTGCAGCACCCAAAGTCTGAAGCGGCTGCCACTTGCCTTGCTGCACTTGGTACAGCGTGATTGCGCCGCCCTTGAGGTCGCCTTTTTCATCAAAGGAAATTTTCGCGGTCACGCCGTTATATTCGATTTTCGCCAGCTCTGGAAGGTATTGTGCCGGATCGGCGGAGTCAGCTTTTTGCATCGCCGCGATCATCACATTCACCGCATCGTAGCAATAGGGCGCATACAACTGGATGGGCTGTTTGTATTTCGCCTCATAGCGCTGGGAGAAATCGCGGCCGCCGGGCATCTGCTCCAGCGGCACGCCGGGCAGCGAAGCATAAGTGCCTTCGGCAGCCGCACCCGCCAGCTCGATCAGCTTGGGTGTATAACCGCCATCACCCATCATGAACTTAGCATTCAGCCCTAACGCCCTCAGTTGCTTGACCAGCGGCACGCCATGCGGATCCATGCCGGCGAAAAAAACCAGATCGGGCTGCTTGCCTTTGATGGCGGTCAACACTGCGCTGAAGTTCACCGCCTTGTCGTTGGTGTATTCACGCGCCACAATCAGCGCGCCGCTGGCTTGCGCGGATTTTATAAATTCATCCGCCAGCCCTTGGCCATAAGCACTGCGGTCATCTATCACCGCAATTTTTTTGGCGGCCAGATTGTTCGCGGCAAACTCGCCCAGCACCTTGCCCTGTTGCCCATCGTTGGCCATCACGCGAAAAGCCGTCTTGAAACCTTGCGCGGTGTAGAAAACGGCAGTAGCGGAAGGGGAAATCTGCGCGATGCCGTTGTCGCTGTAAATCCGGGAAGCGGGGATGCTGGCGCCGGAATTGAGGTGGCCGATCACGCCGTTTACCTTGGCATCCACCAATTTCTGCGCCACGATGGTGGCCGTTTTCGGATCGGCCTGGTCGTCCTCGCTGAGCAATTCGAAATGCACCTTCTTGCCGCCGATGACCAGCCCCCTGGCGTTGGCCTCCTCGATTGCCATGCGCGTGCCGTTTTCGTTGTCCTTGCCGACATGCGCCTGCGGACCGGTGAGCGGGGCAGCCGCACCGATCTTCACCAGCAACATATCAGCGCTATTCGCAGCGGGTATTTCTGACTCGCCGCAGGCGGTGAGGGTAGCAGCAAACAAGGCTGCCAGAAGCAGGGATGGCTGGGTATGTGTCATGAGGTGTCCCGGAAGAAATAAATGCTGAAAAAATATACCAGTGCCTAGATTAGGCGTAGCTCCCTGGCTTGTCAATTCGCAACGCCCTGTACGGCCACCGGGCCGATAATAAAAAAGACGGCTCGCGCCGCTTTTGCCAAAATAGATTGCTCCCTATTGCTTCGCCAGACCCAGAACGAACTTTACCAACTCCGTCATTTCAGCCTGTTTTTTGCCGGACGCATCCTGAGGGGGCATGGCCATGGTGCCCCAATTGCCGGAACCACCCTTGGATACCTTCATCAACAGGCCTTCTTCCAGCGGGTAATCCTTGCCGCCGAAAGAGTAAGTTTTGGCACCCTTGTACTTATTGGCAACATCCATCCAGCCGGGGCCAACCAGTTTTTTGTCAATTGCGTGGCAGCCGACGCAGCCAGATTTTTTGGCCAACTCGGGCATGTCAACCGCCAGTGCGGAAGCAGCGATCAGCGGGGCAGCCGCACCGATCTTCACCGGCAACACATCAGCGCTATTGGCAGCGGGTATTTTTGACTCGCCGCAGGCGGTGAGGGTGGCGGCGAGCAGGGCTGCTAGGAGCAAGGATGGCTGGGTATATGTCATGATGTGTCCCGGAAGAAATAAATACTGAGAAAAATGTACAAGCGCCTAGCCCGAACGTTTCATAACACACGCGCGCCCTCGCTAGTCTTTTGTTTGTCATGCGAAGTTTTGTTCCGTCGGGTGTATGAATAACTACACCGCTCCTCCACAAAATTCACCTGACAAACAAAATCCTGCGCGATCATCACGCGAATTTATGAAACGTTCGGGCTAGATTATGCGTAGCTCCCTGGCTTGTCAATTCGCAACGTCGCGCATGGCCACCGGGCCGATAATAAAAAAGCCGGCTGGCGCCGGCATTTTATAGATTGCGGATGCGTGGTCTGTCAATTTCCCAGACTTGTAGACACCGTACCGCTAGTCAAATTATGCAAAAATCATTTGGCCGACAAGATGGTATCTGCAATATCCTTTACGCAAGAAATCGCCCCTTCTTATTTTTTAGCCAGGCCAAGTACGTATATGACCAACGCCTTGATATCAGCCTCTTTGATGGCAGGCGCATTGGCGGGCATGGGCATGGTACCCCAGTTGCCGGAACCGCCCTTGGATACTTTCATTATCAGCCCTTCCTGCAATGGATATTCCTTGCCATTGTAGGTGTAGCTGGTGGCGTTCTTATATCTCATGGAAACATCCATCCATGAGGGGCCAACTTTTTTTTCGTCAATCGAGTGGCAGGCGGAGCAATTGCTTTTCTTGGCCAGCAGGGGCATGTCAGCTGCCAGTGCGGCGCTTGCAACCGTCAGACCCACCGTGGCAAGTATGCCAACCAGGATAGATTTCACGATATTTCCTTTCTGTCAGGCTCAGCCTGGATACTAAACACCAAACTTGGCAGCTATTGCTGACGGAAAGCAAAAGTCGGCTTGCGCCGACTTTTTGCCTAAAGGGATTGCTCCCTATTACTTCGCCAGACCCAGCACGAACTTGGTCAATTCCTTCATTTCAGCCTGTTTTTTGCCGGACGCATCCTGAGGGGGCATGGCCATGGTACCCCAGTTACCCTTGCCGCCCTTGGATATCTTCAGCATCATACCCTCTTCCAGCGGGTAATCCTTGCCCTCGAAAGAGAAAGTCTTGGCACCCTTGTATTTATTGGCAACATCCATCCAGCCGGGGCCAACCATTTTTTTGTCAATTGCGTGGCAGCCGGCACAGCCATTTTTCTTGGCCACATCCGGCATGTCAGCTGCCAGCGAGGAACCGGCGACCATCAGACCTGCAACTGCAACCATGCTAACGATAATAGATTTCATAATTTTACTGCTCCATTTTTAAGGTTACTAAAAAATTATCCAAAATTTCGGACACTGCTGCCCCCGCCATTCTAACCAACTCCGCCAAGTTTGCAAACTGTATGCTAGGCGACTGTTAGTGCTTACCATAACGCCCACACCCCGGCGCTGGTTGACAAGGCCGACTTTGGTGACGGCGAAACTAGGGTTTGTGGGGGCGCCATTGGTGAAATAACTGCGCCAGATAGGCGTGTGCTCAAATCACGTATAATTGCGGCGTCCTGAATTCTAATTCATCTTTTTTATACCCGCGCAAAATGCTCGTCCATCCCCAGTTCGACCCCGTCGCCATCCACCTCGGCCCGCTTGCCGTGCATTGGTATGGCCTGATGTATCTGCTCGGCTTCGCGCTGTTTTTGTGGCTGGGTAAAATGCGCATGCGTACTCTCAGCCGCCCCGGCTGGGATAACAGGATGCTGGATGACCTGTTGTTCTACGGCGTGCTGGGCGTGGTGCTGGGCGGCAGGCTGGGCATGGTGCTGTTCTACCACCCCGGCTATTATTTCGCTCATCCGCTGGAAATTCTTGCCGTGTGGCGGGGCGGTATGTCCTTCCACGGCGGCTTGCTCGGCGTATTGGTGGCGATGTGGCTATACGCGCGCCGGCACAAGATTCAATGGCTGTCGTTGACGGACTTCATTGCCCCGCTGGTACCGCTAGGTCTGGCTGCGGGACGCATTGGCAACTTCATCAACGGAGAACTGTGGGGACGTCCCACCGATGTGGCCTGGGGCATGGTGTTCCCTAACGTGGATGAGCTGCCGCGCCACCCTTCGCAGCTTTACCAATTCGCGCTGGAAGGTTTGGCGCTTTTTGTCCTGCTGTGGCTGTACTCGCGCAAACCGCGCCCGGTGGGTGCGGTATCCGGCCTGTTTCTCGTTGGCTACGGCAGCTTCCGTTTTCTCGTCGAATACACGCGCAACCCGGATGACGGTATTTTCGGCCTGATGACTTTCGGCATCAGCATGGGGCAATGGCTCAGCCTGCCCATGGTGTTGGCAGGAGTGGGGTTAATGGTATGGGCGCAACGCAAAGCAGTCATGCTTAAAGGGCGCATCTAAAAATTCATAGTTTGCTCAGATACAAGGCGCGATAAAAATTTTAGTTCCGGCTAACCTTTGGATTATGCCGGAACTAAAATATGGATTTTTAGAGGTGCCCTGAACTAATTCGCATTGCTTTAGTCCACATGCAGGATCGGGCTTTACGTGTGTTTGGCAAAAGTTGATTGTCCATGCTACGATTAAAAGTTATGCGGGGTTGTTGTCGGAAAAATGATGAACGGATTGGAGACAAGATGAAAGGATGTGCGGAAATGAAGTTGAACCATTTGCATTTGCAGGCGCTACCGTGTGTGGCTGGATCGGGCATCTGCGTGGCGAATAGCCGCCCGGATGGCGGGCAAGGGAGCGCCAGATGATACCTGAGATCGGTAATTTTTCCCTCATCCTGGCATTCGTGCTGGCGTTGGTGCTGGGTGTGCTGCCCATAATTGGCAGTCTGATCGGCAATGGCCCGTTGATGGCACTTGCCAAACCGGTGGCGCGCGGGCAATTTGTATTCGCTGCCATCGCCTTCGGCTGTCTCACATATGCCTTTATCGCGCACGATTTTTCGGTGCTGTATGTGGCCGAGAATTCCAACTCCCAGCTGCCGCTGCAGTACCGTATGGCGGCGGTATGGGGCGGACACGAAGGTTCGCTGCTGTTGTGGATACTAATGCTCTCGGGGTGGATGGTGGCGGTGACGCTATTCAGCAAGAGCCTGCCACAAGAGATGGTGGCGCGCGTACTGGGTGTGCTGGGGCTAATCAGCATCGGCTTCATCGCTTTTACGCTGTTTACCTCCAACCCGTTTGAGCGCCTGTTTCCAGCCGCAATGGACGGCAACGATCTCAATCCGCAGTTGCAGGATTTTGGCATGATTATCCACCCCCCCCTGTTGTATATGGGCTATGTGGGTCTGTCGGTGGCTTTTGCTTTCGCCATTGCGGCGCTGATCGAGGGTAAACTGGATGCCACCTGGGCGCGCTGGTCGCGGCCATGGACTACCGCAGCCTGGATGTTTCTCACGCTGGGCGTCATGCTGGGCAGCTGGTGGGCTTATTACGAGCTGGGTTGGGGCGGCTGGTGGTTCTGGGATCCGGTCGAGAATGCTTCGTTCATGCCGTGGCTGGTGGCCACGGCGCTGATCCACTCGCTGGCGGTGACAGAAAAGCGCGGCGCTTTCAAGAACTGGACCATATTGCTGGCTATCATGGCATTTGCCTTGAGCCTGCTTGGCACCTTCCTCGTACGTTCCGGCGTGCTGACCTCCGTGCATTCCTTCGCGGTTGATCCGGCACGCGGTCTTTTCATTTTAGTCTTCCTGTGCGTGGTGGTTGGCAGCTCGCTCGCGTTGTTTGCCTGGCGCGCGCCCAAGGTGGGGTTGGGCAGCGGGTTTGAAGTGGTTTCGCGTGAATCGTTGCTGCTGGTGAATAATGTACTGTTGGTCGCCGCTGCCGGCACAGTGTTCCTAGGTACGATCTATCCCTTGTTTCTCGATGTGCTGGACTTGGGAAAAATTTCGGTCGGCCCACCCTATTTTGAGCTGGTGTTTGCACCGATCATGGGCTTAGCCGTGTTTATGATGGGCGTCGGCCCGTTTGCGCGCTGGAAACAAGCCAGCCTGGCTGACATGGCCAAGCGCTTGTGGCCCTGGTTCGCTGCCAGCGTGTTGCTGGCGGTGCTGGTGCCATTCCTGTTCGGCCGCTGGTCGGCGCCGGCGGTGGCTGGGGTCACGCTTGGTTTGTGGGCAATCCTCAGCAGCCTGGCATACCTGCTGGGTCGGGTGCGCGAGTCGGCAGGAGGGGGCGTGTGGGCGAAATTGCGCGCCACGTCGATCGCAACTTACGGCATGCTGCTCGCCCACGTCGGAATTGGCGTGTTCGTTCTTGGCGTCACCCTGGTCAATAGCTATGAAAGCACCAGCGAGTTGCGTATGCGCATAGGCGACACGACGGTTCAGAACGGTTATACCTTTCGCTTGCTCAGCGTGGACAAAGTGGAGGGGCCGAACTACATTGATACGAAAGGTGCGCTGGAGGTGAGCAAGGACGGCGCAACAATAAACACGCTCTATCCGGCAAAACGCTTCTATCCCGTGAGGGAATCGACCATGACCGAAGCGGGCATTGATCGAGGCCTGTTCCGCGATCTCTTCGTAGCGATGGGCGACCAGCACAGTATAGACGAGTGGATCGTGCGCGTGCAGTACAAGCCCATGGTCAGGTGGATCTGGGGCGGCTGCCTGCTCATGGCCTTGGGCGGCCTGCTGGCGATCAGTGATCGGCGCTACCGCCTGCCGCAGGCGTCGCGCTGAAGGAGGGGGCCATGAATCGCTTTCTTGTGCCGTTGGGCATTTTTGTTGTGCTCATTATTTTCCTGTTGATCGGGCTCACGCTCAATCCCCGGGAGGTGCCCTCGCCCCTGATAGGCAAGCCGGCACCAGCATTCCGTCTGGCGCAGTTGCAGGATCCGGCCATGACCATTACCCCCGAGGAATTGCGCGGCAAAGTCTGGTTGCTAAACGTCTGGGCCTCATGGTGCGTGACCTGTCGCCAGGAGCATCCTTTGCTGGTGGAATTGGCGCGGCAAAACGTGGTGGCGATTGTTGGGCTGAATTACAAGGACGAGCGTGACAAGGGCATCGCCTGGCTGCGGGAACTCGGCGACCCGTACCTCGTATCGGCCTATGACCGCGACGGCAATGCCGGCATAGACTGGGGCGTCTATGGCGTGCCGGAAACTTTCGTCATAGACAAGGCTGGCATCATCCGTTACAAAATTACCGGAGCGCTCACCCCCACCAACATCAGGGACGAGATAATTCCACTTATTAAGGAGTTGAATGATGCCTAACAAATTACTCTTTACCATCCTGCTCGCTCTGTTGGTGCCGCTGGCGCATGCAGGTGAAGCGGTGACCCTCCACGACGATCCAAAACTGGAAAAGCGTGTCATGGCCTTGTCCGAGCATTTGCGTTGTCTGGTCTGCCAGAACCAGACCATAGCCGATTCCAATGCCCCGCTTGCGGTTGACCTCAGGAGCCAGGTGCGCGAGCAGCTGCGGCAGGGGCAATCGGAACAGGAAGTGCTGGACTACATGGTGGCGCGCTATGGCGACTTCGTACTGTTTAAGCCGCTGATGAAGTCCAACACCTGGCTGCTCTGGTTCGGGCCGTTGTTGCTGGTTCTGCTGGGCTTCGCCGTGCTGATAATCCAGCTGCGCCAGCGCCGCAAACTGGTACAACAGGCGGCGCCGATGAGCGCCGAGGAACATGCCCGTGTGGCAGCGTTATTATCTGGAAAACATGAAGGGGATCGCGCGTGATCATATTTTGGGTTGTGGTTGTAATTATGGTGGTGGGCGTACTGCTGCTTCTGGCGGTGCCGTTACTCGGGCTAGGTAAGCGCCCGCTGTCTGCCACGCGCGCGGAGGCCAACTTGTCGGTTTACCGCGACCAGTTGCGCGAGCTGGACGCAGAGCTGGCGGCCACCACGCTGGACCAGGCGCAATATCGCACTGCGCGCGGCGATCTGGAGAGTCGTGTGCTGGAAGATGCCGGCTCGACAGTGAGCGCTGCCGCGTCGGTAGCTGGCAAACGCTTGCCGAAAACTGCGATCGCTGCGCTGGCAGTTACCATACCGGTAGTCGCGGTTGTGCTATATCTGGCTCTGGGTACACCGGCGGGATTGGAGCCACAGCCTCAAACGCAAGAGCTTGGTGCGGAGCATTCAATCACGCCACAGCAAATTGAGGATATGGTTGTGCAGCTGAAGCAAAGGCTAGCGTCACAGCCGGACGATGCGGAAGGCTGGACCATGCTCGCCCGCTCCTACGTTTTCTTGCGCCACTACGACGAAGCCCGCGACGCCTACGCCCGCGCTGCCAAACTCCTGCCAGACAACGCCAATGTGCTGGCCGATTATGCCGACACGCTGGCCTACACCATGGGTACCCTGCAGGGCGAGCCGGAAAAAATAATCCGCCAGGCACTGCAAGCTGACCCCAACCACATCAAGGCGCTGATGCTGGCGGGTTCGCTCGCCTTAGAGCGCAAGGACTACCGCGCTTCCATCGAGCCGTGGCAAAAAATACTCAATCTGGTGCCGGCGGATTCCCAGGAGGCATCCATGGCCACCGCCAGTATCAGTGAGGCGCGCGACTTGGGCGGCTTGTCTCCACCAGCCCCCCAGACTAGCAACTTAGCCCAAAATAACCTGCCTCAGGCTCGCTCGGGTGCAGCGGAAGGAGCGGTAAGTGGGACGGTTAGCCTAGATCCAGCCTTCAATGCGCGGGTTGCGGCGACCGATGTAGTCTTTGTTTTTGCCCGTGCAACCGACCGACCGACCGGGCCGCCGCTGGCAGCCCTACGCAAGACGGTGAAAGATCTGCCGTTAACCTTCACGCTGGATGACAGCATGGCGATGATGCCCAATTTAAATTTATCTTCCGCAACCAGTGTCGTGGTGGGAGTGCGAATATCCAAGGCGGGGAATGTAACTCCCAGCCCGGGGGACATACAAGGGTTTTCGCAGCCGGTGAAAGTTGGTGCAAAAGGCATATCTATTACGATTGATACTGAGGTCAAGTGAAAATATGGGCATCTCTAAAAATCCAGATTTTAGCTCCGGCCAACCTAAAGGTTACCCTACACTGAAACTTCGTTTTCCGCGTCTTACATTTGGGCGAACTCTGAGTTTTTAGAGGTGTCCATATTCGCAAAAGGATTCGTGGGTTAGGCTGTACGTCTGCTAGACCAAAGGGTAACTCTAAAAATTTTTCGTTGTTTATTGGTGATGGTTGGAGAGTGCGCACATGAGTCTCATTTCAATTCTATTTCGAAGGTGAAACAAGGCGGCGACGAGCGAACGACGAAGACAGTACGCATAGTACGGCTAGGAGTGAGCGAGGCAGCCAAGGCCGTGTCACCGATGAAATGGAATTGGAATCACCTCCATGGTAACCCCCCCCTTTAACGCCAATTCCCTACAGGCGCGTCGTGCGGCGCGCCTCGAACTGCTCGCCCCGATCGAGTTCCCGCCCGACCTGCCGGTGGTGTTGCGCCGTGAAGAACTGGCGCAGGCCATTCTTGAAAATCAAGTAATTATTGTGTGCGGCGAGACCGGTTCCGGCAAAACGACGCAGCTCCCAAAAATCTGCTTAAGCATAGGCCGCGGTGTGCAGGGCATGATCGCGCACACCCAGCCACGCCGCGTGGCAGCGCGTTCGGTGTCAGCGCGCATTGCGCAAGAGCTAAAAACTGAATTGGGCGGCGTGGTCGGTTACAAGGTGCGCTTTAACGATAAGGTGTCAGCCGATACCAGCGTCAAGTTGATGACCGATGGCATTCTGCTGGCGGAAATTCAGGGCGATCCGCAGCTGGCAAAATACGACACCATCATCATAGACGAAGCGCATGAACGCTCGCTCAATATTGATTTTCTGCTGGGCTACTTCAAGCAGTTGTTGCCACGCCGGCCCGACCTCAAGCTCATCATCACCTCAGCCACGCTGGATGCGGAAAGGTTTGCCAAACATTTCAGCGGCGCACCGATCATGCAGGTATCAGGCCGCAGCTATCCGGTGGAAGTGCGCTATCGCCCCATGCAGGAAAATGCCGAAGGCAGCATAGAGGATATACCACAGGCCGTGTGCGCCGCGCTGGATGAGCTTTCGATAACGGGTCTGCGCGGCGATGTGCTGGTTTTTTTGCCGGGCGAACGCGAGATACGCGATACGGCGGAAGCCTTGCGCAAGCATCATCCCATGGGAGTGGAAATTCTGCCGCTGTTTTCGCGCCTGTCCGCTGCCGAGCAGGATCGCGTATTCAAGCCGAGCAACCAGCGCCGCATCGTGCTGGCCACCAACGTGGCCGAGACCTCGCTCACCGTGCCCAATATCGGCTATGTGATAGACAGCGGGGTGGCACGCATCAACCGCTACAGCATCCGCCAGAAAGTCGAACAATTGCGCGTGGAGAAAATTTCCCGCGCCGCAGCCAGCCAGCGTGCAGGTCGTTGCGGGCGGGTGATGAGTGGGGTGTGCGTGCGCTTGTACGACGAAGCAGATTTTCTGGCGCGCACGGAATACACCGACGCAGAAATATTTCGCGTGTCATTGGCCACGGTTATTTTGCGCATGAGCGCGCTGGGGTTGGGCGAGGTCGAGCAATTTCCGTTCATCGAACCGCCCGGTTCGCGCTCGATCGCCGATGGCTACCAGTTGCTGGCGGAATTGGGGGCGATAGACGATATACGTCAGTTAACACCGCTGGGTCGCGAACTGGCCAAGTTGCCGCTGGATCCAAAAATCGCACGCCTGCTGCTGGCCGGGCGGCAATACCACTGCTTGCAGGAAATTCTCATCATCGCCAGCGCCTTGTCGTTGCAAGACCCGCGTGACCGCCCGGCGGAGCGGCGCGAGGCGGCGGATGCCGCGCATCAGCGCTTTAATGATGAGCGCTCGGACTTTCTGGCCTATGTAAAATTGTGGGAGTGGTTTCAGCAGGCGGTAAAGCACAAGAAGTCCAACAAATCATGGGCGCAAGAATGCCGCGAAAAATTCTTGTCACCGTTGCGCTTGCGCGAATGGCATGAACTCTATCAGCAACTGCACGCGCAAGTGGCAGAGATGGGCTTGCGCTTGAACGAGCTGCCTGCCAGCTACGAGCAAATTCACAAGTCCCTGCTCACCGGCCTGCTCGGCAACATCGGCTGCAAGAGCGTGGATCGGGAGCCGTATTATCTCGGTGCGCGCGAAATAAAATTCTTCATCGCACCCAATTCTGTGCTGGCCAAGAAAGGCGTCAAATGGGTAGTCGCGGCAGAATTAGTCGAGACCACCAAACTGTATGCGCGCTGCGTGGCGCGCATCGAGCCGGAGTGGCTGGAGGAGGTCGGCGCGCACCTGATCAAGCGCCATTACTTCGACCCGCATTGGGAGAAGAAGGCAGCGCAGGTGGCGGCGTGGGAGCGCAGCACATTGTACGGCCTGATCATCAACCCCAAGAAGCGCGTGCATTACGGGCCGATGAACGTGGCTGAATCGCGCGCGGTATTCATCCGCCAAGCGCTGGTGGCGGGTGAGTTCAATACCTTGGCGCCGTTCTTCGCGCACAACCAGAAACTCATACAGGATATTGAAGCGCTGGAACACAAGGCGCGCCGCCCCGATGTGCTGGTGGACGATGAATTAATTTTCGCCTTTTATGATGCACGCATCCCCAGTCATTTCTCCGGGCAGCACATCCACAACGGCGCGGCATTCGAGGCCTGGCGCAAGGAGGCGGAGCGCGCCGATGCGAAACTGCTCTATCTGAAAAAAGATGACCTGATGCGGCACGAGGCGGCAGGGATTACCACTGACCAGTTCCCGCCGCAACTGCTGATGAATAACGTCATCTATGCACTGGCTTATAATTTTTCTCCCGGAAAAAAAGATGACGGCGTGACGCTGACCGTGCCGCTGGCCTTGATTAACCAGGTGTCTGCGCCGCGCTGTGAATACCTGGTGCCCGGCCTGCTGGCGGAAAAAGTAGCGCAATTGGTGAAGACCCTGCCGCAGAAACTGCGCCGCAACTTGGTGCCGGTGCCAGAATTCGCCGCACAGTTTTGCCGTGAGGTGACGCCTGCCGATATTCCGCTGACGCAAGCTCTGGCACGCTACATCCGCGAGCAAAAGCAATTTGATGTGCCGCTGGATGCCTTCCGCCTGGAGCAATTGCCAGCACATTTGTTGATGAATTTTGTACTGGTGGATGAGCACGGGAGAATGATGGGCACGTCGCGCATCTTCGCGGAGTTGCGCAGCGAGTGGGCGCCGAGAGTCCTCACCCCAGATCTTCTCCCAGGGGGGAGAGCGCAGCGAGGGGCTGAGACGGCCAGGCGGAATGCCAGAACGAGCCCCTCTCTCACGGGGGGAGAGCTTGCGCGGGGGCCGGTTGGGGAGAGCGAAGCGAGGGGCCGGGAGCAGCGTTATGTCTCCTGGGATTTGGGAGATTTTAACGAGACGACGCAGGTGCAGCGCGCAGGCCAGCAGGTGACCGTATTCAACGCGCTGCACGATGAAGGCGATGCGGTAACGCTGCGTGCCTACGACACACGCGACGAGGCACTCGCCGCACACCGTGCCGGGCTGCGGCGCCTGTTCATGCTGGCGCTCAAGGAGCAGGTTAAATTTCTGGAAAAGAATCTTGGCTTGCAGGCGCTGGCCATGCAGTTCCTGCCTTTCGGTAGCGCGCAGGATTTGCAGCGCCAGATTTTGTCCGTGACTTTCGACCGCTGCTGCCTGATGGAGCCGTGGCCGGGCTATGAAAAAGAATTCGCCGCACGCTGCAAGGAAGCGAAAAGTCGCTTGACCTTGGTGGCGCAGGAAATCGCGCGGCTGGCCGGTAATGTGCTGGCCGAATATCAGGCCGTACAAAAAAATCTGCCGCAGCTCAAGGCCAACGTACAGGTTAATCAGGACGTGCGCGCCCAACTCGAATGGCTGCTGCACCGGGAATTCATCGCACGCACGCCCTATGAGCGCCTGCAACACCTGCCGCGCTACCTCAAGGCAATCAATGTGCGGCTGGAAAAGCTGCGCGCCGACCCGGCGCGCGACGCGCGTCAATTCGTGCAAATGCAGTCCCTGCAGCAGGCGTGGCAGCGCAAGCTGGCGGCACAGCAGGGCAACGGTGATGCACGCGTGGAAGAATTCGGCTGGCTGTTGCAGGAGCTGCGCGTGTCGCTGTTCGCCCAGGAACTGAAAACGCCGGTGATCGTGTCGGCGAAGCGCTTGCAGAAATTGTGGGAGACGTTATAGGGGCGTGAGGAGTAAGGGCGGTCAGGTATAATCCGGCCAGAGGGCACCTCTAAAAATCCAGATTTCATCCCAACTGCTGCGTTGCGGGCAAAATTTCTTGCTAACATATCAATCATATGCGGCGCTGCAAAACGAAGTTTCAGTGTAGGGTAACCTTTAGGTTAGCCGGAACTAAAATTTTTCCCGCGCCTTGCATTTGGGCGAACTCTGAATTTTTAGAGGTACCCCAGAATATTATTGGGGAAAAAGATGGCGGACAAGCTCAACAAACAGGAAGTGGACATGCTGCGCGAGGAGCTGGAGATGCTGATGCATGAGCGTACCAGCCTGCTCAAAGTGGTGGGGGCGGCGGCCGTGCTGGTGGCCAATACCGATGGCCGCCACTTGCCGCAGGAAGCGGCGGAGGCAGCGGAGATGCTGTCAAAGTGCGTGAATGACCTATCCGAGGAAACGCTGAATGATGCGCTGGAAACCGTGCGTGCCAAGGCCGGGCCGGGCGACTTGTGAATAGGCGACTTGTGAATCTATGACGGGGTAGCCGGATGAATGTGCCGCAAAAACTAGGCTTGATCCTGACCGGGGGCGGCGCGCGCGTCGCCTATCAGGTGGGTGTGCTGAAGGCCATTGCCGAGTTCCTGCCGCGCCATGCGCATAATCCCTTCCCTGTTATCTGCGCTACTTCGGCCGGATCGCTCAATGCGGCCACGCTGGCAGTGAATGCGCTGCATTTTCGCAAGGGTGTGCAATATCTGCTCAATATCTGGAATAATGCCCGCGTTGAGGATATTTACCGGACTGACCCGATCGGCGTGCTTCTTAACAGTGCGCGCTGGCTGGCCGGTTTGATATTAAGCTCCATGGGCATTGATAAATTGCACCGAGTGTCGCTGTTGGACAACACCCCGTTAGAAAAGATGCTGGAGCAAGTTCTGCCGTGCGAGAAAATCCAGGAGAGCATAGATGCCGGCCTGCTGCACGCGTTGAGCATTACCGCTTCAGGCTATGGCTCGGGACACTCGGTAACTTTTTATCAGGGCGCGGCAGAGACCCAGCCGTGGAAACGGGCGCGTCGCCTGGGTATTCCGGCCATGATTGAGATCAAACATTTATTGGCGTCCTCGGCCATCCCGTTTATCTTTCCGGCGGTGCTTATCAACCGCGAATATTTTGGTGATGGTTCGATGCGCCAGATCGCGCCCATCAGTTCGGCGCTGCATCTGGGTGCTACCCGCGTACTGGTCATCGGTAGCGGACGGGGTGCGGTGGAGCAAACCAGCTGCAGCGATATCTGCGACTATCCACCGCTGGCGCAGATTGCCGGCCATGTCATGAGCAGCATTTTTCTCGACAGTCTGGAGGTGGATCTGGAACGGTTGCAGCGTATCAACCACACGATTAGCATATTGCCGGAGGAAGTCCGCCATAAAACCAGTTTGAGCCATGTGGACGTGCTGGTGATTGCGCCCAGCCAGTCCATCGAGAAAATCGCCGCGCAGTACGCCGCCAATCTGCCGTGGACCATCCGTTTCCTGTTGCGCGGGGTGGGCGCGATGCGGCGCAGCGGCGCAAACCTGGTGAGTTATCTGCTGTATGAAAAGAATTTTTGCCGTGCGCTGATTGCGTTGGGCTACCAGGATGCATTGGACAAGAAGCAGGAGATTGTGGATTTTATAAATCGGCGTGAGCAGGCGGCGGAAAGCCTGCCACAGTGATTCCAATTCCATTTCATCGGTGACACTGCGTTGGCTTCCTCGCTCGCTCCTAGCCGTGCGTGCGCACTGTCTTCGTCGCTCGCTCGT
>CAMTXD010000048.1:0-5205 GCA_947085625.1 uncultured Gallionellaceae bacterium | reverse complement strand
ACGTGCCGGACTCTATTACGACGCTGCGTATCCTCATCGCGCGAGCCGTCGCTGCGAGGCTGCTACGATGTCCGTGTTGCGGTGGGGGTTAACGAGATTTGTGACACAGTAAGACTAGGCAAAGCTAAGTTACTTTGGAGACGCCCATTAACACCAATTCAAAGAGGTAAACATGAATGCAGTGGCAGAAATGACGGCAATTGACACAGACATGCCTGACCCGTTGTTGTTTACCGACAACGCGGCCAACAAGGTGAAGCAGCTGATCGAAGAAGAAGGCAACGCCGATCTGAAGTTGCGCGTATTTGTCAGCGGCGGCGGTTGTTCCGGCTTTCAGTATGGCTTCACTTTTGACGAAGTGACCAATGAAGATGACACCGTACTTAACAAGAATGGCGTGCAGTTGCTGATTGACCCGATGAGTTTCCAGTATCTGGTGGGTGCCGAGATTGATTACCAGGAGGGGTTGGAAGGTTCGCAGTTCGTGATCAAAAACCCGGGTGCCACTTCCACCTGCGGTTGCGGATCGTCTTTCTCGGTCTGACAGAAACGGATATAAAAGTTCGGCGAGGGGGCGCAAGCCCTCTCGCCTTTTTTACGCCCCGAATCTACGCCGGATAAATCGCGCCCAGTATGCAGGGGTGGCGTGCGCCGGTGACTGTGGGCAGGTTGGCGCTATGTCCGTGTATGATCTGCTGTGCCAGCCAGGCGAAAGCGCTGGCTTCCAGATAATCTGCGTCCATGCCCAGCGCATCGGTATTCTGGATGTGACAATCCGGCAATAATGCTGTCAAATTTTGCACCAAAGCCTGATTGCGTGCGCCGCCGCCACACAAATAAATTTCTTGTGCGCCGCCACAGAAATGATGAATCGCGTCCGTAATGGCATGGCTGGTGAGCGCAAGCAAGGTGGCCTGCACATCGGCGGGTGCTTCTTTGCCATGCAGTTTGCTGTGCAGCCAGGCCAGGTTGAACAAGTCACGGCCGCTGCTTTTTGGCGGGCTGGCATGCAGGAATGGTTCATCCAGCAGCGCCTGCAACAGCGCCGGTATCACGTGGCCGCTGGCGGCCCAAGCGCCGTCCCGGTCATACGCCTCGCCGCGCCGTTGCGCAATCCATGCATCCATCAATAGATTGCCCGGCCCGCAATCGAAGCCGGTGGTGGGACGATGGGGCGGCAGGTTGGTCAGGTTGCTGATGCCGCCAATATTGACGATGACGCGGTGGATGGCGGGGTGGCGCAATACGCGGTCATGGAAGGCCGGCACCAGCGGGGCGCCTTGTCCACCTGCAGCAATATCGCGGCTGCGGAAATCGGCAACCACGGTGATGCCGCTTAATTCGGCCAGCAGCGCGGCATTGCCCAGTTGCACGGTATAGCCCTGATGCGGGCGATGACGTATGGTCTGGCCGTGACAGCCTATGGCGCGCACTTGACCAGCACTGATGCCAGCTGCTTGCAACAGCGCCATGGTCGCTGCCGCATACAGGCGCGCCAGTTCATTGCCGATTAATTGTGCCTGGTGCAACTCATCATAGTCCGGGGTGTGCAGCGCGAGCAGTGCGTCTTTGAGCGGCTGGGCGTAGGCTTGATAGTGGGTGGCGAGCAGCCTGGGCTGACTGGCTTCGATGTCGAGCAGGGCGACATCAATGCCATCCAGGCTGGTGCCGGACATGATGCCTATATAAAGCTCGGAATTTTTTAATAACATCGCAGCGCTAATAGGACTTGGCACACGATTGCTCAGTAGGGCGGGCTATGCCCGCCATGGCGGGTAAAACCCGCCCTACATATTTGGAAACGGCAGTTGAACGCACATGCATTGTTCAGTCAAGTTTGGCCAGGTTGGTGTCGCGCAACAATCCCAGACGCGCAATCAGGCTACCGGTCGCTTCCTGAAAGGCGACTTTATTCACATTAATTATCGGGGCGACATCCGGCAGGACAACCCGCAATGGGTCGCGATGCTGGTCGTTAATTAAAAACTCATAGTGTAGATGCGGACCAGTGGCCAGGCCGGTCATGCCGACATAGCCGATAATCTCACCCTGGTTCACGCGCTGGCCGCGGCGCAAACCGCTGGCAAAGCGCGACAGGTGCCCATATAGAGTGGTGATGCGGCCTTGATGCTGCACTATGACTACCTGCCCATAGCCACCTTGTGTGCCCACGAAAGATACCACACCATCGGCCGTCACTTTGACCTTGGTACCGGTCGCTGCGGCATAGTCCACGCCCTTATGTGAACGCCATGTTCCTGACACCGGGTGGAGGCGCGACAGGCTGAAGCCGGAACTGACCCGCGAAAATTCGAGGGGTGAGCGCAAAAAGGCCTTGCGTAGGCTTTTTCCCTCCGGGGTGTAGTAGTTGCCATGGCCGCTGTCAGGCTGGTAATACACCACACGGTAGGCTTTGCCCTGGTTGACGAACTCGGCCGCATGGATACGTCCGGCGCTTACCGGCTGGCCGTTGTTGTAATTCATCTGGTAAACCACGCTAAATTTGTCGCCTTTGCGCAGGTCGCTGTGAAAATCAATGTCGCCGCCAAAAATTTCAGCCATCTGGTTGGCGATAGTTTCCGGCAGGCCGACCGCATCGGTCGCCGCATACAGGGAGCTGTTGATCTCGCCAGTGAGCATGAGCAGGCGTTGTTCCAATTGGGCGGGCAGCACGCTGGTCGTGAAGCCGCCGGGACTTTTTTCGGTCACGACCTGGTTGCCACTGTTATCCAGGTAACGCAGCGCCAGCAGGCTCCCATCGAAGGCGGTTTCGGCCTGCACCGCGCGTCCCACGGCGAGCTGGCGCAAGGATGCGGTGGCCAAGTCGCGGCGCAGATATTCGCTGGCCGCGCTATCTTCCACATTCATGCGGCGCAGCAGTTCAGCCACCGTATCGCCGCGCTGCACGTGTTCGCTGCGCCAGAAAGTGGCGGCGCTGGCGGCAGTCTGGGAATCGCCCGACAGGGTGATCTCTTCCACCACCGTTTTCATTGAGATAAAGGTGTAGTCTGTTTGCGGCGCTATGCCGAAGGCAGTAACCACACCAAGTAAAGGCAGGCTGGACAGAGCGACGAACCAGCGCAGCTTTAATTTGCGGGCTTGGGTCAGGGTTTTTTGGGTTAACATTTGCACCTCCCGGCTGTTGCGTTCTTCTTGGGCGCTACTTTACCAGAAAGCGGCCATCCCACAAAATCTGTTAGGCCGGATATTGGCCACTGGAATGAAAGGCATGACCGCGCCGACCAACGGTCAAAATGCGGGGATGAACGGTAAATCACGCAGATCGGTATTTTTACTTTATGAAAAACAAATCGGATATGACCCAACAAGAAGTGCTGGACCTGATCAAACGCGGCTGCGACGAGCTGTTGCCGCAAGCCGAATTGCAACACAAGCTGGCGCTGGGACGCCCGTTGCGCATCAAGGCCGGGTTTGATCCCACCGCGCCGGATCTGCATCTGGGGCATACCGTGCTACTCAACAAGATGCGCCAATTGCAGGATTTGGGACATCACGCCTTGTTCCTCATCGGCGATTTCACCGGCATGATAGGCGATCCGAGTGGCAAGAACACCACCCGTCCGCCGCTGTCGCGCGAGCAGGTGCTGGAAAATGCGCAAAGCTACCGCGCGCAGGTATTCAAGGTGCTGGATCCGGATAAAACTGAAATCGTGTTCAATTCCACCTGGATGGACAAATTCAGTGCGGTAGATTTAATCAAGCTGGCCGCCACGCATACCGTGGCGCAGATGCTGGAGCGCGACGATTTCGGCAAGCGCTACCAGAGCAATCAGCCGATCGCCATCCATGAGTTTATTTATCCGCTGGTGCAGGGCTACGATTCGGTGGCGCTCAAGGCAGATATGGAACTGGGCGGCACCGACCAGAAATTCAACCTACTGATGGGGCGCGAGCTGCAAAAGCACCATGGCCAACCCGCGCAATGCGTGCTCACCATGCCGTTGCTGATCGGGCTGGACGGCGTGAACAAAATGTCCAAGTCGCTGGGCAACTATATCGGCATCACCGAGCCGCCGCAGGAAATATTCGGCAAACTGATGTCTATTTCCGACGACTTGATGTGGCGCTACCTGGAGCTGCTGTCTTTTGAGCAGATGAGCACCATAAGCCACTGGCGCAAAGAAGTGGAACAAGGCCGCAATCCGCGCGACATCAAAGTATTGCTGGCGCAGGAAATAGTCACGCGCTTCCACAGTCGCGCCGCCGCCGAACAGGCGCTGGCGGAATTCGAGGCGCGTTTCAAACAGGGCGTGTTGCCGGACGACATGCCGCAAGTGACGGTGGTAGCCACAAGTGGTGTCATAGGAATTGCCCAATTATTGAAGCAGGCCGGACTGGTGGCAAGCACCTCGGATGCCTTGCGCATGATTACCCAGGGGGCGGTCAAGCTGGACGGCGCGTTGATCAGCGACAAAGCGTTGCAACTCAAGGTTGGCGTCGTGGTGGTGGCACAGGTAGGCAAGCGCAAGTTTGGGCGCGTGACGGTGGTCTAGTCTGTTAAATCCAGATTGTCCATTAAAACCCAAACCCCCTCCAGCTCCCCCTTGTCAGGGGGAGAGACAACCCGCTCCTCCCCTGACAAGGGGAGAACGTACGAGGGGGTCAACTGGGAGGGGTTTAAGCCGTGGGACAATCTGGGTTAAAATAGAAGTGCAGAATTTTTGAAAATGTGGAGAAATCAATGTCAGACAATCGCAAAAGCAAAGTCGTCACCCAGGGCGTGCAACGCTCGCCCAACCGCGCCATGCTGCGCGCGGTAGGTTTTAAGGATAATGATTTCGTCAAACCCATCGTCGGCGTGGCGAACGCCCACAGCACCATCACGCCGTGCAACATAGGCATCGGCGCATTGGCCGCACGCGCGGAAGCTGCATTAAAACAAGCGGGCGCCATGCCGCAAACCTTCGGCACCATCACCATCTCGGACGGCATCTCCATGGGCACCGAGGGCATGAAATATTCGCTGGTATCGCGCGAGGTGATTGCCGACTCCATCGAAACCGTGTGCGCCGGCCAGAGCATGGACGGCGTGCTCGCCATCGGCGGCTGCGACAAGAACATGCCGGGCGCGATGATCGCCATGGCGCGTTTGAACATCCCGGCGATCTTTGTCTACGGCGGCACCATCAAGCCCGGCCACTACAAAGGCCGCGACCTCACCATCGTGAGCGCGTTCGAGGCGGT
>CAMTXD010000047.1:0-11859 GCA_947085625.1 uncultured Gallionellaceae bacterium | reverse complement strand
GGCACCTCTAAAAATCCATATTTCATCTCAACTACGGCGTTGCGATAAAAATTTCTTGCTTATATATCAAACATATACTGCGCTGCGAAATTTTCATCGCGCCTTGTATTTGAGCGAACTATGAATTTTTAGAGGCGCCCTTCATGCTTTCTTTGTCCAATCCAAGCCGGACGAGCCGGAACCAAAATGTACGCACGCTTTATTGCTTCCACGCTCCAGCGTGGGAATAATCTGGAGCGCGGGAACGATACACAAAATGTAAGTCGGGCTATGCCCGACATGGTGGGCGGAGCCCAACCTACGCTCGCTACAAACCGGTATGCTCCCGCACATCATTTCGCAGGTTTATTTACGCCTATTTTTTCCACCGTCGGGTCAGCCCAATCACCCGTGACATTGTATTCAAACGACACCAACTTACCAAGCGGATCACGCAGAATCGTGTTAAAAAGAAAGATGCCGGCGCCCACTACCGGCCCGCCGGCAAGCGCGCCCAGCAATGCCGCAGTGTTCCCCACCGTAGGCAGGACGCGTACACGTAAATTTACCGTTTCATGGTTCAAGTCAGCTCGCCCCGACATGGTCGCCTTGGCGGCGGAGCCATCCAGCATAAAATCGTCGGTCAACAGCACGCCTTGTTTGATTTGTGCCGTGCCGGTGATACTGTCAAAGGTGAAGCCCGCGCTGAACACATCGGCGAAGTCCAGCGTAAGATGCTTGGGCAGGGCTTGCAGACTCAGGATACTGAGCAGCTTGCCGATGCCCGGATCAATTTTCAGGAACTGCCCCTTGCGCGCATCCAGCTTGAGCGACCCGTCCAGTATCGCGTAGCTAAATGCCGACGGCCCGCCGCGCCAGGAAAGTTCCCCTTGCAAATTGCCGCTGCCGCCCTTGACGCTGTCGGGATAGCCGGAACGGGCGAGGATTTTTCCCGCATCGCTGATTTCCAGCTTAAAATTGACCTTGGTCTGCTCCCCAGCGGCAGCCACCTGCCATTTCCCGTCCGCTGTCAGCACTCCATCCGGATTGGTAAGAAGCAGGCGCTCAAGCCGCCAGGCGCGCTCGTGTTGCTGTGCCAGCACTTCCAGCTTGCCCAGCGACTTGCCGCCCAGCGTGAGGCTGTCCACCACCAGGTCGAGCGCCGGAAATTTTACGCTGGCTGCAGCGGCAGGAGGGGTGGGCGCAAGCGGGGGCTGCGGAGTGGGGAAAACCACTCCTCTCACCGCGCCCTGCTTTCCGCTCTTCTCCAGCGAGAGATTTTCGAAGCGCGCGGTCAGCCTGCCATGGCCCTGCGGCTGCCACCTTAACTCGCCGTTGATTCCCTTGGCTTCTAGTTGCGCCGCCAGCACGCCGGCACGTCTGTGCACCTTGATGCCCAAGCTATCCGTCCTATAACCATATCCGCTGACATTCTTGATCAGCAGGTCGGCCCCGGCGATGCTTATCGGCACAGACTTGTCGTCGTCCGCGCTGACCAACGCTCCCCAACCTTCCAGCGCCAGCGTCGGTATCGTACCGGTGAGCCACACACCGTTGCGAGTCGGCCACTGGCTCTGCTCGCCAAAACTCACCAGGCCGCGCTTAATAATAAAATTTCCGTTACTCTCTTGCCGCTGAAATTTTGCGGACAGTAGATCGCCATATTGTACGGACAGCCTATCCTGTGTCACGCTCATGTCTTTTTTCTCGAAACGCAGCGGCATGGCCTCGTCCGCGCGCTTGGCAAACGGCGCGGGCAGATCAGAAGTCAAACCAATCAAGTCGGAAGTGAACAGCACGTTCAGTTGTTTTTTTCGCACCGTAATTTCCGCCTGCCAGGGGCTGCTACCGTGCAGATAATGCAACAAGGGATGCGCCATAGTTTGGCGCAGGATATCCATATTGGTGCGGCCCGACACCGTGGCCTGCATCATGCCGTCTGCGCCGCTTTGCACCAGCACTGTGGCCGGGCTGCCAAAAATTTGCGCGGTGACATTCCGCGTGCGCAATGAGGATTGGGTAAACAGCAGTTCGCCGTTGGTTTTTAACAGCGGCGGCACAGCGCCGCCCAGGTTCACGTCGTTATCAAGAAAGCGATAACTGCCAGCGACGGTCAGCGGATTACTGCCGCGCAGCGGGATATCCACGCGCAAATCCAGCGCGCCGTTGCCGCGTGCCGTGACGCCATCGGTGAAACCGTCTATATAGCCGCGCAGCGGACTGTGCTGGATAAAGTCCAGAAAGCGCGCCGTCTCGCCCGCCGCGTGGCCTTGCACTTGCAACAGTAGGTCGGGGCTTAGTATATCCGGCAAAACCACGCTGACTTTTTGCAGCCGCCCCCCCACCGTCATGGCGCTCGCCGCATTCACCTCCAGCCGCTTGCCGTTGATCAACAACTCGACCTCGCCGTTATCTATGCGCGGCCATTCCGGGGCATATTCCAGCGCCACACCTTGGGCGCGCGCCTTGATCTGAAAAATGCCCTTGCGGTTTCCGTCAAACGGAAAATCATTCAGGTCGCCCTGCAGGCGCAAGCTAAATTCATCTGCCTGGCCGTCACGCAGGGCGCCACGCAGCCAGTCATGCGTTGCGCTGTTCAGTGCGACCAGCGGAATATAATGGGCAGTATGGCGCACGGCGGCGCGCGTCAGGTGCACAGTCAAATCAATCAAACCGGGGCTTTGCGGCATAACCTGGAAGCTGCCAAATAAATTGCCTGCGAGATCTTCGTTAGCCGCAATAACATTCATAAAATTCACTTCCAGTCCGCGCTTGTTCGTCTGCCATCCAGCCTCTCCCGTGAGCGTGTCGAATGCCAGCGGTTGCGGCATGATTTCCGGCGCATCCACCGTCAGTTTGCGCGCGTCCAGCGACACCGCCCCGCTGGCATCACTGCCGTTCACATAACCGCTCAGCCCGGAGAAGCCCGGCAGCTTGCCCACTCGCTGCATAGACAGGTTGTCGAAATGCGCATTGACCTCGTAATGCAATATCTTGTCGCCACTACCCTGCCATTTCGCTCGCAGGTCGGAAAGCATCCCCTGCGGTGCGAATTCGGCTATTCGCTGTTTCAGCTCGCTGCCCAACGGCAGAAAATCCGTCAGGCTGACGAACTTGGCCAGATCCAGCTTGTTGGCGCGCACCTCACCGCTCGCGGCCTGCCCATCCCTGGCATTATCAAGATGCAGGTAAAAATCCGTGGGCGGTATTTCCAGGCCGCTGCCCAGCTTCAAGGATAATTTTTGGGTGGAAATTTGCCAGCCATGGGCAACAGTTGACCATGCCGCACGTCCATGCAGGGCAATCAAATCGAGTGGCGGCAAATCATCCGCCAGTTGCGTCCGCACCTCAGCCAACGCCAGATCGGCGGTAACCTGACTTACCTTGCCACGCTCGAACCCCAGCCAGCCGCGCAAGGCGCCCTTGCCGCGCACCAATGCCGTGGGTAGCGGCAACCAAGCGCGCCAGGCGGCGATATCGGCATAATCAAGCTGGGTGTATAGCTGCCCGCTCCAGGCATCAAGGTCGGCAAAGCTCTCGCCGTAAAATTCGCCGCGCACGTCCAGTTGTGCAGACAATTCGGGTGGGGGCTGCGCGTGTAGCGCAAACCGGTGATGTAGCCCACTGTCTTTGATGGGCCAGATGTTTTTAATGGGCCAGATGTTCTCGATAGGCCAGATGCTCTCGATGAAGCCGCCGTTTTCGATAACCAAGTTCACATTGTTCAATACCAGCGAGGGTGCGGCGCGCAGGTCGTCCTGCCAGGTTATGCGCGCATCACGCACCACGATGCGAGGCTGACGCAGCAACCAGTCGGCATCTGCCGCCTGACCGGAAATATGGGCAGCTTCAAGGCTGGGCAGGGCCATGCCTGCAATGTGCAGCATGCCTTGCGCATCGCGCTTGAGTAACAGATCAGGCCGGTCAAACTCCATGCTATGCAAGCGCACTTCGGCCACCAGTAGCGACACCCACGACACCACATTATCCACACGCGGCAACACCAGCGCGATTTGACCCTGTTTGTCCAGCACACGCACGTCCGTCAGCAGCAGGCGGGGGCGGAGGCCGCGCCAGTCAGCCTCGATCTTGCCGATAATCACTGGCTGGCCGACGGCGCGGCTGGCCATGGCGGTGATGTTGCCGTGATAGCGCCCGATGTCCGGCAACACCCAGTAGCGCAAGGCGAGCAGCATCCCTGAAACTGCGAACAGCAGCAATAGCGCACCGCTCAGTACGATGCGGGGCAAGCGCTTGAGGCTACGCAAGGCAAAGCCGGAGAAAGCTTTCAACATAAAATTGGACACCTAACGGGCATGACGTAAGTCACCCCCTGATAATGAAACATCATGCCCGCTTCCCTCTCCCCAGCCCTCTCCCAGCGGGAGAGGGGGACAGGGTCTCGCTGCGCGAGTTTCACGTTAAACATCCGCGCAAATAAACCCGAGTGCGCGTAACGGACTTATAATGAAACTCTCGAATTAGAGGTGCCCTACATTTTAACCTTAAGCCCCCGCCATGAATACCGTCATTACGCCCGCACTGAATAATTTTGAGGCTGCTGTGCAGCGCGCCGTCCGCTGTAGCCGTTACGCACAGCGCCTGCTCGACATCCATGACGAGCTTGGGCCATGGTTACGGGCACACTATGCCCAACCTTGCAGTATGGCGGAGATGACCGCATGGCTGGATGCCATGCCAATAGCAGATGAAGCCTCCCTGTCGCGGGCGCTCCGCACTTTGCGCAAACGCGTCATGCTCAAGCTGTTGACGCGCGACCTGTGCGGATTGGCCGATCTGGATGAAGTGATGAGCAGCATGAGCGCGCTGGCAGAGCTGGTCGTGCGACGCGCGCAGGCTTTCGTCATGCAGGCGCTAATGGCGCAATATGGCCAGCCCATCGGTGCGACCAGCGGCTTGCCGCAAGAAATGCTGGTGATCGGCATGGGCAAGCTGGGTGGCCGTGAGCTCAATGTTTCGTCCGACATAGACCTGATTTTTGTCTACCCGGAAGATGGCAACAGCACTGGCACGCGTGCGATTAGCAATCAGGAGTTTTTTTCCAAACTTGGCCGCCGCCTGATCAGCCTGATCAATGAGGCAACGGAAGATGGCTATGTGTTCCGCGTGGACATGCGGTTGCGCCCTTATGGCGACAGCGGCCCGCTGGCCATGAGTTTTACCGCTCTCGAAGAGTACCTGGTGGAGCAAGGCCGCGAGTGGGAACGCTACGCATGGATCAAGGCGCGTGTGATCTCTCCTGCAGACTGTCCCCCTGTAAACGAGTGCACCCGTCTCCCGACCCCTCGCTGCGCTCTCCCCAACCCGGCCCCTCGCTTCGCTCTCCCCGAGGGAGAGGGGGCAATGGCCGCTTCCACCGTTGGTGGAAGCCCAAAAGTTGACGAACTTGCCCAACTCGTTCAGCCCTTCGTGTTCCGCAAATACCTGGACTTCGGCGCATTTGCATCCATGCGCAAGTTGCATGCGCAAATCCGCCAGGAAGTGCTGCGGCGCGACCGGCTCAACAACATCAAGCTGGGGCCGGGCGGCATCCGCGAGATCGAGTTCATCGCCCAGGTGTTCCAGTTGATACGCGGCGGACGCGATGCCAGCCTGCGTCTCCGTCCCACCCTGCAAGTGCTGCAACTGCTGGGTGAGAACGGCCAGATCACACCGGATACCGTGGCCGAATTGCGCGCGGCTTACATATTTTTGCGTAATCTGGAACACCGCCTGCAATATCTGGATGACCAACAGACACAAGACTTGCCGGAAAATCCTGCCGATCAGGAAATCATCGCGGAGGGCATGGCTTATCCAGATTATGCCGCCATGCTGGAACAATTGAACCGCCACCGGAATTTTGTAAGCGAGCAGTTCGCGCAGATTTTCAGCACACAGGAAAATGATATTCCTGAAAGCGCGCTGTGGCGCGAAAATATTGTGCTGGAAGAACTATGCGAGGAGCTGGTCAAACTAAAGTACACCGACGCCCTGAATCTGGCCGAACAGTTGCTGCGCATTCGTGACAGCAGCCGCTACCGTCAATTGCCGGAAAGCAGCCGCCAGCGCATGGACCAGTTGATTCCGCAATTCATTAGCTTGTGCGCCGCACAGTCCAATCGTGAGCAGGCCTTGCCGCGTGTGCTGAAACTGCTGGAAAGCATCAGCCGCCGCGCTTCCTATCTGGCTTTTCTGGCGGAATATCCGCAGGTGCTGGGGCGACTGGTAAAAATCGCCAGCGCCAGCGAGTGGGCAGGCGATTACCTGATTCAGCATCCCATCCTGCTGGATGAATTGCTGGATGCGCGCGAAATTTATCGCGCACCCGATTGGCCAGCCCTCGATACCGAGCTGCAACAACAGTTGACGGCATGCGGGACGGACACGGAACAGCAAATGGACGCGCTGCGCCAGTTCCAGCACAGCCAGACCTTCCATCTGCTGGCCATGGACTTGCACGGACTGCTGCCACTGGAAACGTTAAGTGACCATCTCAGCGACCTGGCCGACTTGATCCTGCGCCATGTGCTGCACCTTTGCTGGCGCGATGCGCGCCACAAACATCAAGCGCAGGCACAATTCGCCGTCATCGCTTACGGCAAGCTGGGGGGGCGCGAACTGGGCTACGCGGCTGATCTGGATCTGATTTTCCTGTACCACGATGCACATCCAGACGCAGCGGAAATCTACGCCAAACTGGCGCAGCGCATCAACACCCAGTTAAGCAGCTATACCTCCGCCGGACGTCTATATGAAACCGATTTGCGCCTGCGCCCGAATGGCGCCAGCGGCCTGCTGGTCAGCTCAATCGAAGCCTACACTCAATACCAGCGGCAACATGCCTGGGTGTGGGAACATCAGGCGCTGACGCGAGCGCGTTTCTGCGCCGGGGACGCAAGTGTAGGCAAACAGTTTGAAATAATCCGCGACGAAGTGCTGCGCCAGCCACGCGACCCGGCTGTGCTGCGCCAGGAAATCGTGGCAATGCGGCAGAAGATGCGTGACGCCCATCCAAACAACAGCGGCCCCAATGACAGCGGCCTGTTCGATCTAAAGCATGATCGCGGCGGCATGGTGGATATCGAGTTCATGGTGCAATTCCTGGTGCTGGCATATTCAAACCAGCACCAGGAACTGACCGCCAACAGAGGCAACCTGGCGCTGCTGACACGCGCCGGGAAATTTGGTTTGATAGACGCCCAGCTCGCGCAAAGAGTTTGCGCCACCTACCGCAACCTGCGCGCACTGCAACACAAGATGCGCCTGAACAACCAGTCTCCATGCCGCGTTAACCCGGAGGAAATAGACGCCACGCCGGTGATGGCGCTGTGGAAAATACTATTGGAAAGTCATTCGTAGGATGGGTGTAGGCCGGCGCAGTTTGTCGGCCGTAACCCATCACACTAGAAACCCCAGTTGACCGCTTATTTGGGTATTTAACAAGATGATTTCAATAAACTTATTCATGATTCACCGTTTCACCTGATTGGTGAGACCGCTACGGCAAACAAAATCCTGCGCGATCATCACGCGAATTTACCTCGAAGAGGTTCTTGTACCCTTTAGGATGTGAAACGTTCGGGTTAATTCACCCTGACCGCTTCATAAACCTCCCAGAAGCAGCTAGAATTACGTTTTTTACGATACTCATAAGGGAATTCAACCATGTCCATGTCTGACCGCGACGGCTTTATCTGGTATGACGGCAAACTCGTGCCCTGGCGCGATGCCACTACCCACGTGCTGACGCACACGCTGCACTATGGCATGGGCGTGTTCGAGGGGGTGCGCGCATACAAGACAACCCGCGGCACCGCCATATTCCGCCTCAAGGAACATACCGAGCGCCTGTTCAACTCGGCCCATATATTCAAGATGAACATGCCCTTCGACCAGGAAACGCTGATGGAAGCGCAGCGTGAAGTGGTGCGCGCCAATAAACTGGAATCCTGCTACATCCGCCCGATTGTATTCTATGGCTCCGAAGCCATGGGCATTGCCGCGACTGCACTCAGCACCCATGTTGCCGTCGCAGCCTGGCCGTGGGGTTCCTACCTGGGCGAGGAAGGCATGGAAAAAGGTATCCGCGTGAAGACCTCCAGCTTCACCCGCCACCATGTCAACGTCAATATGTGCCGCGCCAAATCGGTCAGCACTTACACCAACTCCATCCTGGCGCACCAGGAAGTGGCGCATGACGGCTATGACGAGGCGCTGCTGCTGGACGTGGATGGTTACGTCGCGGAAGGCGCAGGAGAAAATATTTTTATCATAAACAAGGGGAAGTTATACACACCCGATCTGACTTCCTGCCTGGAAGGTATCACGCGCGATTCCATCCTCACCATGGCAAAAGATTTAGGCATCGAGCTGATTGAAAAACGTATCACGCGCGATGAGGTATATTGCGCCGATGAAGCCTTCTTTACCGGCACGGCAGCGGAAGTCACGCCGATCCGCGAACTGGATAATCGCACCATCGGCAGCGGGTCACGCGGCCCGATCACCACAAAATTACAGTCTATGTTCTTCGAGATTGTCGGCGGCAAGAATTCGAGGTACGCTGACTGGCTGGCTCATATTTAAATCATGTGTAGGTCGGGTTAGCGGCTTTATCGCGTAACTCGACACCCCGCAGGGGTTCTTGTCCTATGCGGAGCAAAGCGTAGTATAGGGTGACTGAACCAACCGTCGGGTTACGGCGCAAAGAACGCGCCTAACCCGACCTACATTAATTTCGTAGGGATAAGGGAATAAATCATGAAAACCGAACATGCCAGGCCAAGCTACATTGAAGTCACCGCAGCCGATCTGCCACTATATTGCCCTACGCCCAAAATGAGCTTATGGAACACGCATCCCAGAGTGGTCATCCCGGCAGACAAGCTGGGCGAGGCACGTTGCCCTTATTGCGGCACGCTGTATAAATTCAAAGGTGAGCTGCCCAAGGGGCATCACTAAACCGCCCGCCATGCGCAAAATCCAGCCCACCTCTGTAGCGCGCTACACCACTATCCACCGAGAGAAACCATGCAAAGCCTACCCAAAGAAATCTTTAAAGCGTATGACATCCGTGGCATCGTCGGCAAATCGCTGACACTAGAAATTATTGAGACCATCGGTCATGCCATCGGCTCAGAGGCGGTAGCACGCAGCCAGCACTCAATCGTCATCGGACGCGACGGGCGGCTGTCCGGCGTGGAATTTTCCGCTGCACTGGCGCGTGGCATCCAGAAAAGTGGCATCAACGTAATTGATGTCGGGCGCGTGGCCACGCCCATGGTGTATTTTGCCGCTTATCATCTGGACACCCATTCTGCCGTGATGATTACCGGCAGCCATAACCCGCCGGATTACAACGGCCTGAAAATGGTGCTGGGCGGTGAGACACTTTCCGGCGATACCATTCAGGCACTACGCACGCGCATAGAGCAAAATAATCTCAGCCACGGTGCAGGCAGCTATGCACAGCACGACATTGAGGAAGAATACCTGGAGCGTATCGTGTCCGACATTAAGCTGTCACGGCCGATGAAAATCACGGTGGATTGCGGCAATGGTGTGGCTGGCGATTTCGCCGCAATTTTGTATCGTCGTCTGGGCTGTGAAGTGACCGAAATGTTTTGCGATGTGGATGGCAACTTCCCCAACCACCATCCCGACCCTTCGCAACCGGAAAACCTGCAAGACCTGATTCATGCGCTGGCCAGCAATAACAGCGAACTGGGTCTGGCCTTCGACGGCGACGGCGACCGCCTCGGCGTAGTCACCAAAGACGGCGAAATCATTTTCCCGGACAGGCAATTGATGCTGTTCGCTGCCGATGTGCTGAGCCGCAACCCCGGCGCGGAAATCATCTTCGACGTGAAATCTACACGCAAGCTGTTCGGTTGGATACGCGAACACGGCGGAAAACCAACGCTATGGAAAACCGGCCACTCTTTCATCAAGGCCAAAATGAAAGAAAGCGGCGCGCTGCTGGCCGGTGAAATGAGCGGCCATGTATTTTTCAAGGAACGCTGGTATGGTTTCGATGACGGCATGTACGCCGGGGCACGCTTGCTCGAGTGTTTAAGCCAGCACCCGGATGCTAGCGCCGTATTGAATGGCTTGCCCAATTCGATCAACACACCCGAGCTGCAAATAAAACTCAATGAAGGCGAAAACTACGCGCTGATTGCGCAGATGCAGAAGGAAGCCAAATTTACCAACGCCCAAGACATCATTACCATAGACGGCTTGCGCGTGGAATATGCCGATGGCTTTGGTTTGATGCGATCCAGCAATACCACGCCGGTGATTGTGTTGCGTTTTGAAGCAGATGATCCGGGTGCATTAATCAGGATTCAGCAGGATTTCAAGCGGGTGTTGTTGACGGCAAATCCAGAATTGCAACTGCCGTTCTAATTTGGAGCGCGGACGTCCCCGTCCGCATGCAGGCGGGACGCCTGCGATCCCACTAGAGCATAGCCAACCTAAAGCTTATTTCGCACCCATTCCGGCACAGACGCCAGCGCCGCCGCCAGATACTCCGGCTGCGTACCGCCCGCCTGCGCCATGTCGGCGCGTCCGCCGCCCTTGCCACCCACTTGCAACGCAACAAAATTCACCAAGTCACCGGCCTTCACCTTCGCCGTCACATCAGCCGTTACACCTGCAATCAGTGTCACTTTGCCATCAGCTATAGCAGACAGCACGATGGCCGCTGATTTAAATTTATCTTTCAGCTTGTCCAGCGTTTCGCGCAAGGTCTTGCTATCCGCGTTTTCCAGCAGTGCAGCCAGCACTTTGACGCCATTGATATCCACTGCCTGATTAACCAATTCATCGCCCTGCGACGAGGCCAGTTTTGATTTCAATGCTGACAGTTCTTTTTCCAGCGACCTGACCTGATCCTGCACCTGAGCTATGCGCTGAATCATTTCCTGAGGCTGCGCCTTTAACACTGCGGCGGCTTCATGCATGTGCGCATCAAGCTGTTGCACCCAGATCAGCGCACCTACACCAGTAATCGCCTCGACGCGACGGATGCCTGCCGCCACTCCGCTCTCCGCCACTATCTTGAACAAGCCAATGTCGCCGGTGCGCTTGACGTGCGTGCCGCCGCACAATTCCTTCGAACTGCCAATGCTCAACACGCGAACCTTATCACCGTATTTCTCGCCGAACAGCATCATCGCGCCGGACTTTTGCGCATCCTCGATGGGCATTACTTCCGCCTTACATTCGGCGTTGGCAAGTATTTCGGCATTGACGATGTTCTCCACCTTACGGATTTCGGCATCCGTCATCGGCTGATTATGCACGAAATCGAAACGTGTCTTGTCAGCGTCCACCTGCGAACCCTTCTGTTGCACATGACCACCCAGCACTTCGCGTAGCGCCTTGTGCATCAAATGTGTTGCCGAATGATTGCGTACTGTGCGCGCTCTTGCTTCAGTATCCACAGCGGCATCCACCCCGTCACCCACTTTGATAGAACCGCTTGTTATATGGCCGTGATGGCCGAATACCTCGGACTGGATTTTTTGGGTGTCTTCCACTACAAAGCTAAATCCCCCCGCTTCGCCGCCCCCCTTTTTCAAAGTGGGGCTATGGATATCCCCCGCAGCAGCGGCAGCCTCACGCTCCCCCCTTTGCAAAAGGGGGGCTGGGGGGGATTTCAGTGTACCCACATCCCCCACCTGTCCGCCCGACTCGGCATAGAACGGCGTGTTGTCCAGCACCACCACACCCATATCCGGCGCGACCAGCTCCTGCACCGCCGTACCGTCCTTATACAGTGCGACCACCTTGCCTTGCGTAGCCAGCTTGTCATAGCCCTGGAATTGCGTTTTCTCGCCGCCATATTCCAGCCCTGCCGCCATCTTGAATTTG
>CAMTXD010000046.1:0-9312 GCA_947085625.1 uncultured Gallionellaceae bacterium | reverse complement strand
TTCTATTGGTCAAAAAAGCGGCGAAATATGGACCGGCCAGGCGCTTTTGCAGCCGATTTCCTTTAAGTCAGACAGGCTGCTAGGTTAAACGCTATATTTTTTTCACGCCTAGCGTCATTATTCACTTTCCAGGCTGTCACTTGAGGTAAAGGTCCAGGTGCGCGTGATACTGAGGATGTCGGTGTCCCTGCGGATGTCCGGTGGGAGCGGGGCGTAGGGTGCCGCCAGCTTGACGATGCGCATTGCCGCCGCATCCAGGATGCCCTGTCCGGACGGGCGGCTCACCTCCACGTTTTCTATGCTGCCGTCGGCGCGGATGGATACGGTGAGTTGCAGGCTGCCGAAAATTCTTTGCTGGCGCGCGGCTTCGGGGTAGTTCAGGTTGCCAATGCGTTCCACCTTGATGCGCCAGTCTTCGATATATTGCGCGAAGCGGTATTCCTGCGTGCGCGCGCCGATGAATGTGCGCCGCGGTAGTTTTTGATAGGCGTCAAAATCTTTGCTGATTTCCGCCTCCAGGCGCACGATAGCCAGGCTGCGTTGCACCAAGTCCTCGCCACTCATGGGCTCGCTCGTCGGTTGCTGCTTTTGGGTGTGTTCCTGCGCCGCGCTGTGCGTGTTTTTGATCAGCGCCAGCAGGCGTACGGCTTCTTGCTCCAGTTGCTGCACGCGCCGCGCCGCTTGTTCCGGCGTGAATTGCCGGTCATCGGCCAGGGTGGGCAGCGGACTTTTCGCGCGCCGATCGTCAGGCGTATTGCCGCCGCCGTCGAGGTTGCTTTGCGCCAGTGTGTCGGCTTTGGCAGGCTGTGATTTTGACTTGCTGTTAACCAGCACCACTTCCAGCGGCTTCAACAGATAGTCGGCGTGGCGCGGGTCAGGCAGGACGTAGCCGATGCCGAACAGCACAAAAACATGCAGCACCAGCGAGAATGCAAGGGCGGCTGCTAGTGGTTGTTTGAGCAGGGTCCTCAAGCCGCAACCTCCTCCTCAATTACGGAAATAAAACGCGCGTTGAAATTCAGGTCGAGCAGGTCTATGTCACCGATCTCCAGCATGACGCGCGTATTGGGCGGTAATTCTGGCAGCGATGGGATGCGGCCGACCAGCGGGATGTCTGTGAGTTTTACCAGGTTTTCGCGCAGCACCAATGCGTTAACGGTAAGTCCGCGCAGCGGTTCGAGAATTAAAGATTGCTTTTCTCGTTCGCACCCTCTCTCGCTTGCGGGATAACCAGCGACTTGGCCATCGTCTTTTGATGGGCTAGTCGAATGGCTAGTTGTTCCTCCAGAGGGTTGGGGAGAGGGGGTTTGTGGGGCGAGTGATTCCCTGGCAGCTTGTTCCTGCAACAGCCAGCGCAAACACCAGTAGCGTTCCATGTTGCGTTGGAATTCGTTATAGAGGGTATAGGCCGCATCGAAGTCGCGCATTACGGTAAACAGTGTGGTGTCGTTTTTTGCATACACGGGGGCTTCGTCACGCAGCAGGCTGATGATTTGGCGCTGGTTGACGAAGTCCACATAGCGCCGCAGCGGCGAGCTCGACCACATATATTGCGCCACGCCCAGCCCCTGATGCGGTGCGGGTACGGTGCTCATTTTTACCTTGCCGTTGTTTTGCGTGCGGTAGATTCCCGTCACGTCATGCGTGGCCAGCAGCTTGCCCCATTCGCTGTTGACGAAAATCATCAGCTCCGCCACCACCTTGTCTATGGGCGAGCCGCGCCGCCGCGTGCTAATGGTGACGCGGTCGTTTTCCAAGTAAAAATTATAGTCGTTTTGTTGCGTGCTGTTATCGGAAGATTTGCCGCGCGCGGCTTCCAGTTTCTGCGCGAAATCCCACAGTAATTTCAGTTCAGTAGCATAAGGGTAATCCTGCTTGCCCGCAGCCAGCGTGTCTTCGTTGAACAGCGGCTCCAGTGTGTCGTGGCGCAGGTTGGCGGCGATATGGATGCGCTCAATGCGGCTGTCTGTGCTAACCACGGACAGGGTCGCGGCATCCACTTCGAGGTACAGCGACAGCGTCGGACAAACGGTGTCCGCACTCAGCGTATAGGCCTGCACCACGCGCTCTGGCAGCATGGTGATCTTGTCGCCCGGCATATACACCGTGGACATGCGCTGTGCGGCAATGAGGTCAATTGGCGAACCGGGGGAAATGGTCAGCGCGGGCGCGGCGATGTGTATGCCGATGCGCCAGTTGCCGTTGGCGAGCTGGCGCACCGAGAACGCATCGTCAATTTCCGTGGTAGTCGCGTCGTCTATGCTGAAGGCGGCGCCCCCTGCTAAAGGTGATTCTTCCGCCAGCGGCAATTCGGGATGCGCATCCACGATGACTTCCGGGAAACCGGTGCCACCTGGAAAGTTTTCAAACAGGAAGCGCTGCAAATGGTAAGCCTGTGTGGAAGGCAGCGCGCCGCAGCGTTGCAGTAGGTGTGCGGCGGACAAGTGCGTGGCAGCACAAGCGGCTTCCAGCGCTTTCACTTCGAGTGTGTTGCGGTCCGGTTTGTATAGCAGTTGCGGCAACTTGTCGGCAAATTCCGGCGGCAGCGTGAAGGCGGTCAGGTCATCGGTGTAGCGTGCTTGCAAGGCGGCCTGCAGACGCTTCTTCTCGGCGCCAGCCAGCGCGGCTTTGAGCGCCTCCGGCGGCGCGGCCTTGTAATGTCCCTTGCCCTTCTTGTAGAAGTGCATGGGCGAGGAATGCAGGCGGAGTAAAGTGCCTGCCGCTTCGACCGGAGTGGGCGCATGGCCGAAATATTCAGTGGCCAGCGCATCGAAGCCGAACTCGTCCGGCGGGCAGCATTCCCACAAAAACTCCACATCCATGCCTGCTGCGATGCCCTCCGCCTGCGTCATGAATTCGGCCAGCCCCGGCTGGGTGAAGCGCAGCAAGACATTCGCCGCCTTGATCTTGCTGCGCTTGCCGTGCGTGCTTTCCACCTGCAACGAGGTGGTGTTGTCGGTGAGTATGCTGCCGACCTTGAAACTGCCGTCTTCTTCGTAAAAAATATTCATCAGGGGTGCGGAAAATTAAAAATTGATTATGCGAGTTTTTGTCTTGCGACAAAATACCTGCTTATCCCACTTCTCGTTTGCCCTTTCTCTCGGGGGAAAGTTGGATAGGGGGGGAGAAAAAGTGGTGCGATTATACCCCAGCGCCGACCACACTCCGGCTTGGGCGGCATCGGTTGCAGTGCCATCAGGTGCGATGGGTATAGCCAAGTTTGCCGGGCTTAGGTATGCTGGGCGTGGTATGGGAAACTCTGTTTCATTATTCCTGCAAATTTTGATAAAGGAGCTATGCATGAAAAAAAACCACGTGACCCTCGCCCTCGTGATCTGTTTTGCCTTAGCTGCTTCGCTGGTGCACGCTGACCCGGAGATGCACCATGGGCAGGAGGGTGGGCAGATGGCTGAGAAGATGTTCAAGGGGGTGGATACCAACGGCGACGGCGCGATCTCCATGGCCGAGTTTAATGCCTTCCAGGCCGGGCACTTCAAGCGGATGGACGCCAACGGGGATGGCAAAATCACCCGTGACGAAATGGAAGCCGGGCACAAAAAGCGGATGGGAAAGGGCACGATGCATCTTGATAAACGTTTTAATGCGGCTGACGCCAATCATGACGGCGGCCTGAACCGAGAAGAAGCGAAAGCGATGCCCAAGCTCTCCATGTACTTCGACGAGGTGGACGCCAACAAGGATGGTAAGGTGACGCGCCAGGAATACTTTGACGCAATGTCGATGTTGCATCGTGGCAAGAAGATGAGTCCGGGCGGGCAGCAAGAATCACTTTAATCATATAGGATGGCTGGAGCGCCCGGCTCTTTGGGCACGTAACCCATCAATTGGGTACCGAATGATGGGTTACGGTCGGCAAACTACGCCGACCTCCACCCATCCTACGCGGGCTACGCCCGACAGCCTGCCCCGAGCTTATAAACGGGGCGCACCATTCAAAATTACACGGTTAAATTGAAATTGGAATAACCCCAGCCAGATGCGCCTGCTCATCCGCATGGTAGCTGCTGCGTACCATCGGGCCGCAGGCCGCATGGGTGAAGCCCATCTCCCGCGCGGCCTGCTCGAACATCCTGAAAGTGTCCGGGTGAACATAACGCAGTACTGGCAGGTGGCCGTCCGAGGGTTGCAAATATTGTCCCAGCGTGAGCATCTCGACATCGTGCGCGCGCAGGTCACGCATGGCCTGCAACACTTCTTCGTCGGTCTCGCCCAAGCCCAGCATCAATCCTGATTTGGTCGTCACCTGCGGGAAGCGCGCCTTGAAATCTTTCAGCAGCTTGAGCGAGTGTGCATAGTCGGCACCCGGGCGTGCCAATTTATACAGGCGCGGAACGGTTTCCATATTGTGATTAAGCACGTCGGGCAAGCTGTGCGCCAGGATATCCAGCGCGGCTTCCAGACGCCCACGGAAATCCGGCACCAGCGTTTCCAGTTTGGTCTGCGGCGAAGTGGCGCGGATAGCACTCAGGCAATCAACGAAATGCTGCGCACCACCGTCGCGCAAATCGTCGCGATCGACACTGGTGATGACCACATATTTGAGCTTGAGCAGCGCGATGGATTGCGCCAGATGCGCCGGTTCGTCCACGTCCGGCGGCAGCGGCCTGCCGTGCCCCACATCGCAGAACGGGCAGCGCCGAGTACATAAATCGCCCAGGATCATGAAAGTGGCCGTACCCTTGCTGAAGCACTCGCCGATATTGGGGCAGGACGCCTCCTCGCACACCGTGTGCAGCTTGTGTTCGCGCAATATGCGCTTCACGTCGTGATAGCCTTGCCCGCTGCCAGATTTGACGCGTATCCATTCTGGCTTGCGCAAACGTGTTTGCAGCGGAATGATTTTGATCGGGTTGCGTGCGGTCTTGGCCGCGCCGGTTTGTTTTTCGATAGTGCTCATATTGGATTTTTTCTTACATTAAATTTTTCTGCCCGCGATTGTTTTTTGTTCGCGGGCATGGCCGCTCCTACAAGGGCATCCGCATCACCCGCAATAGATTGCGGCTAACAGCTGCTCCTTACGGGGTTATGTTGCTGCAATAGCGCGATTAAATTCTGCGCGATCTGCTGTTCCATCTCAGCTATTGGTGCGCTGATGCCAAGGTCTTTGGCTTGTGTTACTTGTAGCCCGGCGTAACCGCAGGGGTTGATGTTGGCGAACGGCGACAGATCCATATCTGCGTTCAACGCCAGCCCGTGATAGCAGCAGCCATTTTTTATTTTCAACCCCAGTGCGGCGATTTTCGCGTTCCCTATATACACGCCCGGCGCATCATTGCGTCCTTGCGCTGTCACACCATGTTGCGCCAGCAAGTCTATCACGGCCTGTTCCATCAGCCGCACCAGCTCGCGCACGTTGAGCTTCCGGCGGCGCAAATCCAGTAGTAGGTAGGCGACGACCTGGCCGGGGCCGTGGTAGGTGATCTGACCGCCGCGGTCTATCTGCACTGCCGGTATGCAGTTTGCGCGCAGCAAGTGCTCCGGCTTGCCAGCTTGCCCCTGGGTATAAACTGGCGGATGTTGCAGCAGCCAAATTTCGTCTCGTGTGTCGGCAGTGCGAGCGGCAGTGAAAGCCTTCATCGCCTGCCAAGTGGGTGCATATTCGACCAGGCCGAGAGAACGGACTAGGATCGAGTTTTGATTTCTCATAACACCATCGTCACCATAGTGTGGTCGCATAATTCCTGATACAGCGCGTCGAGTTGTACACGCGAAGTGGCGCGCACGGTGCAGGTCAGGCTGAGGTAGCGCGCCGCTTTGCTGCTGCGTATTTCCATGCTGGCAGCATTGAAATCTGGGTCATGGCGTAACACCACTTCAATTATCGCTTGTGCGAAGCCTTGTTGCGATAAGCCCATCACCTTGATCGGAAAGTCACACGGGTATTTAATGAGGGAATCTTCAAGTTGCATTTTGTTCGCCTAATTGGATTTACTACCGCCACGCCCAGTCTTCAGTCCTGATTCTTACGCATCACGTCGCGTTTGTAATCCTGATACAGCTTATGCAAACGCGCGAACATCGCGCCGGGCTTGCCATTACCCACCGGTTTTCCATCCAGCGTGGTGATGGCGAGTACCTCCTTGGTGCTTGATGTGAGCAGCAATTCGTCTGCGTTGAATACTTCGGCAGCGGCGATCTTGCGCACTTGGGTTGGGATACCGTTGGCGGCGGCGATTTCCAGCACTATGTCGTAGGTGATGCCGGGCAGCATCAGATGGTCTTTCGGCGGGGCGAGCAGCGTGCCGTTTTTCACTACAAAAATGTTGCTGGCCGCGCCTTCGGTCATGAAATCGCCCTCGGTGTTGGATTCGGGGCGGATCAGGATGGTTTCCGCCGCTCCCGCATCCACCGCCATCTGGCGCAGCAGCACGTTGGGCAGCAGGGCGATGGCCTTGATATCGCAGCGCAGCCAGCGGTTGTCCGGCGCGCTCACTGCACCCACGCCGCTTTGTAACAGCGCGGCGGGCGGCGTGAGCAGCGGGCTGCTCATCATGAACACGGTTGGCGTGACCGGCGGGTTGGGGAAGGCGTGGTCGCGTTTGGCTACGCCGCGCGTGATGTGCAGGTAGAGGTATTGATCTTCCACCTCGTTGCGCGCGATCAGTTCGCTGATGAGATTGATCCATTCCGCGTCGCTGTGCGGGTTTTGTAGGCGGATGCCGTCCAGACTGTGTTGCAGGCGTTTGAGGTGGGAGGCTATGCGGAAGGGGCGGCGCGAATACACCGGGATAACTTCATACACGCCATCGCCAAAAATAAAGCCGCGATCCAGTACGGGAATTCTAGCTTCTTCTATGGGCATGAATTGCCCATTTAAATAGACGGTCATGATGGTTCCTTGTAGGTGACATGCGGTGATGGGTGATAGGTAATAGGTGACGGAAAATCACTCATCACTCTTCACCTGTCACCGCTTTGCTACTGAAAGAGCAGGCGGATGCTGTCCCACCCGCGCGAGAAGATGTTGGCCAGCGGCACAGGTTCCAGCGCCACCAGCGGAAATTCAGCATATAGCTTGCCATTCAGGGTGAGCTTCATCAAGCCGATTTTCTGTCCGCCGGAAACCGGTGCCATGAGCGGCTGCTGCGTTTCCATGGAGGCCTTCAATTGCGCCAGCCGTCCGGTGGGAATGGACAGGGTCAGGTCGCGGCGGAAGCCAACGTTGACCTTGCTCGCGGCACCTTTCCACAGGCGCACACTGGCCACCGGCTGATTCTTCTGGTACAGGCGCACCGCCTCAAAATTCTGGAAGCCGTAATTCAGCAGCTTCTGGCTTTCGGCGACGCGCAGGTTGTCTGAGGCTACGCCCATCACCACGGAAAGCAGGCGCCGCTGGTCGCGCCTGGCCGAAGCCACCAGGCAGAAATCAGCGCTTTCGCTGTAGCAGGTGCTCATGCCATCAGTGTGTGGATCCAGCCACAGCAGGCGGTTGCGGTTGGCCTGCTTGATATTGTTGTACTGGTATTCGCGCATGTTGTAGAGCGGGTAGTGCTCGGGAAAGTCGCGCACGATGGCGGCGGCCAGTAGGGCCAGGTCGTAGGCGCTAGTGTAGTGCTGCGGATGCGGCACACCAGTGGCGTTGACGAAGTGGCTATCCGTCATATTCAGTCGTTGCGCCTCCTTATTCATCAGTGCGGCGAAATCAGCCTCATTACCGGCGATGACGGTGGCCAGCACGCGCGCCGCATCGTTACCGGACAGTATGATAAGGCCGCGCAGCAATTCCGCAATCGTCACGGCCTTGTCTTTTTCAAGAAACATGCGCGATTCCACTTCCTGGCTGAGCAGTATTTCTGCCGTGGGGAGGGTGGACTGGCCTAACGTAAGCTGCTTGAGCCGGAGCGCGGAGAAAGTAAGATAAGCCGTCATCAGCTTGGTCAGTGAGGCCGGCTCGACGCGTTCTCTGGCGTTGTGGCTGAGCAGAATTTGATTGCTGGTAAAGTCGTACAGCAAATAGGATTTCGCCACCAGCGCTGGCGCAGATGGCAATCTGTCTTGCTGCGCCTGAGCCAGGGTGGGCAATAGCAGGGTGATCAATAACGACAGTGTAAGCTTCATCTTGTAGTCAATAACAAAGCTGCGATTATAACCGTGCCGGGCAGGATGAGCATCGGGATGAGATGTTAAACCTAGAAACCCCAGTTGACTGCTCATCTGGATATTTAACAAGATGATTTAAATAAATTTATTCATGATTGATCGTTTCCCCCGATGGGTGAGACCGCTACGGGATGGATTGCGCTATTTTACCGTAGCGAGCCGTTTTGCGAGTTTGAATGGCTGAATTTAGATGTTACTTGCCTGGCGCAGCGCGACTGCTGTATCTTGTGGGACTTCATAGACTAAGGATCCTTCAAATGCGTCATGTAATATTTGTTACAGCGCTGCTATTTTTTTCGGCGCAAGCTGGCGCAGGCGAGGTGGCAGTAAGCGAAGCTTGGGCGCGAGCTACTGCACCCGGTCAGGACAGTGGCGTAGTTTATATGCGGATTTCCAGCCAGAAAGAGGCAAGTATTATCGCTGCCAGCAGCCCGGTGGCGGGTCGTGCCGAGCTCCATAGCATGACCCATGAAAATGGGGTGATGAAGATGCGCGAGCTGGTGGCACTGCCACTGCCTGCCGGGCAGGAAGTGGTGCTTGGTTCAGGCGGCAATCATTTGATGCTGAACGATCTTAAGCGGCCTCTCAAAGCCGGTGACACTGTCGCAATTACCCTGACTGTGCAGTATGCTGACAAGGGTAAAGAGCAGGTACAGGTGAAGGCCAAGGTCAGACCGCTTACTGCCAGCCACGATATGCATGAGGGTGCTTCTAAAAATTCAAACCACGATCACGAATGATTAATATCAAGTAAGCGCAGACTTCGTGTGTAACGGGTGGCTTGATGCCGCCTGTTTTGTTGTTGTAGTGTAAAATGCGCGCCAGTTCAGTGAAGGGCACCTCTAAAAATCCAGATTTTAGTTCCGGCATAAGCTAAAGGTTAGCCTACACAGCAACTTTGTTGTATCCCAACTGCTGCGTAGCGGAAAAAATTTCTCGCTAACATATAATCCTAGAAACCCCAGTTGACCGCTCATCTGGGTATTTAACAAGATGATTTCAATAAATTTATTCATGATTGATCGTTTCACCCGATTGGTGAGACCGCTACGGGATAGATTGCACTATTTTTGCGGCACATGGCTGCGTTGCAACTCCTTGGAATGGAACGACCATTCCGCGTCGTTGCGCCTTGCCCAGCACCCCAAAAATAGCACACTCCATCCCGTCCAACTGAGGTTTCTAGGATAA
>CAMTXD010000045.1:0-6234 GCA_947085625.1 uncultured Gallionellaceae bacterium | reverse complement strand
CATTACAACGTGCGCTTGATGGGTTACGCAAAAACGCTCCACCCATCCTACGGTCTGGCCGCACGGATCACTTGGCCACAGATATCGTGATAGGCGCCTGATCGGTGAGGAAGCCTGCACCCTCCACCACTACCGTCTCGCCGGCGGCCAAACCGTCCAGTATTTCCACCATGCCATCCTGTCTGGCGCCGACCTGCACCGCGCGCTGCGCTGCCTTGTCGCCCTGCACCACATACACCACCGTGCCGGCGGGACGTAGCACCACACTCTGCTCCGGGATCACCACGGCATTGTGATGCCTGGCCAGCACGACGGTCGCGTTCACCGTCGCACCCGGTTTCCATTCCCCCGGATTATTAAAAGTGACAAATACATCGAAGGCACGGTTGCTGCCCGCCATCGGGCGAATTTCCTCAATCTGGCCCAGCAATTTTTCTGAGCTGGACGGAGAGTACAGGCGCAATGTCATGCCGCGCTTGAGCACGCCCGCCATGCTTTCCGGGAAGGGTAGGCGTGCGCGCAACTGGTTGGTAGTCACCACCTGGAACAGCGGGTCACCCACCTTGACGTACTGCCCTTGGGCAACAATCTGCTTTTCCACGCGCCCGTCCACGGGAGAAACAATGCTGGCTTTTTCCACATTGTGTTCAGCCTGGGCTAGCTGTGCACGCGCGGCTTGCAATTGATCCTGCGTCGCGCTGGCTAGTGCGGCTGCGTCATCCAGCGCTGCCGGTGAAATGAAATTTTGCTGGCGTAATTGTTTCAGCCGCTCCAGTTGCCTGGTCTGGTTGGCGCTCAATGTTTCCAGACGACGCACCTCAGCCTGCGCTGCCTGGCGTGTGAGCGACCCGTCCTGCGCGTCCAGCACGGCCAGCACCTGCCCTGCCTTTACCTTGCTGCCCGCCACCACCATCACCCGCAACACCTTTCCCGCCACTTCGGCCGAGACCAGCGGATCAGCCAGGCTTTCCAGACTGCCTACGGTTTTTTCCAGCAACTCGACCGTGCGCGTCACAGCCTGCGCCACCGTCACCGGCGTGCCGGGTGGAGCGGATTTTTTCTCTTCCGGCTTTTTGCCGCACGCGGCTAACAGCAGCGCACTCAGCAGCGCGGTTGCAAAATATGTTTTATTCATGCCATATTATCCCATGGTCGTCATTCCGTGGGACAACCTCAATTCATGCCATTACTCGCCATGATTGAATCACGGGAAATTTCTGGAAGCGTGAAAACACCCGGTTAAAGACTTGATGGGAAAGGACAAATAGACTGTTGCGCATCAACAAACTCGAAATGGGAAAGACACCCCTCCGCGCCAAGGCAAAAACGCAGTTTCAGCGCAGGCTAACGTGAGCGAAATGGCCGAAGCCAAAAAACGCAACTCCAGTAAAGAGGGCGGAAATGCAATTCGGCGCCCGCCCCGATCTACTGGTGCTTAAGCGCCGAGTATGCCTTTTGCCTTAGCCGATTTCTTGACTGCTGGTTTTTTCGCTGCCGGTTTTTTTGCGGCTACTTTTTTTGCGTCTGGTTTCTTGACGGCGACTTTCTTGGCTGCCGGCTTGGCGGCAGCTTTTTTGACGACGGGTTTCTTGGTTGCTGGCTTTTTCACTGCTACTTTCTTGGCTGCTGGCTTTTTCGCGACAGCTTTTTTGACTACTGGTTTTTTCGCTGCCGGTTTTTTTGCGACAGCTTTTTTCGCTGCCGGTTTTTTTACGGCTGCCGGTTTTTTAGTCACTACTTTTTTTGCGACTGGCTTCTTAGCGGCTGTTGTCTTGGCTGCCGGCTTGGCGGCAGCTTTTTTGGTAACGGGTTTCTTGGTTGTGGTGCTTTTTGCTTTGCTAGTGTTTGTAGCCATTTTTATTCCCTTGTAAAATTAATTAAATTCGAACCAGGAACTGCATTACGTGCAACCACTGCACTCCCAAACGCTCACATCTCGCACCATTAAACATCCGACAACACGCTTGGTGCCGTATTCTATGCGCGATTAAAATTAATGCGCAATAGATTTATGCATTTTTTTCAAAAAACTACAAAAAAGTTTTTTCGCCGGAAAACAGCTGCGCCACCGTTTCCCGTTCCCGGATGAGTTGAACGACCCCCCCAGCCACCATCACTTCAGCCGCGCGCGGACGCGTATTGTAGTTGGAGCTCATGCTCATGCCGTATGCGCCAGCCGACATCACCGCCAGCAGATCATCCTGCGCGATGGCCAATTGGCGGGCGTGTCCGAGGAAGTCGCCAGTCTCGCATACCGGCCCCACCACTTCGTAAATCAAAGATTGCCTTTCTCGTTCACTTCCTCGGAGAGGGGGGAGCGAAGCGAGGGGCCGAGGAGAGGGCTCTTGATCCACCGGCAAAATTTCGTGCCAGGCATCGTACAAAGCCGGGCGCATCAGGTCGTTCATCGCTGCATCCACGATGGCGAAGTTTTTTTCCTCGCCGTGCTTGAGATATTCAACTTTGGTCAGCAGCACCCCGGCATTGCCCACCAACACCCTACCCGGCTCCACCAGTATTTTTTCGCTGCGCCCGCGTAGGGCATCAATCAAGGCAGCGGCATAATCGGCAATGGAGGGCGGCGTTTCGTCACGGTAACGGATACCTAGCCCTCCACCCAGATCGAGATGCTCCAGCCGGATACCCTCACGCGCCAGCGTATCGACCAGCGCCAGCACCTTTTCCACCGCCGCAATGAAGGGGCTGAGTTCAGTCAGCTGCGAACCTATATGGCAATCCATGCCGGTCACGCGCAGATGCGGCAGCGCAGCCGCCTTGCGGTACAGCGCCAGCACAGCGGTGATGGCCACGCCAAATTTGTTTTGCTTCAGCCCGGTAGAGATGTAAGGATGAGTTTTCGCATCCACGTCCGGGTTCACGCGCAAGCTCACCGCCGCCACCTTACCCATTTGCCCGGCCACATCATTCAGGCGCAGCAGCTCCGCTTCCGATTCGACGTTGAAGCACAGGATGTTCGCATCCAGGGCCTGCCGCATCTCCGCCACCGTCTTGCCCACGCCGGAGAACACCACTTTGTCCGCCGCCCCCCCAGCCGCCAGTACGCGCTGCAATTCGCCGCCGGAAACGATATCGAAACCAGCGCCGAGCTTGGCCAACAAATTGAGAATAGCCAGATTGGAGTTGGCCTTGACTGCGTAGCAGATCAAATGCTCGCGCCCCTTGAGCGCATCCGTGAACTGGCGGTAGCCATCGGTCAAGGCTGCGTGCGAATAGACATAGCAGGGTGTGCCAAAGCGCTGTGCGATGTCGGCCAGCGGCACCTGCTCGGCGCAAAGCTGGTTGTTCTGGTAGCTGAAATAATTGGACATGGTTAATTATTCCGGGTTATTTTTTCTGGTCTGATTGTTGCGGAGCGGCAGGTGCCGGCGGCATGAACAACGCCCCCTTGTTCCCGCAGCCTTGCAACAACAGGGTGAACAGCAACATAATGCCAGTAATGTACATGGTTAAACTCTCACAATTAGCAACAGGCAGGATTATATGACGGAAAGCGAATTCAACGAATTGGCTGTTGCCGTGTTCACACGCATCGAACAAATGGCCGGGGAGTGCGGTGTTGCTATTAGACGAACGCTAAGTAGCTCTGCACTGAAATTGGAATTTGCTGATGGGCAACGGATTATCATCAGCCATGATGTCCGTACTCATAAAATATGGCTAGCTGCCCGATCGGGCGGCATTGAGTATGGGTATGACAATGGCCGCTGGTTATCCCCGCAGGATGGCAGCGAGATTTTTGCCAAGCTGGCCGAACTGCTCAATCAGCTTATCAAGGGCAGCCTGCTTAACTCCCAGCCAGGCAAGCTGGTTGCAATCAACCACGCAGCCACCTCCACCTCCTTTAGCGATGAGCAAGAAAGCAGCGGCACGGTCAAAAAAATCGTCCTGATCGGATTACTGGCGGGGCTGGGATATTTTGCCTTTCAACACTATGGCCGTTCCGGCGTTAATGAATCTATCAACGTCGCCAATGACGAAGCGAGTTTATCCGGTAGCACTTGCGATACCGCACTTCCCGGCAATGGCACAACGCATATTTTCCCTGCCAGCAATATCCGGCAGGACAGCCCAAGCAACACTGACATCACAGTGCAGAATGACCACAACCACCCGCTCATGGCGACTTTTACCGCTCCCAAAACCATCATCCCCTACTTATCCGTTCTGGTGTATGCCGGTCAATCCACACAGATAGGGCTGCCAGCAGGCCAATATGACTTACTCTTTTCGGTAGGCAATTCATGGTGCAATTCGCTGACTGGTTTTGCTGACGGTTCACTCATAAAATTAAACACCACCCTTAGCGTACTGCCGCTACAACCCGTTCAGCTTATCGCCCAGTCTTCCGGCGCAGGCGCGGCTGATTTTCAGATGTTCATCAAATCCTCCGCCCCTGCAGCCGAGCCACCCGCGTTCAAATTCGTAGGCAATGGCGTGATGGAAATTCGCCAGCATAGCGACGGGCATTACCATATTAGCGGTGCCATCAATGGCGCTCCCGTCACCTACATTATAGACACCGGCGCATCCCTGACCTCGCTATCGCCCGAGACGGCCAAGCGCGCAGGCATACTGGACTGCAAATCCTCCATCTTCAAAACAGCGAATGGAACCATTACCGGTTGCGTAGCCCCGGTTGCGCAACTCACGGTAGGCAGCTACCAAATGCAAAATGTGAACGTGGCTGTCATGCCCAATATGGAAGTGAATCTGCTGGGAATGAATGTATTGAACCACTTTTCCATGACGCAGGCCAATGGTGTAATGCGTCTTTCCAGCCATTAGACATTGCACTGTCGCGATGGCTTGCGACGAATTTCGCGAAAGAGTATTATTTTGTCATGCATTTACTCAGGGGTCGATAACTTGGGGAACACGGACACCATATTTCATGCGAGTTTCGCAGGCGATAACGTCGTCTAAATTGCTGACTCCTGAGTAATGCGATATTTTATTGCCGCACTTTTAGTTTTCGGCTACCAAGCCGTCACTGCCACCCCTTTATCGGGCGGCCAAATACATCAAACCGCGAATTGGTTGGGAGAAGTACAACGGGATGAGGTCTCAAAAAAATTCCAGATTGTCGTCATACACCAACTTAGGAATACCGACTTGCCGGAGTCCACTGGCTGGGTTAAATTGACCTCCCCCCTTAAAATCAAGTTGTTTAAGAAAAACGCTATGAAGGAAGTGGTGGCGACCCGCTACCACTATGAACACGGATGCGACAGTTTTCCCATTTATGAACTGCAAACCGAGGAAACGCTCGATCCGAAAGAATGGATTTTCGCAGCCCCCGAGAATAAGTCCGTGCGCTGGGCCGCGGACAACATCACTTTTGCGAGAACAAAAATCCAGCCCATTGGTATTGCGGATATCCCCGCTTATGAATGGGAGCGCCTTTTCGACAAGCTTTCGAATGCCGTGGCTTCTGAAAACCCAGAGGCAGGACGGAGCGACTTGATCGCGCAAATTAGAAAACAGGGGATTCGTAGCGCCAATGGTCTCCGGACCGATAAATTCCTGAGCCTGGGTTTCGCCAATTTGGAGTTCAGTTTCAGCGGTAACGACAAGCGAGATCGGACGACGAAGAAAATGTATTCGGTCCACCGGGCTTACCGCCGTAGCCCTACCGGCGGTTTGGACGAAGTCGCCTCGCCTGACGCCAGCGGCCAATTTTGGGACGAAAGCTATGCGCCGAATCAGGCTATCTATCTGAATGTCGTTGATGGATTAAACCTTGCTCTGCGAATCGATGGGTCGCTCCAGCGTTCTCTATATTTTCTGACGAACTTTCATGGCGTGCCTCTGGAGCACAATTTTAGTCTCGGCCCCGAGTCCTGCCATTAGCGGCCAGTTCGCGATAGAGGATCGATAAGGCGCTGAATTTTTTGAGGTGCCCTATAAGGTTACGCCAGAAGTAACCAGGCTGCTAGTTGTCGCCTGGGTGATTGAATTTATGCTGCCATTTTGAGCTCTGAACATCCCTCCTTTTGTTCGTTTGTTTTGGTGACGCTTGGATCCAGATTCAGGTGAACCACGCTGAAATTTGTATCTGATGGAACACACTTTACCGCTCCCTTAAACTTTCACTGGAAACCTGCATCAGCGGACTCAGGAAATACTCGATCACGCGCCGCTTGCCGGTCTTGACCTCGACTGTCACCGCCATGCCGGGGGTGAGCCGCACCCATTTGTCTCCCACCCGCAGTG
>CAMTXD010000044.1:0-10089 GCA_947085625.1 uncultured Gallionellaceae bacterium | reverse complement strand
GTTTCTAGGATACAGAATATGACCAAGGAGGCTGGAAATGAACGCACGACTTAAAGCAGCAATACAACACTGGAGCTATGTCGCACCAGTGTTGCAGCCAGCGCGCAATGCGAAAGAATATGCCGCTCTGGTTGAAGCGCTCGATGCGGCGCTCGATGCGGGAGGCGCTGATGAAACCCATCCGCTCGCCCGGCTGGCAGAGTATCTGGGCGAGTTGATTGCCGAATACGAAGCCAAAGACAAAATGCCGCCAGAGGCGACCGGTGCCGAGGTTTTGCGTTACCTGATGCAGCGCGATAACTTGCGCCAGATTGACCTGCCCGAGCTGGGCAGCCAGGGCATCGTGTCAGAATTACTGTCTGGGCGGCGCGATTTTAATGCTCGCCAAGCCAAAGTGCTGGCAGCTCGATTTGGAATTTCGGCGGCGATGTTTTTGTAAGTCCACTTCAAAATGCCCGCCTCTGTGGTTTTGAACAGGCGCTGAGTTTATTCAACGTCAACTCGAGGGGACCTTTCTATTCGGGAGAAAGGGGGCATTACTACTTGGCGCTAACACGTTTGAAATTCAGGTTGTGGAGCAGGGTGGTTTTTTGGTAGAATTACGCCCTTAATTTTTGTTAAAGGGTAGTTTGTTCATGACGACTGTACGTGTTAAGGAAAATGAGCCGTTTGAAGTGGCTATGCGCCGTTTCAAGCGCTCGGTGGAAAAGACGGGTTTGCTGACCGAGTTGCGCGCCCGCGAGTTCTATGAGAAGCCCACTGCAGAACGCAAGCGCAAGCTGGCCGCTGCGGTGAAACGGCATTACAAGCGCCTGCGCAACCAGGTCCTGCCCCCCAAGCTGTATTAACCCTCCGGCGGATCGCGCGTAGGGGCACGGCGTGCCGTGCCCTCTCACGATTGGGCGCGGCATGCCGTGCCCCTACCAATAATATGAGCTTGAAGCTTAGTATCACAGAAGACATGAAGACAGCCATGCGCGCCAGGGACACGGCACGCCTGGGCGCTATCCGTTTGTTGCTGGCCGCCATGAAGCAGCGCGAGGTGGACGAGCGCATCGAATTGTCCGACGCCGACGTGGTGACCATCATAGATAAGATGATCAAGCAGCGGCGCGATTCCATTTCCCAGTTTGAGGCAGCCAAGCGGCAGGAGCTGGCCGATGCGGAGAAGTTTGAAATTTCTGTATTGCAAACATACATGCCGCAGCAGATGACTGAAGCGGAAGTGGACGCTGCCGTGGCCGAGGCCATCACCAGCAGCGGCGCCAAGTTGCCTCAGGAAATGGGCAAGGTGATCGCGTTGCTGAAGCCGAAACTGGCCGGGCGCGCGGACATGGGCAAGGTTTCTGCGCTGGTAAAAGCGCGGTTGTCCCAATAGAGGTGCCCAATAGTTTATCGTATCGGGTTAGCGGCTTTATCGCGTAACCCGACAGAGTGCCAAGCGGGAGCGGAGCCAGAGTGATTCCAAAAAGCTTCATTCAGGATTTGCTCAATCGCCTCGACCTCGTGGACGTAATCGGGCGCTATGTCCCGCTCAAGAAGGCAGGCGCTAACTTCGTTGCCTGCTGCCCCTTCCACAACGAAAAATCCCCCTCATTCACCGTTAGCCAGAGCAAGCAGTTCTACCACTGCTTCGGCTGCGGCGCACATGGCACGGCCATCGGTTTTGTCATGGAACACGGTGGGTTGGGTTTTGTTGATGCCGTGGAAGAACTGGCGCGCGGTGCAGGCGTGACCGTGCCAAGTGTAGCGCCCGTGCTGGGGCAAGTGCAACATAAGGTGGCGCCAGATTTATATGAGGTAATGCAGTCGGCCACGCGCTACTATCGAGATCAGCTCAAACAATCCCCGCGCGCGATTGATTACCTCAAGCAGCGTGGCTTGAGTGGTGAAATTGCGGCGCGCTTCGGCATTGGCTACGCGCCGGATGGCTGGCAAAATCTACAAGGCTTGGTGTCTGATTACCAAGATCCCAGTTTACTGCAAACCGGATTGGTAATCGAGAACGACGAGGGCAAACGCTACGACCGCTTCCGCGATCGCATCATGTTTCCGATTGTGAGTGGTCGCGGACAAGTTATAGGTTTTGGCGGACGCGTGCTGGATGTGGGCGAACCCAAATATTTGAATTCGCCCGAGACTGCGCTGTTTGAGAAAGGGCGCGAGTTATACGGCCTGTTTCAGGCGCAAAAAGCCATACGCGCCAGCCGCCAGGTATTGGTGGTGGAAGGCTACATGGACGTGGTGGCGCTGGCGCAGCATGGGGTGGAATACGCCGTCGCGACTTTGGGTACGGCGACCACGCCTTACCATGTACAGAAGCTGCTGCGCCTGACCGATAAAGTGGTGTTCTGCTTCGACGGCGATGCCGCCGGGCAGCGCGCGGCATGGCGCGCCTTGGAGAATGCGCTGCCACAACTGGTGGATGGCAAACATGTGGCATTTTTATTTTTGCCGCCTGAACATGACCCCGACAGCTTCGTGCGCAAACAGGGCACTATTGCGTTTGAGCAGTTGCTGCAAGAGGCCTTGCCGCTGTCAGGTTATCTGCTGCGCGAATTGTCGGCGCAGGTTGATCTGCGCACGCAAGAAGGGCGCACTGCCTTGCTGCAACGCGCCCAGCCATTGCTGACCGTCATTGCAGCCCCCGCCAGCGCGCTGCTGTTGCGCAAGGAAGTGGCGGCGCTGGCAGGGATTACCCAAACGGAGCTGGAAGCGTTGTACTCCATCAAACCGATCGGCGCGCCCCCGCGCCGTGCGCCACCTAAGGCGATGCGCAATGAACTGTCCGGTTTGCGTGTTCTGTTGCGCTGCCTGCTGGCCAGGCCCGAGCTGGTGCGCGACTTGCCTGCCGGCTGGCGCGCGGAAGCACCAGCCGGGAGTGATGCGGCGGCAGTTACGGCGCTGGTGGAGTGGTTGCGCGCCGAGGATTTTGCAATCAGCACCGCTGCCATTATTCAGCAGTTTCAGGGTACGCAACATGAAGCGGTACTGGCGCGAGCGGAGGCCGACATATTGCAATGGGGCGAGGAATTCGTGGTGGCAGAGTTTCACGATATGCTGGTCAAGTTGCGCGAACAGCAGCGCAAGCAGGAGTTGCAGGAATTACACGCCAAGATAAAAGGCTCGGGCGTGGGGATGAAGGGGCTTACCGAGCAGGAACGGGCGTTATACGTACAACTGGCGACGCAGCGCGGAAGTGGCTAAGAACTTGTCTGTAAATAACCGTAGGGTGGATTCGGAGCAGATACTGCTCCTTAATTCACCCTACCTATAATCCACCCTACCTATAAAAATTGCTTATTTTGAGGTGCCCTTTACAGGCAAGTTTTAAAACTAAGTTTCAGTATACGATAATCTTCAGGTTAGCCGGAGCTAAAGTATTTTACAAAATCGGGTATAATTCGCCCCTTTTTCTAGCGCCTCACGCATTTGTGCGCAAGAATTTAAAAATTTTATTGATTGATAACTTTTACACACTGGGCATCCACCGCTATGGCGACTCAGCAAGACAAGAAAAAACCTCTTACAGCCCCAAAGGCGGCATCGCTCGCCAAACAGCTGGCCAATCCGGTTGAGCACCAGCAGGATATTGAGGCGCGCCGTTCGCGCCTGAAGACCCTGGTTGTGCTGGGCAAAGAACGCGGCTATCTGACTTTCGCTGAAATCAACGACCATTTGCCGGAGATGCTGGAGGTCGAGCAGATTGAAGGCATCGTCAGGATGATCAACGATATGGGCATTTCGGTGAGCGATGTGGCGCCGGATGCGGAATCAATGATTATGTCCGATGCCGCCCCAGTCGTGAACGACGAGGTGGCCGTGGAAGAGGCCGAAGCGGCGCTGGCCACGGTGGACTCTGAGTTTGGCCGTACCACTGATCCGGTGCGCATGTATATGCGCGAGATGGGTACGGTGGGCTTGCTCACGCGCGAAGATGAAATCGTCATCGCCAAGCGCATTGAGGAAGGCCTCAAGCATATGATCCAGGCGATTTCTGCCTGCCCGACCACTATTGCCGAAATTCTCACGCTAATCGAGAAAGTCGCGCGCGAAGAATTGCGCATAGACGAAGTGATTGATGGTTTCATTGAGGTTGAAAGTGAAGACGTCATGGCTGTGGAAAATGGCGATGAAACTGCGGAAGTCGAGGAGGAGGAGGAAGAAAGCGAAGAAGATACCGAGGCGATAGCAGCCGCTAACCTGGCTCAACTCAAGGTAGATGCGCTGATCCGTTTTGCCATCATCCACGATTTATTTATAAAAATCGGCAAGGCTTACGAGAAATATGGCTACCGCAGCCCGCAGTACAACAAGCTGCAAGAGAAGATTTCCACCGAGCTGACGCAATTCCGTTTTTCAGCCAAGCAGGTGGACGCGCTGTGCAACACCATGCGTCATCTGGTGGAAGAAGTGCGTAGCCATGAGCGTAATATCCAGGAGTTCTGCGTCACCAAGGCGCGCATGCCACGTACCCATTTCATCAAGACGTTCCCGGGCAACGAGATTCGCCTCGATTGGGCCGCGAGTGAAATAGCCGCCAGGAAACCTTATAGCGAAACGCTGGCGCGCTTTCAGGCCGCCATTATTGATCAGCAGCAGCAATTGCTCGACCTGCAACAGCGCGTCGGCATCCCGATCAAGGACCTGAAGGAAATCAACAAGCAGATGACCAACGGCGAAGCCAAAGCACGCCGTGCCAAGCGCGACATGATCGAAGCCAACCTGCGTCTGGTGATTTCCATCGCCAAAAAATACACCAACCGTGGCTTGCAGTTCCTCGACCTGATCCAGGAAGGCAACATCGGCCTGATGAAAGCGGTGGATAAATTTGAATACCGCCGCGGCTACAAATTTTCAACCTATGCCACTTGGTGGATACGCCAGGCTATCACCCGCTCCATCGCCGATCAGGCGCGCACCATCCGCATCCCGGTGCATATGATAGAAACCATCAACAAGATGAACCGCATCTCGCGCCAAATCTTGCAGGAAACCGGCCTGGAAGCGGATGCCGCGACGCTGGCGCTGAAAATGGAAATGCCGGAAGACAAAATTCGCAAGATTTTGAAAATCGCTAAAGAGCCGATCTCCATGGAAACCCCGGTGGGCGATGACGATGATTCGCACTTGGGTGATTTTATCGAGGATTCCAACACCTTGGCGCCGGTAGAGGCGGCGGTGTACGAGAGTTTGCGCAATGTCACTAAGGACATTCTGGACTCGCTCACCGCGCGCGAAGCAAAAGTGCTGCGCATGCGCTTTGGCATCGAGATGAACACCGACCACACGCTGGAAGAAGTCGGCAAACAGTTTGACGTAACCCGTGAGCGCATACGCCAGATAGAGGCCAAGGCGCTGCGCAAACTGCGCCATCCCTCGCGCTCGGAAAAACTGAAGAGTTTTCTCGATGGCGAGAGTTAAACCGTATCGGGTCGTTAGCTCAGTTGGTTAGAGCAGAGGACTCATAATCCTTTGGTCCGCGGTTCAAGTCCGCGACGACCCACCAATAAGAACAAGGCTTGCAGCGATGCAGGCCTTTTTTCTTTTGTGCTAAATTTCCGTCATGTAAGGCCAGTGTAAGAAATTACGGCCATGCTGGAAGCGGCCAGCGACTCCCATTGCTCGACGGTCATCGCTTGAGGTGCCAGCAGCACGCCACCAGTCCGGCCAGCAGCATAGGCGCGGCACAATGCATCCTCTGGCGCTTCATCCCACGCATAGGTCACTACACCACCACCGGCAGGCCGGGCAGTTGATTCCAGCAGAGCAAGTCTGGCCGATAGTTTCATTGCGCATCATCCTTGTAACGAATCGTTATCACACTCACACAGCTATCCCCCGGATTCTGCTGAAACCAGAGCACGGCGCGGGCTTTGTAGCTGTCCCATGCTTCGCCCGGCTCACGCTCGAACGGCAGGCCGTCAATGTACCGGGTGTCGTCATCACTTTTTACAGCTCGGCACAGAGTCAGAGTCAGCAGCGGTAGCGTCTTCGGTGCGGTTGCCAGTTCCAGCGCCAGCAGGCGGGTTTCAAGCGTTGCCATGCTGTCCACCTTTCAAAATTTCCAACGCAGTTATGCGGGCGGTCAGTTCGTCAATCTCCGCTATCTTGCCCAGCGTCCCAATTGCGGCGATTAGCTGCGCTCCCTGTCCGGGGGCAAGCTCGCCAGCAGCCACAGAAGCCAGCACAGCGCGGCCTTGCTCAGTCAGGGTGTCATCCGGCATGGATAAGATAACAGCCTGTTCAATCGGTTTCATCGCGGGCAGTACACGCTCCAGCAATAGGCGGGCGGCTTGGCTGTCTCCCTCTTTGGCCTTGGTCACCAGTTGCGCGATTATCTCGGGCAGGTGTGCGGCGATGCTTTCGCGCAGCTTGGTTACTTCACCCAGTCCCTTAGGTCGCCCAGCAGGGTTGCCGCTTTGTCCGGTCTTCCAGCGTCCGGGCTTCTTCTTTTCAGTTCCCATTCTGTTTTCCCCCTGCTCTATCAAGTTCGCGCATCACGTCCCGACAATCACGCGCCATAAATGCCACGCCACCAGCCCGGCGGATGCGCTCAAGGAATATCGTTTGCTCTGGCCTTAGCTTTCCCTTAGCGGCTTTCACTTCCACGCCTATCAAGCGGCCATCCCGTAACTGTCCTAGCACGTCCGGGCATCCCTTCCACCCGAAGCGCACGAAGCGATTGCCTATCTTGAATGCGCCACTGTTCATCCGCTCGCACCATGCAACAGCAGGATGCGCAGTCAGTGCCAGTAATACTTCCTTGAGGGCGGCGGCTTCGGGTTTGGCGTTGGTGCGCTTCGGGCTTTGTATTTCATGTCCCAGCAAGTCAATTTCAAATGCAGGTGCGGGGTTGGTGCCGATTGGTGCCGTACTATAGTACTCGGCACCAATTCGCACCTTTTTACCCGTTGGTGCGGATAGATGTTCAGCACTAATTCGCATCATTTCGCACCACCAGAAAACCCAACAGCAGCAACGGTTCCGGCGCATTCAGTGACTACGCCAGCGGCTACCAGCTTCTTTAATTCGCGATAAACGGATGCGTTGTCGTAGTCCTTGATAAAGTAAGCCACCACATCCTTCTTTTTCATGGCGCAGGCCTTGGTTCGCAGCATTTCCAGCACGGCACCGCCAACCTCCGAAACCCGTTTGCCCGTCTGTTTTGCTGGAGCATCCGAAGCCACTACCACGCAGCTTGTCGCAGGGGATTTCCACTTTGTCAGTCCCAGCGTCACCACGTCCAACTTGAAGCCGATGCGGTCGCCCTTAGTGGAAAGGTCGCGCTGTTTCATGATTTCGGCGCACTTGCCAGCGGGTGAATCTGTAATCTCGATTTCGGTATCAATAGCAGCGCGAATACCGCTCCACCCACGCGCACCAGCAGCGGCATTCTTTCCGCAATGATGTATCAGCATGAAGTGCGCTTTGCACTCGGTGCGGATGCGGTCGAAGCGGCGTACCACCAACCCCATATCCTGCCCGGCGTTTTCGTTTGCTCCAGCAGATAAACGGGCAAGTGTGTCACCCACAATCAATCGGGCTTTTTGCCCCCTCTGTTTCTCAATCTGGCGCACCGTCTCGATTACATAATTGGTGTCAGCATCACCGTCGAATAAATCAATCGGGCTTTGCACAATGGCGAAGTTCGGCACGCGCACCCCGTGGTGTCGCTGATACGCTTGCAATCGGCTTTTGACGGATGCAGGCGATTCTGCGGCAAGGTAAATCACCAGCCCTTGTTCGGTCTGTCTGTTCATCCATGGCACACCACGCGCCACAGCACAGCCCAGGTCAATCACGAAAAATGTCTTTCCGCTGTTGCTGTCGCCATATATCAGGCTACCATCGCCGGAAGTTATTAAGCCCTCCACGATTTCATCGGGCGGCTCAAAACTACCGGACAGCTCATCAGCAAATACCACGCTTAGGGGTAGCTCAGGCGGCGGCGGGACTACAGGGCGTGTCAGCAAGTCACGCAAGGCATCGGTGCCATGCTCCAGCATAAAGTCGTTGCAATCGTAGTTTGAAGGCTTGTCGGCGGGCATCGCTACCCACTGGCCTGATACATCAGCGGCAATCTTGGCGGCATCGTTTTCCTTGCCTTTGTCTGGAACGAGTACCAGTGCAGCGGCGGGGTATTTTTTGCGATACTCACGCGCCACCTTCGCCATGTTGCCACTACCAAAACAACAAACAGCAGCATCACCGCTCGCTTTATTCACGCTCCATGCGGTGCCGATACTTTCACAAAAATTTATGCTGTCAGTAATCGCTCCGACAACAAAACTTCCTTGCACTGGAGCCCCCGGCAGATTTAATTTCTTACCGCCTTTTTCCGGTGGAATAAATTGCAAGGTGTTCAGGTGTCCTTCAATGTCGCGGCATGGCACCACCAGATAACCCGTCATATTTTTCTTATCGATAATTAGCGGCGGCGCATCTTTCGGATACACCCGCAACCCGTCCGGCTTCCCTTGCTTGCGGTCAATGTATGCTTCGGCAGGTGTCGCAGGTATGCACCTATCCCATACTTCAACAGCGGATGCACTTGCGGCCTGTTTAACGGGCTTTGGCGGCGTTTGTTTTGGTGCGGCAAGGGGTAGGCTAGGGCGGCTTATTTTGGCGCGTGATTTACTCGGGTCTTTCCAGCCTTGCGCGAATGCCATTCCGAAAAGTGTCGCAGGTGTCACCGCTCCAGAATCATCAAACGATTTCCAGGTTGCGCGGCATTCATTCTCCCCCGCATAGTTTCCAGCGGATGCGCTCCAGTTGTGGAAGTCATCAAACGATAATCCGGCAGACTTCGCGGCCATGCCAGCCCTCACCCACGCATCACGGCCAATGCCTGCATCAATGCAATTTAGCGCATCACGGGCACGGTTAATATCATCCATGCGCAGCACCTCCACCAAGCACGGCTTGAATAGTTTCAGGTGTCAGGAAGTAACGCGATATTGTGCGTGTCGGGCATTTCGCCGATGGTGCGGACAGGGCATACGATTGCACCGGCCAGCCTAATTTCTTCAGTGTGAAAATGACGGCTGATAATCTCCAGCTTTCCGTTACTTCCTGAAACTCAGGATGCGTGAGTTTTTGCGCGTTCAGCATCATGGAAAGGCATCGCGCAGGAAGGGTGTGCGGTGTCGGGAATATCGGGTTAAAATCCGGCTCGGGCAGGAATGATGTTTGCTTAAACCCGGATGATGTTTGGCGGCTGTCCGGGTTATTCATTTTTCGCCCCCTTAACAAGAAACTCCTCACAGTCACTCATCGCACGACTCAGGACTTGACGCGCTGTAGTCGATGTTGGATTGCAATAAAAAATCTTAGAGGCTACCAGAAGGTCATACGTCAAATCGCTCCCGGAATGCCCGGCTTCAATCATCGCCAAGCCAAGTGAAATTAAGCCGTTCGTGCCAATTGGAATGGCGACTGTTATGCCCTCTGCATTGCTGCATTTGAGCAACCTTGCATCAAGGTCGTGGCTAATTTCAAAACCGTCTGGGTGTAAGTAGAGAGGGGTCTTCATAATCACTTACCTCCCGTCAGCAGGTTGCGAATCTCGGCCACGTTCCACGCAAGGCGGCCATTGATACGCACCGGGCGCATTGCACCATTTTCCAAACATGCCCACGCACGAAGTGTTTGCGGCTGTCTGTTCAGATAATGCGCGGCGGCATCCGTTGGAACGGTGGGACGGGTTACTTGGTCAAGCGGGGGGAATGCGGCTTGCAGATTATGGGCGGCAGATGTTGCGGGTAGAGCGGTTTGATTCGTGATGGTTGGCATTTTGTGAACCTTTTTTTTGTTGAGAGGTTCGCATTGAATGCCATAAAAAAACCCGCTTTTCTTAGCGGGCGTAGGTTCTGCTTAGCGGGCCTAGATTCTGCTTAGTCTCGGCTTTTGTTCCATGCTCCAAGTGTTTTTTCGCAAGCACCAACGTCAAAGTTATTTTCTTGGGGCTACGTCGATTGTACTGTGAATTTTTCCTCAATGCGCGAGAATCCTATTTTTTAAATTGACCGACAAAATCATGAAAGACACCGCACTATACGAACAACTTCTTGGACTGGAATCACCCTG
>CAMTXD010000043.1:0-9621 GCA_947085625.1 uncultured Gallionellaceae bacterium | reverse complement strand
AGCGGCTTGTTGCGGCGGAGACTAACCTTCAGGTTATGTCGTAGCCAAAATGTTTGAGCACGTGGCCGCGTAGCGGATCGTGCGAGTTTATGAGGAAGCCTGACTAGCCGAGCAACGCAGGGAACCTCGAAGAGGTGGCGGATTGGGGTCGCCTTTTCTTGGGTTACTTTCTTTTGGCGAAGCAAAAGAAAGTGACTAGCTGCCGGGCTACCCCCGGCAACAATGCGTGCGCACAGCGCACACCTCATCACAAACCAACACCCACCAATTCACGCCCTGACATGCAATTTTCTACTGCCCTTGCCGGTAGTGGCCGCAAAAGAAAGCACCTTGCCGCACGCCGCCAGATACCTGCGTACTGTTGCTACCGAGGGTGAATGCTTGCCTGAAGCTAGTGCCGATTCCAGTCGTGTCACTGCTGGTGCCTGGGTGCCCATGCGTTCGGCTACTTGTGCTTGAGTTAACCCGGCCTCGTGACGTGCTGCCAGCAACATATCCAGCAGCGCGAATTCTTCGCGCTCTAGCCGTTCGTATTCGGCGCGAACTTCCGGGTCTGCCAGGGCTTTAGCTTTTAATTTTTCATGCGTCAGCATTTTTAATCTCCTTCATGCGTTGGGTGGCAATGGCTAATTCAGCGTGCGGTGTCTTCTGCGATTTCTTGATGAAACTATGCAGTATCACGATACGTTTACCCACTTGGGTGCAGAAAAATACGCGGGCAATTCCTTCTGCACCTTTAATCCGCAACTCAAACAGGCCATTCCCCATAGCCTTGGAGTACGGCTCCCCCAGATTGGAACCGTGAACTTCCATGCGGTCGGTCAGGTTGAAGTATTTAGCCCGGAGTGTTTTGGGCAGCGCCATAATGTTGGCTTGAACCGCTTTGCTGTAGTAGGTAATGACATAGTGCATAAAAAGATAGTAACAAATTTGTTATTATAAAGCAATCGCTTTATTGTTCCTTGCCCCATCTCTTCACCAACGAATGCTCCACCCCCAAATGATCCAGTATCCTGGCCACCACAAAATCCACCAAGTCCTGCACCGTCTGCGGTTGATAATAAAATCCCGGATTGGGCGGTAAAATTACCGCACCCGCGTGACTCAGCTTAAGCATGTTCTCTAAATGAATCGCGGAAAAAGGCGATTCACGTGGCACTAAAATCAACGGGCGTTTTTCCTTGAGCATGACATCCGCGCCGCGCGTGATGAGGTCGTCGCTTAAGCCTGCGGCCACTGCCGCCAGCGTGCCCATGGTGCAGGGACAGATGACCATCGCATCGCCCGGGTTGGAGCCAGAGGCCATCGGCGCGTACCAATCGTCGCGTCCGAACACGCGTAGTTCGCCGCTGAACTTTCCGAGCCGTTCCCTCAAGAATTTTTCCGCATCCTGCGGGCGGTTGGGCAGCGTAAAATCCAGTTCCTGTTTAGCGACGATTTGCGCGGCTTGCGAATACAGCAGATGCACTCTCGCCCCGCTTTGCAACAAACACTCAAGTAGACGCATGCCGTAGGGCAGGCCGGATGCGCCGGTCAGGGCGAGGACGATAGTTTTCATGATGTAATTTTCACCCAGTCAGGTTGCGGTGCGTCAAGATAAGGTGCCGCAATCAATCCAGTCGCCTGCTTTGAAATATGCGAGTGGCAGCATGTTCAGGTGAGTTCGCGGTGGCGCAGCAGCACTTGTTGTTGTGCCTTGAAATACTGCGCCAGTTTTTCTGTGAGATACACCGAACGGTGCTGTCCACCGGTGCAGCCGAGTGCCACGGTGAGGTAGCTGCGGTTGTCAGCAACGAAGCTGGGCAGCCAGTTTTCGATAAAGACCCGGATGTCGTCGCACATTTTTTTTACTTCAGGCAGGCGTTCCAGAAATTCCATCACCGCCGTGTCACGGCCAGTGAGTGGGCGCAGCGCAGGATCATAATGCGGATTCGGCAGGCAGCGCACGTCGAAGACAAAATCGGCATCGAGCGGAATGCCATTCTTGAAGCCGAATGACTGGAACAGCAGGGTCAGGCACGCGCGGTCCAACCCTATGAAGTCCTTGATCCACGCACGCAGGGCATTGGCGCCCAACTCGCTGGTATCTATGCGGTGGCCGATGTTGCTGATCTCGGCCAGCAGTTCGCGTTCGCGCTGTACGCATTCCGGCAGGGTTGATTTATCGTTACTCAATGGGTGACGGCGGCGCGTTTCGGAAAATCGTTTGACCAGGGTGTCGGTCCGCGCGTCGAGGAATAGCAGGTGTACATCCATGCCTTGCTGCTTGAGTTGGGCAATGTGCTGTGGTAATTGTGTCACGCTGCCACCGCTACGCACGTCTATGCTGACTGCGACACGGGCATTTCCAGTTTGGCGCAGGCTGTCCATCAGCGCGGGCAGGAGTTCGGCGGGCAAGTTGTCCACGCAGTAATAACCGCTGTCTTCCAGCGCCTTGAGCACCACACTTTTTCCGGAACCGGAGAGACCACTGATGAGAAAAAGTTGCATGGTTTTTATGCCTCTGAACTATTCTCAGGTGATTTGTGCCACGAACCAGGCCCCCTCGCAAGCTCCCCCCCTTTGCAAAAGGGGGGGACTAATTGGTGTCTGTTTATAAACTGAAGATTGTTCATAGGCATATAGTTTACTGTTCCCGCATCTGCTGTTCGTGGCGGCTGAGGAATTCCTGCATGGTGTCTATGCCGCGCTGTTGCAGCACGAAGTTGCGTGCAGCGGCTTCCACCAGCACGGCCAAGTTGCGACCGGCCATCACCGGGATGCTCACGGTATTGATTTTGATGCCCAATATTTCCTGGTGGCTGGCGTGTATGGGCAGGCGTTCCAGTTGCGCCACTTCGCCGACGGACGGGCGATGCAGGTGCACGATAAGTTTCAGGCCTTTCTTGCGCCGTACCGCCGTCTCGCCGAACATGGTACGGATATTGAGCATGCCCAGTCCGCGTACTTCGAGAAAATCGCGTAATAGCTCGGGGCAGCGCCCTTCCAGTGTTTCAGGGGAAACCCGGTAAAATTCGGTGACATCGTCCGCCACTAAGCCACTGCCGCGCGTAATGAGGTCCAGCCCCAGCTCGCTCTTGCCTATGCCGCTGTCGCCGGTGATTAGCACACCCACCCCCAGCACGTCGAGAAACACGCCGTGGCGCGTGGTGGATTCCGCCAGCTCCTTGACCATGTAATGACGCACCAGCCACATCAGGTGCACGCTGGGCAGAGGGGAGCGGAACAGCGGCGTGTGCGTGCGGTCGGCATAATCTACCAGCTCCTGCTGGATTTGCTCGGTGCCGGCAATGATCAGGCATAGCGCCTCGCCCTGTTCAATTTGGGTCAGTGCTGCAGACAGGGCGGCGGGTGAAAGCGCGTGCAAATAGTCGAGTTCGGTGCCGCTCAATACCTGCACCCAGTTCGGGTGGATCAGGTTGAGGTGGCCGATCAAACCTTTGTTGGAGGCCTTGACCAGTTCGCTGTCGAGTATCTTGGCCGCTCCACCCGCACCGGCCACCCAGCTCAATGCCAAGCGTTCCCGCTTGTCGTCGAAGAGTTGTTGGATGTTTACTTGAGCCATGATTGCCAGTGCGTAGAATGGGAACGGTTCATGATTTCCAGTTCGCGAACATCTGATGAATAAATGCCGCTTCGTTGCTGTTTTGCAGTTGCTCGCGAAAAGTTTGATCACTGAACATTTGCGCCAGTTCGCCCAGCAGTTGCAGGTGCTGGTCGGTGGCGCGTTCTGGCACCAGCAGCACGAAAATCAGATTGACTGGCTGCCCGTCCGGCGCTTCAAATGGGATGGGCGTTTGTGTTTTGATGAAAGCGGCAGTGGCTTCGCGCAGTCCCTTGATGCGGCCGTGCGGGATGGCCACGCTGTGCCCGAGGCCGGTCGAGCCCAGCTTCTCACGCGCGAACAGGCTGTCGAATACCTGGCTGCGCGAGATTTGCCGGGCATTTTCAAACAATATCCCGACCCGCTCAAACACCCGTTTTTTGCTGGTGGAATCAGCATCCAGCAGGACATTCTGCGGAAGCAGGATTTGACCAATAAGATTCATAGCTTCAACCATAATGTCGTAAGTCATGTAGGATGGGTGAAGCGCCCGGCTCTTTGGGCGCGTAACCCATCAACTGGTGCAGAATGATGGGTTACGGTCGGCAAACTGCGCCGACCTCCACCCATCCTACGCTGTTGAGTTTACTCCTGCTCAGTGGGCTTTCCTGTCTCATCGTGGCGGCGCGCGGCAAATTGTTCCTTGTGCTTTAGTATCTGGCGGTCGAGTTTTTCAATCAGATTACCAATGGCGACATAGAGATTGGCGTCATCGCATTCCACAAAAATCGTTTTGCCGCTGAGGTGGACGTTGGCCTCGGCCTTCTGCTGCAGCTTCTCCACGGAAAGAACGACGTTCACGTCTATCACATGATCGAAGTGGCGTTTGATCTTGTCAAGTTTGTCCAGCACATGCGCGCGGATGGCGGGGGTGATTTCAAGATGGCGTCCGGTGAGATTGAGGTTCATTGCTTGCTCCTTGTGGTTAAAGTGATTTACGAAGATTGATCGGGAGAATATGCAGCAACTCCCGGTATTTTGCCACGGTACGCCGGGCGACTAGTATGCCTTGTTGCGCCAGGATTTCTGACATGCGGCTGTCGGTCAGCGGATGGCACGCATCTTCCTGGCCGACCATCTGACGGATGAGCGCACGGATGGCCGTGGAGGAACACGCGCCGCCGTTTTCAGTGGCAATTCCGCTGCCGAAAAAATATTTGAGTTCATAGATGCCGCGCGGAGTGAGCATAAACTTTTGCGTGGTTACGCGCGAGATGGTGGATTCGTGCAGCTCAAGTTGATCCGCAATTTCACGCAGCACCAGCGGGCGCATGGCAATCTCGCCATGCTCGAAGAAATGGCGCTGCCGTTCGACTATGGCCTGCGACACACGCAGGATGGTGTCGAAACGCTGCTGCATGTTTTTGATGAACCAGCGTGCTTCCTGCAATTGGCCGGCAAGTTGCTGTTCGTTTTTCTCACCGCGCTGTTGCAGGATGTTGGCATACATCTGGTTGACGCGCAGGCGCGGCATGGCCTCCTGGTTCAGGCGCACGCGCCATTCCCCCTTATGGCGTTCTACCACTACATCGGGTACCACATAGTCGGCGGCGCGCTGTTCGAATTCAACACCGGGCCGGGGTTGCAGATGGGTGATCAGAGACTGCGCCGTGCGCAGTGCGGCATCGTCACAGCGCAGAATTTTCTTCAGCTTGGTGTAGTCATGCGCCGCCAGCAGATTGAGGTGGTGCGTCACCAGTTGCAGCGCCAGGTCACGGCACGGCGTATCTTGCGGCAGCGCCTTGAGTTGCAGTCTCAGGCATTCACTCAGGTTGCGTGCGCCTATTCCTGGGCGATCCAGGTACTGTAGCTGCACCAGTGCGGTTTCTAGGTCGTCCAGGGTGATGTCGAGCTGTGGCGGCAGCATTTCGGCGATGTCTTCCAGCGACTGCGCCAGATAGCCATTTTCATCCAATGCGTCTATCAGCAGGCCGATGATTTCCCGGTCACGCGTATCAAGCGAGCTCATATTGAGCTGCCAGATCAGGTGCTCACGCAGGCTAGGGGTGTCGGCCGCAATTTCGTGGCGCGTCCCATCTTCGTCGTCCGGCGCGTTGCCTGAGGAAGACGAAGAAGCAGTCCACTCTTCCCTGGCCCATTCTTCATCGGCCTGTTGCGGCGTATCATCTTTTGCCGCAGCACTTTCAGTGGTCTGAGCTACGGCGGCATCACCATGCGCATACGGTTGCGCAGCGTCATCATCTTCACGTTCGAGCAGGGGATTTTCGTCCAGCAGGCGCGCCACTTCCTGGTTTATTTCCAGGGTGGACAGTTGCAACAGGCGTATGGCTTGCTGCAACTGCGGGGTAAGCGTCAGATGCTGGGATTGCCTGAGATGCAGTGCTTGTTTCATTGCACGGTTTATGGACAGTGGCGGCGCATGGGATTATTTACAATTTAAAGTGTTCGCCGAGATAGACTTTTCGCACGCCTTCATTATAAATGATTTCGTCTGGCTTGCCTTCCGCCAGGACCGACCCAGCGTTAATAATATAGGCGCGGTCGCAAATACCCAGGGTTTCGCGCACATTGTGGTCGGTAATCAACACGCCGATATCGCGTTCCTTGAGGAAGCGGATGATTTTCTGGATATCCAGCACGGCGATCGGATCCACCCCGGCGAATGGTTCATCCAGCAGGATGAAGCGCGGATTGGTGGCCAGCGCGCGGGCGATTTCGACACGCCGCCGTTCGCCCCCGGACAGGCTGATGGCTGGATTGTTGCGGATATGGGTGATGTGCAGATCCTCCAGCAATTCATCTAGGCGTGCCTGAATTTCATCGTTGTCGCAGCCTTGCAATTCCAGTACCGCCTGGATATTTTGCGCCACGGTCAGGCGGCGAAAGATGGAGGCCTCCTGCGGTAGGTAACCCAGCCCCAGACGCGCGCGGCGGTGTATGGGCTGATGGGTGATATTCTGCTCGTCTATGAAAATGTCACCCCCGTCCGCCGCCGTCAGCCCGACGATCATATAGAAGCAGGTGGTCTTGCCGGCGCCGTTGGGACCGAGCAGCCCGACCACCTCGCCGCTTTGCACAGCCAAGGAAACGTCGTGTACCACGGTGCGGGAACGGTAGCGCTTATTCAGTGAAACTGCGCGCAGTTCACTCATGGCCCGCCTTTCGGGTTGCCTACTGGGTCCACCGGAGCAGGCTGTTTTTTGGGTTGAATGACGGCGCGCACGCGACCCTCGCCAGCGGTACCCACGCCCTGACCGGGTATACCACGCGCCTGGAATATTTCCGTTATGGTGCTGTAGCTGATGTGGTCGCCTCGCACTTCGTCATTCCCCCGTTTCATGCGCGCCTGGCCAAAAAAATCCACGGTCGCATTGGTACTGTCATACTCGATGCGCTCGGCATAACCTTCCATATATTCATCAAACCCCTCACGCTTCTGGCGGAAACTGGCGGGCTGCCCCGTGGCCGTGCCGCGCTTCATGCCATCCTTACCCTGGGTCAGGACAATTTTGTCACCCCGGAGGGTCAGCGTGCCCTGGGTGAGTATTACCTTGCCCTCGAAGGTGCTGATCTGTCTGGCATCATCTATGCTGACCCGGGCCGCTTCCAGGTGCACCGGCTGGTCGCGGTCGGCACGCTCGGCGTGGCTGGCCGCGACGTAACAGGCCAGCGCCAAGCAAAGCATGGCGGCGTGGTTATTTTTTCGCAGATTCATGTGCGCTGCTGACTTGTGCGAGCAGTTTTATTACGCGCGCTTTATGGTCGAGTTGCATGCCAACCGCACTGATTTTATTTTGTGCATCGGTCATGGTGACGGCTTGGTCGGTGTCTGCCAAGCCATGCTCGGGAATAACCCGCAGGTAAGGGGTAGTGAACACCAGTTCGCTTTGCCCCCTGCTTGCGGCGCGCACGATTTTTACTTCATCATGCAGGAATATTTCATCGCCCTTGCCCGACATCGTGCCGCGCTTGGCGGTGACATGCAGTGCCGGGCGATCCGGAGTCAGACTGGTCAGATGGGGTGCTTCCAGGTGCGTGCTGTCATTATCCGGGTAATGCAGCATTTGTTGCGCGGCCAGCATGAAGCGCGGTGTGCCCTGCTCGCTCAGCGTGGTGGCAGAAAAATGGCTGACGATAAAATCCGGGTCATGGCGCGCCGCTCTGTCTGCTGTGGGCGGCAGCGGCTGCACTTGCTGGTTCAACCAGTAAGCCGCCGCCAGCAGCAACAGCAACGGCAACAAGGCAGACCAAGCGCGCAGGCGGTCGAGGGTGGTGGGATTATTCATGTGTAGGAGCACGGCGTGCCGTGCTCGAACTGGTCAGATAAGGCGCGAGTTGCGCCTCCAGCTTGCCCTGCGCCGACATCAGCAGCTCGCACGCCTCGCGCACCGCGCCGTGCCCGCCGCAGCGTAGGGTGACATAATGGGCGCGGTCGCGCACCACTTGCGGCGCATCCGGCACACTGATGGCCAGCCCGACATTCAGCATAACCGGCAGATCCACCACGTCGTCGCCCATGTAGGCGGCGGCATCCGCGGACAGCTTGAGCTTTGCCAGCAAAGCCTGCATCACCTCCAGTTTATTTGCCACGCCCTGATATAAATGCGTGATGCCCAGGCTGTGCGCGCGCAGTTCGACGCAGCGCGACGTGCGCCCGGTGATGATGGCCAGCTCCACGCCGGATGCCTTGAGCATTTTCAGGCCATGCCCGTCGAGCGAATTGAAGCGCTTGAATTCCTCGCCCGAGTCCGACAAATAAAGGCCGCCGTCGGTCATGATACCGTCCACGTCGAAGGCGATGAGGCGAATGGATAGTGCCTGGTTCAGCATGAGGTGCCCATGATTAAATCACCTTTGCGCGCAACAAGTCATGCATGTTCAGCGCACCGACCAGCTTGTTATCGGCGTCCACCACCAGCATCTGGCTGATGTTGTATTGCTCCATCAGTTGCACCGCTTCCACCGCCAGCGCGTTCGGGGCTATGCTGCGCGGGTGTTTCGACATCACCGTGCTGACCGGCGTGGCGTTGAAATCAACATTTTTTTCCAGCGTGCGGCGCAAATCGCCGTCGGTATAAATGCCCAGTACATGTTGCGCATCATCCACTATGGCAGTCATGCCCAGTCCTTTGCGTGATATTTCCAGTATAGCTTCAGCCAGCGTGGCGTTTGCCCGCACAAATGGAATGCCCGACCCCGAGTGCATAATGTCATATACGTGCGTCAGCAAGCGCCGCCCCAGGCTGCCACCGGGGTGCGAACGGGCAAAATCCGCCTCACCGAAACCTTTGGCGTCCAGCAGCGCCATGGCCAGCGCATCGCCCAAGGCCAGCGCAGCCGTAGTGCTGGTGGTCGGCGCCAGCCCCATCGGGCACGCCTCTTTGTCCACCGCGCCATTGAGATGAGCGTCTGCGGCTAGTGCCAAGCTGGATTGCGGATTGCCGGTCAGGCTGATCAGCTTTGCCCCCTGGCGTTTGATCACCGGCACGATAGTGAGCAGCTCTTGGCTTTCACCGGAATACGACAACGCGATAAACACATCGTGGGCGGTAATCATGCCGAGGTCGCCGTGGCTGGCTTCGGCCGGATGCACGAAATAAGCCGGGGTGCCGGTGCTGGACAGGGTGGCGGCGATCTTGCGCGCGATGTGGCCGGACTTGCCCATGCCGCTCACGATCACCCGCCCCTCGCAGGACAGGATGAGGTTGAGCGCGTGCAGGAAAGTTTCGTCTATGCGTTGCGTGAGCGCCAGCACGGCGGCGGCTTCGATGCTGAGCACCTCGCGCGCCAGATCGAGCGCGCGCGGGGTGGCGGAGAGGGCTTTATTCATATGGGCGAATTATAGCAGTGTGCTTAATATGCGGTGAAATTTTGAAGGGACGGTCAAGATAGTGCATTAACCCGAACGTTTCACACCCTAGTCTTACTGTGTCACAAATCTCGTTAACCCCCACCGCAACACGGACATCGTAGCAGCCTCGCAGCGACGGCTCGCGCGATGAGGATACGCAGCGTCGTAATAGAGTCCGGCACGTGCCGCTGCGCTCGCCCGACTT